>JAKEFB010000142.1 GCA_022616275.1 Chloroflexota bacterium
CCGGCCGGCCCTATTGAAGTGGCCGCGGCGGAAAGTGTAGAACCGGCCGGAGAGCCGGCCGCCGGCACCCCTGAGCCAACGTTAGCCCCCGCGCCAACCGGGACAGCGAAGCCTCCCGGCCCGGCCGCGCCCGGCGAGCTGGTCGAATACGCCGGCTATTCCTTCGCCGTTATTACCCTGGAAGACCCCACCCGCCCTTCTGAATCGTACCGCTACACGGAAGGTATGCGGCTGGTGGGCGTCGAGATTATCGTCGGCAACGTCTCCGGCGAGGTTGTCACGATCAACCCGTTGAACGCCACGCTGGTGGATGCCGAGGGGGTCGCCTATCCAACGGAGCTGGCGGCGCGGGAGGGCCAACTGATCTTGATTGACTTAGGGCCTGGCGAGCGGGTGCGTGGGTGGGTGGCCTTCAAAATCCCCGATGGCTCGGTCCCGGAGAGTATCCAGTACCAAATCACCGCTGTTCCTGGGATCGTTTTGCAGTCGAGGTTGGAAGCAGTGAACGGCCAGTTTGCGGCCGATGCCATCCCACCCCTGACAGCCTCCGGCGACGGCAGGCCGGGCGTGACAGCCAGCCTGGGGGAAGTGGTGGAAGTGGAAGGCTACTCGCTGGTGGCCGAGGCGGTGGAGGACCCGGCCAGAGCTGTTGAGCTGTACTGGCCTCGCTATGGCCAGCGTTTGGTGGCCGTGCAGATCGCCGTCGGCAACGTCTCCGGTCCCGCGATTATCGTCACTCCCCTCAACGCCCGGCTGGTAGACGGCGACGGCTTTATCTACGTCATCGCCCTGGGCGCCGGCCGCAACGAGCAGTTAGAGCAGGTCGAGCTTAGCCCCGGCCAGAGTGTGAGCGGCTGGGTGGCGTTTGAGATACCAGAAGACGCCACCCTCGCCAGCCTCAAGTACATCGTGTCGAGCCGACCGCTGGTTGTCTTGCGCTCCGGGCTGGCCGATTAAGGTTTCCCCGGTTAGTAGGGAGGTTTTCATGAAGGAAAAGCTTACATTTTCCGACGGCCTTTATTTCGGTTGCGGCTTTTGGACGGCCGGTTTTATCTTTACAGTGGTTATCTCTATTCTGGGTATTCTGGCCAGCCTGTTCCTTGGCGGCTTTTTGACAGCTTTGGGGGCTGCTTTAGGGGGATGAAGAAGATAGGAACACAGAGACCGGCAATCAAAGATTGCTTGGAGGAGACACAGAGACCGGCAATTAAGGATTGCGGCAATCAAGGATTGCTTAGAGAGAACACAAAGCTGATCGCTGAAAGCTTTATGACGTCTGTGGCGTGTGGTCTTCGAGCGTCACGGTGAAGGGGCCGACGTTGATCGTAGTGGCGTCTTTCCAGGGGATGGGGACGTGGGCCGGCAGGCGCTGCTCGTTGAGGAACGTGCCGTTGGTGCTGCGCAGGTCCACGATTTCCGGGCCGGCCTCGCCCAGTTGGATCCGGCAGTGGTGCTTGGAGACGTGGGGGTGGTCCAGGACCATGTCGCAATCGGCCGCCCGGCCGATGACCAGCGCTCTGTCGGGCGCCAGCGGCAGGCGGGTGGGGATGGCCTCGACGCAGGACAGGAAATGGTAAAAGTGGATTTTGGTCGTTGGGGCGCGCGGCGGGGCTCCCTCGGCCGGGGGCGAGGGCAGGGCGTTGACCTCTTTGTCCGTCCTCAGGGCCAGGGTGAACGGCCCCAGGCGTACTTCCACCCCCGGCGGCCATTCGTGGAAAATGTTAGGCTTCAGCTTTTCGTCGTTGAGGATCGTGCCGTTGGTGCTACCCAGGTCGCGAATCAGCACCCGCCCTTCTTCGATGACAATCTCGCAATGCTTCTTGGAGATGTACCGATCCGGCCGGTCCAGGACAATGCTGGACGACGCCAGCCGGCCGACCTGGACCGGGGCTGAACTCAGCGGGTACATCTTGTCCTCCCACTCCTCCTGGTAAGCCACCTGGATGTAAAAGGGAGCAATCGGCGCTTCGCCGGAGGTGGCCGCCGGCGTGGAGGGCTCTTCTTCCTCCGCCACTGTCTTCTCCAGATGCACCCTGGGCAGCTTGCCTTCCTGGGTGATCCGTCTTTGCAGCCTGGAAGTGACCGGCCCGCCATCGGCCGATTTACTAAGGATGGTAATCAGCTCTTGCAGCGCGTCTACCACCTCGGCCGCCGAGCCAATGCGCCGGCTAACGTCGGGGATCAGCATCCGCCGGATGAGGATGTCGAGCGGGAGGGGAATGGCCGAGTTGAGCGCCCGGGGGGCAATCAACTTGCCGCTGGCATGGAACTTGGCTGCGTCAAAGAGGCCGCGGATGGGGTACGGCCGCTGGCCGGTGACCGCTTCATAGAGCATTACCCCCAGGGCGTAGATGTCGGTCCGGCCGTCTACGTCCTCGCCCCGGCACTGCTCCGGCGACATGTAGGCCGGCGTGCCCACGCTGATGCCCTCCTGGGTCTCCAGGATGCTGTTTTGGACCAACTTGACCAGGCCAAAGTCGGTCACTACTGCCCGGTACGGCCGGTTGGGCCGGATGCTGTGAGTGAGCAGGATGTTGTCCGGCTTCAGGTCGCGGTGGAGGACGCCCTGGGCGTGGGAGTAGATCAGCACGTCGGCAATCTGCCAGAAAATCTGGGCTGCGTCCCACAAAGGCAGGCCGTCGCGGTGCTCAATGATGAGCTGGCGCAGGCTCGGCCCGTCAATGTAGTCCATCATCAGGTAGAAGCTGTCCCCAAAACGGCCGAAGTTGATGACGTCCACGATATTGGGGTGCTCCAGGCGGGCGGCCGTGCGCGCCTCCTGCAAAAAGCGCTCGTAAAAGCCCGGTTGGTTGGCCAGCTCCGGCCGCATCACTTTGACCGCCGCGTAGCGCTGCAGATCCGGGTGGTAGGCACGGTAAACCAACCCCATGCCGCCCCGGCCGATGACGTCCTGGATCTCAAAATTGTTGATGACCTGGCCAATCAACTGTTCCGCTAGGCTCATAGGACACCAGTATACACCGGCCGGTGTCCCTAAGAAAGTAAAATGGGTTTCACCTAAACCAACGAAATGGCGCTGTGCAGGCAAGGGGGCGTGGATGGATTTTGGATTTTAGATTTTAGACTTCGTCCTGACGGACATCAGTCCGAAGGATTTTAGATTTGGGGTACTGTAGCTCGTTCCAAAACGCGAATGGTAACTACGCCACCCTGTCGTCTCAATTCAACCAGATCGCCGTTAGCGACGCCCTGGGTTACGTCGGCGTCAAAGGCGTAGGCGTAGGGGATGCCTTCCAATGAGCAGGCGGGGGCGCTTTGCTGGTCTATCTCGGTGTTGACGATGGCCAGCGGGGCTACGCCCCGGTAATACAGCTCCAGCAAGACGTAGGGAGCGACGGTAGAGCCGCTGCCCCTGGGAAAAATGGCGATCTTGCCGGCCATGCTCTGGCCGTCGGCCGGGTGGCCTGGCTCTTCGACCACGCCCGTTTCCCGATTGACAAAACCCAGCAGCGTAATCGGCGTGCCGGTGACAAACGCCTCGCCGGTGACGGTGAACTTTTCCTGGGAGGGCAGGCCGCGGCCGGTGGCGGAGAAGAGTGTAGGGGTGTAGGGGTGTGGAGGTGTGGGGGGTTGCAAGTTTGCAAGTTTGCGAGTTTGCGAGTTTGCGAGTTTGCGAGTGAGCGGGTGAGTGGGTGACCTGCCACTTGCCACTTGCCATTCGCCGGTGGCGACGGCCAGGCAGCCGGCCAGGGGCATGACCGAGGCGGGGATGTTGTTCAGGCCGGACTTGAGGTAATGCTCGGCTTTCATCGAGTTGGTTAGAATGTGGTGGACCCAGCGTTGATCGTAGGGGACGACTTCCGGGCAGGTGTTCTCCAGCAGCAACGCCCCACTCTCCCGGATAATAGCCGCCAGGCCGGTGTGCTCGGCAATGGCCTTGTTGGCTGAAGCGGTAAAGATCCACAGCGGCGGCCGGCCGGCCGGGTCGCCGGGTACGGCCGTCACCTGTTTGCCGCGCAGCAGCCCGGCCACTGCCCGCAGCTCGCCGACCGACGCCTGGGGGCAGCCGATGACGACGAGCGAGACCGGGGCGCGCGGCCGGAGTTCGTCATAGCGGCGGCGCAATTCCGCTTCCGTAAAATGGAGCGTGGCCTGGAAGGGAGCCGGTTCCGGCGCTTCGCCCAGCCCATCAATGTACAGCAGCGGCGAGCCGTAGTTGGCCGCCGCGGCCGTCAACGCCTTGCGTTGTTCGTGGTTCAAGTTAACCGGCAGGCCACGGATGAACGGAATGGGACCATAGAGCAGCCGCCAGCCTGGTTGCCGCTGCTTGCCGATCCAGTCGCCCAGAATGGAAAAGTCGGCCGGGTCGGAGAGGGCGCAGGAGACGATCACCTCCAGGTTGGGCCGGCGGGCGGCCGGTTCCAGCAGGCCATACTTTGGCGTATAGCCGGTGAGGGCGCAGGCCAGAGCTGACAGCCCAGATTCGCGGTTGGTGGCCAGGCCACAGTAGGAGTTGCCGAAGCAAATGGCGTTGGACTCGGCCCAGGCGGCCACTCCCTGGGTCACGACCCCCTCCCACTCGTAAGGCACGCACGATTGAGTCGGCCGGACGCCCAGCCGGGTGTACAGCGCCACGATTTCCTCGCTCTCTTCCCGGAAGCCGGGCACGGTAATGCGCATGGCTTCAAACTGGGCCAGGTCGCAGCCGGCCGCGTTCAGCGTCGTGGGCACGGCCACCCGGGCCTGGGGGTCGCCGGCCAGCCGGGCCAGGAACTGGCGTAGCCCCAGCCCGCCGGTCAGCGGCGACACCCCTGACAGGTGGGCGCTCTGGATAGGGATCAACTCGCTGGCCCCGGCGGCCGCGGCCATGTCTACCACCAGCCGCATCGCCATTTGCCGGGCTACCCCCTGCTCCCCCGCTAGCAACGCCCGTTGTTCCTCGTTCAACTGAATTGCGTTCATTAAAAACTAACCTTTGCCCGCACTTCGGCCCTGCCAAAGTCTGCGCCTTTGAGTCAAATTGTAATAATCAAAATTCGCGTTAATTTGCGTTAATTCGGTGCTCTTTTACTGCAACCAGTTCATCAACAACACGTACATCACGCTGGAAACCAGGCAGGCCACGACCATCACCGGCAGGCCATGCCGCGCCCACATCACCGCCGTAATCGGCCGGCGCGTCCGCTCCGACAGGGACACGACGACGACGTTGGCCGTTGAGCCGATAATTGTGCCGTTGCCGCCGAAGCCGGCCCCAAAGACCAGCGCCCACCATAGTGGCCCGGCGTCAATGCCGGCCGCCCCCAGCCCTTCAATAACAGGAATAAGCGCGATAGTGATAGGAATGTTATCCACCACGGCCGAAAGAATGGCCACCACCCAGATGAGGCCGACGCCCAGGAGGGTGGGATTGGCGCTGCCGGCGCGGGCTACCATCTCCGCCACTCCCTCCAGCGCCCCGGCCGCCTCCAGGCCGCCGACCATGACAAAAAGGGCCATGAAGAAGATCAGCACGTTCCATTCCAGCCGCTCGAAAACCTGGTGCATATCCGGCCGGATCCACAGCAGGGCTACCGCCGCCGCCGTCAGGGCAATCAACGCCGGGCTGACGTGCAGCAGGTGATGGATGAAGAACAGGGCTACCGCACCCCCCAGGACCACTAAGCCCTTGTTGGCCGTGACCGGATCGTCCAGCGCCAGTTTCGGGTTCAGACCCTGAATAGCCTTGGCGTTGGTCGGGATGCGGCGCAGTTCGACCCGGAACAGGTAGAGGAGCAGGCCAAGCACCACCAGCCAGACCACCACCACCACCGGCAAGGAATTGCGCAGGAAGTCGCCAAAGGAGAGATTGGCGGCCGAGCCGATCAGCACATTAGGCGGATCGCCAACCAACGTACCCACCCCCCCGGTGTTCGATAGTAGGGCCTCGGCCATGAGAAAAGGGATCGGGTTAATGCCCAGGATTTCGCTGATGAGGATCGTCACCGGGGCGATGAGGACGACAGTGGTGACGTTGTCCAGGAACATAGATAGCACGGTCGTCACTGTGCCCAGGAAGACAAAGAGCAGCACCGGCCGGCCGCCGGACAATTGCCCGGCCAGGGTGGCCAGGTATTGGAAAAAGCCGGTCGGCTGCAGCAGGGAGACGAGGACCATCATGCCCAATAGAAGGCCCAGGGTATGGAAGTCAATGGCCGCAATGGCCCGGTCTTCGTTGTAAAAGCCCAGCGCCAGCCCGGCAATGACCATCGCCGCGGCGCCGGCGACGGCGGTAATCGTACGGTGGAGTTTTTCGGAAAAGATAATAGCCAGGGAAGCGAGGAAAATGAAACTGGAAACGACGATAGCGGTCATGTGGGTTTGTCTCCGGCCGTATTGGTGCGCCAGCTTGCCAGCAGCGCTGAACCGATGTCCACCCGTGACACCAACCCGACGAGCTGGTCCTGGTCGTTGACAATCGGCATGTCCAACAATTGGTGCTTGTGCATAATGGCAAAGGCTCGCACCAGCCCGCTAGAGCTTTTCACGGTAATGGGCGGCTCCATGACGGCCGTCACCGGCTGAGCCATCAGTTCCGGCGACGGCTGCTGCTCTTCCAATACCCCGAAATCACCCACAAAGTCAAAATCGTCAATTAACTGCACAAAAACGGGCATCACCAGGTCAATCAGGTCCCGCAAATTTAATACACCGACCAGCCGGCCGGCCGGATCCACCACTGGCAACATACCAATCTTCTGGCTGGCAAACCGGGCCGCGGCCTGGCCCACCGTGGCCGACGACGAAATAGAAATCACATTCCGTTTCATAACCTGGCTAACGTTCATCTTTTTATCCTTCTACTAGCGGCTCAGGCTGGTCTCCGGCCGCCAGGGCATTTACTAAATTACCCAATTACCCAATAACCTATACCGGCCCGCTCATTCTGGGCACACCCTCTTCCAACCGGCCGCTGCTTTCCCACCAGGCCCGAATCCGGCCGCCGACGGGCCGGCCGACCATCTTTTCCACCTCGGCCACCACGTCCCACAGGGCGACAAAGTCCACGCCGGTCCCCAGCCCCAGCTTGAAAGCCAGGAAAACCAGGTCCTCGGTGGCCAGGTTGCCGGCCGCGCCGGGGGCAAAGGGGCAGCCGCCCAACCCAGCCACGCTGGAATCGTGAATACGCACCCCAGCCTGGATAGCGGCCGTGGTGTTGGCCAGCCCCATCGCCTGGGTGTCGTGCAGGTGGACGGCCAGCCTGGCCATGTCCAGCCGCCGGCCCAGCGCCTCCATCAGCCGGCCAACCTCTAACGGGCTGGCGTGGCCGATGGTATCGGAAATGGCCATTTCTTCCACGCCTGTCTCCCACAGTTTTTCGGCGTAGGCTATCACTTTCTCTGGCCGGATCGGGCCTTCAAAGGGGCAGACCCAGGCCGTGCTGATGTAAGCTCGCGTCCAGACGCCGTCTCGCCTGGCCCATTCGGCCAGCTTGCCGGCCATCTCCAGCGCCTGTTGGGTAGACATGCCGGTGTTGGCCTGGCTGAAGGATTCGCTGACGGCCGCGCCAATGGCTATCGCCCGGCAACCGGCGGCCAAGGCCCGCTCGTAGCCCCGCTCGTTAAAGACCAGCCCGGTAAATTGCCGGGCGCCAGGTTCATCAACCGCCGGGCCGTACTTGGCCAGCGCGTCACGCATTACCTCGCCGGCGTCGGCCATCTGGGGCACGGCCTTGGGGTTTACGAAGCTGGTCACTTCAATGGATCGTAGACCGGCTTTCACCAGGCCGCCAACCAATCGTTTCTTGTCTTCAGTCGAGATAAGCGCCGCCTCGTTTTGCAGCCCATCGCGCGGCCCAACTTCGTAAACCTTAAGGTACTCCGGCATCACCAATCCAAAATTGTAGCTGTTCAGGCCGGTCTCCTGACCGCGCCTGGCGTGTAATCCAAAATCCAAAATCCAAAATTCAAAATCTAAAATCCCATTTCCGCCGGGCGGACTACCTCGACCGGGATCCCGGCCTTTTCTCCAATGGCCCGGGCCAGTTGTTCGACGGCGTCGTCGCCGGAGAACGTCGAGGTGGCGCTACGCGATGCGCCGAGAAACAGGACCCCGGCCCCGCTGTCGCGCAGGAATTTGATAATTTCCTCGCCCACGGCTCCCTCGCGAACCACAACCTGGACGGGCACGTTTTCATCTTCCGCCCGCTTCTTGGCCATGCTCAACAGCGTCTTTCCCAGCCAGCTTAACTCGTGGCGAACGGCCGGCTTCAGCCCGCCGTCGAAGTGGTCAAGCACGTTAAAGTCCACGACGTAAATGAAAATCAGCCGCCCGCCCGTTTCCTGGGCGCGCCGGATAGCTTTCTCCTGGGCTGCCCGGCTACCCTCGCCGCCCCGCGTGGCACAGACAATAACCTCCCGGCTCTCGTGCTTATCACTCATAATGGCTGCTGCCCATACCCCAGGTGGAACGAATCAATTCCAGGGCTATCGCCCGCTGATCTGTTTCCTCTATCAAGGCATCATAGACTTCTTCAGAGATAAGGCCGCGCCGGGCAGCGTCGTTGATGGCGCTCCGCTCAGCCCGCAGGACGTCCTCGCGCCCTTGCAGGACAAATTCCTGTTCCAACTCGGGGTGTTCGCGCAGCAGTTGGCGCAGCGCGCGGTCGCGCTGGCGGATTTCCTCTGTGTAAACCTCGGCCATCGCCTGCCAGACGTCGGCCGGCAGAATCCCCTCTTTGTGCAGCCGATCCAGCTCTCCCTTCCCGGCCCGCGCGGCGTATAGCAGCGCCTGCTGCCGCTGCTGCTGGAGTTTTTGCTCCGGCCGGCCGGCCAACCCCAGCCGGTTTAACAGCGGCGAGATGATCGTCCCCTGGACGATCAAGGTGAAGAGCACCACGCCGAACGTCATTCGCCGCACTTCCTGGGCCACCGTTGGCTCGAAGACCACGTCGCTGATCGTCAGGGCCAGGGCCAGGCTAATGGCCCCCCGCAGGCCGCCCCAGAACATGACGTGGCGAAAAGGCACAGGGATGCGCCCTTTGCGATCCAACAGGCTGTGCAACCCAGTCAGGGCGTAGACGACGACGGCCCGGCTGAAGGCCACGGCAACCACCGCCGTCAGGATGAGCGGCAGGCTGGGCCGGCCGGCCAGCAGGTCTGTCTCCAGGCCGATGAGCAAAAAGACGAGGGAGTTGACGACGAAAGCCAGAAACTCCCAGAAGTTGTCCAGGGTAATCTTCGTCGTCGGCGAGGTGTTCTGGCTGCCGATATTGCCGACGAAAAGGCCGGCGGCCACCACGGCCAGGATGCCGCTGACGTGCAGTTGCTCGGCCAGGACAAAGGCGCCGTAAGCCAGGGCCACGGTCGTGGCCGTCTCGATCAGATGGTCGTCCACGTTTTTCAACACCCCGTAAGAGACGACCAGCCCCAGGAGTATACCTACAGCCAGGCCGCCGAGGGACACCCATAAAAACTCAGCCAGCGCTGCCCCCAAGGTAATGGTCGTATCCCCGGTCGCGTTCATGGCCACGGCCGCGCCAATCGTGATGTTGAACAGGACAATAGCCACGCCATCGTTGAACAGGCTCTCCCCCTCGATCAGGACCGACAGGCGCTTGCCGACGCCCAGGTTGCGGAAGAAGGCCAGGACGGCCACCGGATCGGTGGCCGAGATGAGCGCGCCAAAGGCCACGGCCGCCAGCCAGGGCATCTGGAAGCCGGGCAGCAGGGCGCGGCTCATGGCCATGACCAGGCCGGCGACGATAAAGGTGCTGGCCAGCGTCCCCGCCACAGCCAGCAGCAAAACTGGCAGCAGGTTGCGCCGCAACTGCTCCCATTTTAAGTTTAACGTCGCCTCAAAAATGAGCGGCGGCACCAACAGGGCCAGAATAATCTCGCTGCTTAACTCAATTTCAAACGGGTTGGGCACAAAGGAAAGAGCCAGCCCCATCAACACCAGGGCGACCGTGTACGGCAGCCGGATGCGGCGGGTCAGAATAGCCACCCCGGCTGCCACCGACAGCAGAATGACAAAAGCCAGCTCGACCTGGATCAGCGGGCTTTCCTCAACTTCTTGCAGCCAGAATAACGTTGCAAAATCCATCAGCCACCTCCCGCCTATCCTATCAAACCTCGCCGTTCTTTCCAGCTATAAATCTTGTTGACCACCAGGTTGCAAACGTTGACGGCGACAATCGCCGGCAACAGGATGGGCAACACCTCAAACCCCAGGCTCTGGAAGGCGATGCCCATCAACAGCGTCGTCAGCCCGTTTTGTTGGGCGTAGGCAATGCGGAACACGTCGCCGGTCGTGCCGTTGAAAGCAATCAGCGCCGAAAGTGGCTGGATGATAAAAAACTCGACCAGGGCCAGCAGGATGCCCAACCGTAGGTCTACGCCGTAGCTGTAAATGGCCATGCCGACAATGAAAACAATGATGTAGTAGAGAACGTTAATCAACCGCTCCAGGCCCCGAGCCGGCAGGGGGCGAAGCAGCAGACCGGTGATGGCCGCCAGCAAGTAACTCTGGGTGAAGAAGGCAAAGACCAGCACGGCCGCCAGGAGAACCAGGGCCACGGTCCGGTTTTCCAGGAGCTTTGTCTTTAAATAGACCAGCCAGATGAGCGCGGCCGGCCCCAGGTTGAGGGCCAGTCCCAGGGCATACTCGGGTAAATCAAGACCGACCCTTTCCCCGCTAAGCAAGGGGACCAGGATCAGGAAGCCGAACAGCACCGTCACCGGGTCGTCGAAGGCGGCCCAGACGCGGAGGATACCCTTGGCCTCGTCGGACATCTTTTCCTTGTCTTGCAGCAACGTCTGCACCGACAAGGGGTCAATCTGGTCAATGGCCACGGCCAGTAAAAAGCTAATGGCCATCGGGTAAATGAGGTACATCACCAGGCCGGTAGCCATGATTTGCAGGGGCACGCCCAGGGTAACGATGAGAATGGCCATGCGCCGCCGCCGCCGAATCGCCCCTAGGTCAATGCCGACCACGCTGCCGTACAGGCCGACCACCAGGGCAAAGGAGGCGAAACGAGGAAACCAGCTCTGGCTGATGGGATTGACGCCCGCCAGGCGGCCGGCCAACACGCCGAACAACGTCAGCGCCAGGAAAAGGAGAAGTTGCTTCATCGTTACAGGCTACCTCGCGGAGGCCCTGGGGGGTAATCTCTCATCTCCAATCCTTCGGACTTGAGTCCTTCAGGACGAAGTCTCTAATCTCCACTACCCCGGCCGGTTTCGCCTTTCCCACCACACAATGAACACAAAAATGACGCCCAGGATGGAAAAGACGGCCGCGTACAGTTCCAGGTTAAGGAGTCGCAGCACAGGAAGTTGCCTGACAGCCGAGATCTGGCACAACAGCCCCAGCAACTCGGCCGCGGCCAGCGTGCCAAAGATATACTGGACTAATTTCAGGCGCTCCTCGGCCTGTTGGGTTTCCTCGTTCAGTTGCAGCAGGCGCGAATTGACGTCTACGACGCTCTGGTTAATCCGCAGGTTCAGCAGCTTTTCATAGGTGTCTTCTACCACTTCTGCCAGCGCCCGCAAGTTGTCAATCCTATTACGCAAATTGTCCCGCCACGGTTTCGCCCCTAGCGCCAGGTTGAGCTTGTCCAGCAGGACAATGTGCCACTCCTCGTCAATGAATTTGTCCGAGTTGTCAATCTCTTCCAGGAGATTGACCAGTTCAAAGCGCAGGTCGGTCACCTGGACGACAAAGTCATTCATCTCTTGCAGCAGGTGATTGTCGCCGGCCGACGGCGTTCCCTCGAACGGCCGGCGAAGCGCCACCTGGTAGGTGTGGACTCTGGCCGTCAATTCCTCTATTTCCCGGTCCAGCAGGTCGTCCAGGATGCGCAAAAAGTGGTAATTGGAGACGGCCACTCGAAAGGAATGCAGGATGGAAGCCTCGTCGGCCAGGCGGAAGCCGGAGACTTCGTGCGGCACACCGGTGTCGAACGTCTTGATCTTGACGTACAAAGCCCCCTCGTAGGCAACAACGACCAGCGTATCCCTGGCCACGCTCCACACCCGTTCATCTTGCAAAACGTGCTCGGCGTGACTCAGACTGGCGTGCTCCACCTCCCAACAGGCCGGCTTAAAGACCATCTCGGCCAGGTCGCGGCGTTCCTGCTCTACAAATTCGCGCTGGGTAGCACAATCAGTTTCTACATCAATAGCCGTCAAGGGCATCTGGATTTCGTGGCGCAGGGCGCGAAAGCGGCGCGGCGTAAGCCCGGCCGCCAGGAAGTAATGGTGGTGAATGGCGCGGGCCAGTTCGTCCAACGTCACCAACGCCGGCCGGGAGGCCGCCTCGTACGACCACAGGTGCTCAATTGGTCCGGTGTCTATCACCTGGTAGGCCGGGTTCAAATGCAGCCCACTCAGGCGATAGGCCAGGTTGCTGGGCAGCGGCTCCTCGACGGTTAGCTTCAACGTCACCAGTCCAATGTTTTGCAACGCGATGCGGAACTCCCAGTCCAGGACAATATCCTGGGTCAGGTTCAGCTCCTGGTAAAAGCCAATCGCTGCCAACGCCTCCTGTGAGATACGGGTGCGCGTCGCCGCCGCGGGGTCTTTGATTGAGTAAGGAGTATGCTGCCGCCGGTAATGCTCGGTGTAGAAAGCCGGCACTTCTGCCTCTTCGACGACGAAGTGCTGGCGAAAGCGATCAATGAACGGCTGGCTGGCCCCAATCGTCTGCCCATCCTGGGCCACAATCAGGTGCTCCGTAACCGGCACGTTATAGAGAAAGTAGCAGCGCATTTGTTTGATGATCATTGAACCTTCATGGAAGTGTTGAGATTGGTTATTGGCCGGCACGATGGACCAATAAGCAATCACCAATCGCTTATTTACCGGCCGGGCAGGTAGTCGTCCAGGTTGATCGGTCCATATTGCCCTTTTTCGTACTTACTGCGGTCCGCGCCCCAGGGGATGGTGCAGTCGAGGCCCATCTTGGCCGTGCGGCTCTTCTGGCCGGGCGTGTGGATGCCGGAAGGGTCCAACGAGCTGCCTGGCTGGTTCTCCAGGATGACCAGGTCCTGGTCGGCCTGGAAGCGGGTGGCCATCGCCCACTCTACGGCCGCCGGGTCATAAATGTCTATGTCCGTATCCACCACCCAGACGTGTTTCAGCGAGCTGTGCCCCCGGAAGGCCGCTTCAATCGCCAGCCGGCCGTCGTCCGGCCCTTGCTTGTCAATCTGGACCACGGCGTGCAGCCAGGACGCTCCACCGGGTGTAATCGCCACCCCGGTACAGCGGGTAACCTTGTTGACCTCGGCCCAGATAGTTGGCTCCCGGGGCATACCCATCAACAGCTTGTGCTCCAGGCCGCCCGGCAGGAGGGCGTGGTAAATGGGATCGCGCCGGTGGGTGACCAGGTCAATTTCCACCACCGGCTGTTCGCGTACAAAATCCATCGTTTCCGTCAGGTCCATAAACGGCCCTTCGCGGACCCGCCGGCGAGTGATGCGCCCCTCCAGGACAATTTCGGCGTCGGCCGGCACTTCCAGGTCGCTGGTCAGGCACTTGACCAGGGGGGTGGGGGCCAGGGCGTGGGCCACCGACAGCTCGTCCACGCCCGGCGGCGGAGACATGGAAGCCGCCAGGTGGGTGGCCAGGGAAACGCCAATGCAAATGGCTACCGGGAAGTCGCCCTCCGTTTTGCTCAACGCCGTGTCTGTGCCCCGCCGCTCGACAATGCGGGCGGCAAAGTGGCGGTCGTCCAGCAGCAGCAGCCGGTGGTAGCACATATTGCGCCCCAGCTCCGGGTCTTTAATGATGACGACGTTGCTGGCAATGTAGCGGCCGGCGTCCTGGGGCAGGTGCAGCAGAATAGGCAGTTCGCGCAGGTCAAACGTTTCCCGGACCACTTCCTGGCACGGCCCGCTGGCCACCAGCGGCGGCGGGACGGGATTGGCCAGGGCCTGGGCCAGGTGGTGGACCAGGCCCGCCACCGGCACGCCCAGGCTGATGCTGAAATATTTGCGGTCCGAACACGGCCCGGCGCACACCCGCCAGCCGGGGTGGTCCTCCACGTTGGTGAAGAGCACCGGCCGCCCCTCCAGGGCGTGAGCCACGTTGGCCAGCTCATAGGTCGTGCTGACCGGCCGGTCAATGGTCATCAAATCGCCGCTCTCGGCGGCTTGCTGAATAAAAGAACGGAAAGACATAGAATTACTTTGTGCCCTCTCTGTGGCTCTCTGTGTCTTCTCCGTGTTCTCTGTGTTCCCTCCTCCACTGGCCGTCCTCTTTGACAAAGTGCAAAACTCCTTCGACCTCTTCCAGAACGGCCTGGATGGGGACCAGGCGGCCGATGGTGACGTAGACTTCGTCCTGACCCACCGGGGTGCTGGTGCGGCGCTCCTCAAACCGTTCCATCTGGTGGCAAAACCACGGCCGCACCCGGGCCACCGGCAGGCAATACAGCCGGCCGATTTCCACAAAATAATAGAAAAGCCACTTGGCCTTGGTATACATGAAGCAACCGGGCGTGCCCCTGGACTCGTTGCTAATCGTCTCAAAGAAGAAGTTGCCCGTCTGGTGGTAGCGGTCGCCCTTGACCTCGATGGGGATCACCCGCATCCGGCCGGCCCGGTCCACCACCGTCCACAGCAGGTCTACGTCGTGTTCCTGGTAAACGGGCATCTCTTCCACGTTGTGGACCACCACCGTTTGCGGCCAGGCCCTTTCCAGAAAATCAGTCACCTCGGCCGCCGCCATTTTGGCCACGTTCGTGGTATAACTCATCGAATGCTGCTTTAATTGTCGCGGCATACACCAGAGTATAGCGACAAAATCCTGTCGGGGCACGATGCATCGTGCCCCGACAACGAACAACGATGACTAACCCATTCAACGACCCGGCCATGGCCAATTATTGGGTGGCCATGATCCGGGATGGCGTCAACCCGTTCCGCGAGTTTGTCTCTGACCCGGCGCTGCTCGGCCGGCTGGCCGCCTGGCCGGCCGGTGGGCGGGTGTTGGATTGCGGTTGCGGCGAAGGCTACCTGAGTCGCTGGCTGGCCGGCCGGGGCCACACGGTGATTGGCCTGGACCTTTCTTTGCCATTACTCCAGGCCGCCCGCCAGGCGGCCGGGCCGGGAGAACAATACCTGGGCGGCGATGCTTTCCGGCTTCCTTTCGCCGCCCGGTGCTTTGACGGCCTGATTTCCAGCTTCCTGTTGATCGAGCTGGCCGACCCGGCTGCGGCCATGGCCGAGATGGGCCGCGTCTTAAAGCCCGGCGGCCGGTTGCTGTTCCAGCTCGTCCACCCCTTCTGTTTCACCGCCAACAGCGGCCAGACGGGCGGCCGGGCTGTGACCGATTACTTTACCAGCCAGTTGTTTCAGGAAAAGTTTGTGGTTGCTGGCCGGGAATCACCCCTGGCCTCCATCCGTTATCATCACCCGTTATCTACCTATACCAGCGCCCTCACCAGGAACGGTTGCCACATCGTTGCCCTGGAAGAGCCCCGGCCGGTAGCCGCCACCCCGGCCGGCCACCCCATCCACGAAATCTTGCGGGAGCCGTGGTTTTTACTCGTGGAAGCGGAGAAGGGGTCTGGCGTGGATGTGACGACATCCACGCCAAACCGGCGAAACCCCTTGCCCGTAGCCGTGGTCCTGCAACCGGTGGATGGCGGGCTGCTGGCCGTCCGCCGGGCCATTGAGCCGGGGCGGGGGAAGCTGGCCCTGCCGGGCGGTTACGTTGAATTGGGCGAGTCCTGGCAGGCGGCCGGGGCACGGGAGGTGTGGGAGGAAACGGGTGTGGCCATTGACCCGGCCGGCCTCCGGCCATTTGACGTACACAGCGCCCCCGACGGCACGCTGCTGGTCTTTGGCCTGGCCCGGCCGCTGGCCGCGGCCGATCTACCCCCCTTTACGCCCACCCCCGAAGCCGACGAGCGCGTCGTCATTACCGGACCGCAAGAACTGGCCTTCTCATTGCATACGCAGGTAGTTCAGGACTACTTTGTCCAAAAAGACCGCTCCCCCTGATCTCGGGAATCAGGGGGAGCTTGCAGAGAGGATGCGAGTTGTGAGCAATCTTGGCGCGGGAACGCCGATCACCCACGCGAGGACAACAAATTAACGGCGGCGCAAAAAGGCCGGAATGTCCAGGTTGTTCGGTGTAAACCGGGGCTGGACAGGTTGGGGGGGTTGCGAGTTTGGCCTTTGTGCGCCGCCGGCCGAGGACTGAGGAGCGCTGCTGCTGCTCTGAGTAGCCGCGTGAGAAGCTGTATAGGCTGGCGGGTTCTGCCCGTATTGCTGCTGCAGCACCTGCCGCCGGGTTGGATGACGGCTTTCAAAACCGGTGGCAATCACGGTAATGCGCATTTCGTCGCCCATATTTTCGTCAACCACCGCGCCAAAGATCAGGTTGGCGTCCGGGTGAGCTGTTTCTCGGATAATGGAAGCGGCCTGGTTGACCTCAAACAGGCTCATATTCGGGCCGCCGGTGACGTTAAAGAGGATGCCCCGCGCCCCGTCAATGGTCACGTCCAGCAGCCGGGAGCTGACGGCCTGCTCGGCCGCCAGGCGCGCCCGGTCGTCGCCCTCGCCCCGGCCGACGGCCATCAGGGCTGCCCCGCCTTCGGACATAATCGCCTTTACGTCGGCAAAATCCAGGTTAATCAGCCCCGGCACGGTAATTAATTCGCTGATGCCCTGGATACCCTGGCGCAAAATGTCGTCGGCCAGAGCAAAAGATTCGGTTAAGGTCATGCGTTTATCGGTCAGCTCCAGCAGGCGGTCGTTGGGGATGACGATGAGCGTGTCCACATGTTCCTTCAGCCGCTCAATGCCCTGCTCGGCCGCCTGGGCCCGCCGGCTGCCCTCAAAGAGGAAGGGGCGAGTCACTACGCCAATCGTCAGGGCGCCGTGCTCTTTGGCCACCCGGGCGACGATGGGCGCGCCGCCGGTACCGGTCCCACCGCCCATACCGGCGGTGATAAAGACCATGTCCGAGCCTTTGAGCACCTCGTACAGGTCTTCGGCCGATTCCTCGGCCGCTTTCGTCCCTTGTTCCGGGTTGCCGCCCGACCCCAGGCCGCGCGTCAGCTTCTCGCCAATACGCACCCGCATTGGGGCATTGGACAGCATGAGGGCCTGGGCGTCGGTGTTCACGGCAATAAAATCCACCCCGGTCACTCCCTCGGCGATCATGCGGTTGACGGCGTTGCTGCCGCCGCCCCCGACACCAATCACCCGGATTCGGGCGAAATTCTCTACCTCTGGCGCTCGCTGCATCTCTCTACCCTCTTTTCTCTGATGGGCCATATTGTTACTCTCGTCGTTCCTACTGCTTCCCTTACAGTAAGGTGGCCTTGTTGCCCGGCCGGGGATCGTAGTGGCCGGCGAACTGCTCTAACACGTCTTTTTCCACCAGCCACTTGTTGCCAAACTTAATGGCTGGCAACTTTCCCTGGCGAATGAGCCGCCGGACGGACTCGGGATGGATATTCAGACGTTCGGCTACCTCGTTCACACCGGCATAATTTTCTATCAAATCCTCTTTAGCCATAGCATGCGGGATATTACAACAATTGACGATGTTGTAACAATACAACAAAACTCACCTTGTGTCAAGTAGTTTCACAAATTTGGGGCAAAAGAGGGGTTATTGCGTGACAGCCATACGACGTAAGGTAGAATTGCTCCTCCGGGAGAGATGTTGTGTTAGAGTTCTACTCGGCCTTAGAGCAGAAGACGCCCAAGTGGCTCAAATGGCTTGTTCCTCAGCGCCTGAGAATCTGGCTGGGGTATCAAATCAAAGGGAAAAGAAAGCCGAGCTTTGACCTGGGATTTCTCGATTACGCGTTGACTTTGCCGGCCGGAGAAACCGAGGCGTCGCTTTTTGACTACCTGGCCAGCTTTGCCATTGAGGGGGAACACCCGGCCGAAGAGTTCCAAAACTATTTGCGGCTCGACTTTAAGCGGTTTTTATATACTTTGCAGATGATCCCGGACGGCGAGGGCCGGCTGCTAGAGATTGGGGCCGAACCGTACTTCACCTCGATGCTGTTGCGCAAATTCACCCGCTACGAGCTTGCTTTCACTAACTTCTTTGGCGCCGACCACCCCCGCCAGGCCCACCGAACGCTAACTAACCCCTACCAGGAGCGCTTGCGCTTTGACTATCACAATGTCAACGTCGAAAAAGAGCCTTTACCGTTTCCAGACGGTTATTTCGACGTCGTGTTGCTCTGTGAAGTGCTGGAACATTTCACCCATGACCCCCTCCAGGCGTTGGCCAATATCCAACGCGTGCTCAAACCGGGCGGCTGCCTTATCCTGACCACGCCCAACGTCACCCGGCTGGACAACGTTATCCACATCTTAATAGGGGTCAATATTTATGATCCCTACTCAGGCTATGGCCCTTACGGCCGCCACAACCGCGAATATAGCCGGCACGAAGTATATTTACTCCTGACGCACCTGGGCTTTCAAACGGAATTATCTTTTACCTCCAATGTTCGGGCTGTTGACCCCCAACAGTACCTCGAAGTTATGCGGTATGGCCTGGAGCCTTCAGATAACCACCAACAACCAGGACACAACCGCCCCTCACCAACAGCCGAAACAGCGGAAACGAGGTTTAAAAAGCTGTTCGATTTGATCCAACACAGGCCGGGCGACCTGGGGCATTATATATTCACCCGGGCGCGCAAGAATGGAGACCCGGCCGTGAGAAAACCGAGGTGGCTTTACCGCAGTTACAGCCCTGACGAACTGTGCGATTGAAAACAAGAAGTAGCCGTCCAACCTCCCTGGCTGCACTAAAGAATGGCTAAATCAGTTTAACCTGCTTCTGACAGTACTCCTTGCAACAGACTAGCCCGGCCGAGCAACCCCACCAGGCGGCCATTCTCATCTACAACCGGCAAACGCTTTATTTTATGTTCCAACATGAGCCGCAGCGCCTCAGCCAGCGAAGTCTGGGTCGTGACGGTAATCACCGGCGAGGTCATCAAGTCGGCCGCCGTTTCCCTGGTGTCCGGCAACTGGATGGTTGTCGCCGGCCGGCCAGTTACCAGGCCGCGCAGGCGGCCCAGCAGCCCTGGATGCCAGGCCGGCTGGCTGCGCCGGATCAGGTCGCCATCGGTGATAATGCCGGCCACCCGCTGCTCGTCGTCCACCACGACTACCCGCCGCTGCTGGTAAGCTTCCAGGGCCTGGACAATCTCTTCTAATTGGGCCTTCATGCCAACCACGGGTACGTCCTGGTGCATCAGCTCGGCCACCGTTGTGCCGCTCTGGGGCGTAACCGGCCCCGCTTCCAGGGGAAACTGGTGGTACTCCAGCGTGCGCAGCACGTCCACCCGGCTGATCCAGCCCACCAGCCGCCCATCTCCATCTACTACTGGCAGCCGCTTGAGGCCGTGTTCCATCATTTTGGCCACTGCCCGGCGCACCTCGTCGGTCGCCAGGACAGTCACGGCCGGCCGACTCATCACACCGGCCGCCGTTCCGGCCTGTTGCTGCAAGGAGGCCAACTGCTGTTTCAACTGCGCCTCCGAAAGTTCCGCTTGCAGGTCCAGCCGGGTGGCCAGCCCGGCCCGGCGCAGCAGATCGCCATCGGTGATAATCCCTTGCAGCCGGCCGGCCTCGTCCACCACCGGCAGGCTGCGATACCCCCGCTTGAGCAGCAGCGCTACCACCTCGGCTATCGGCGTTTCCGGCCCGACGGTGACCACTTCCCGGCGCATGATGTCGCTCACCGGTTGGGCCAGTGGGTCCGGCCGCCGGCCGGGGGCATACTGGACCACCTCGACCTCCTCGACGGTGATGAGCCCATCGTCTACCATCCGGCGCACCTGGGGCATTAACCGCTCGACCGTTTCGGGTAAATCAACCCACTCAAACCGGATAGGTAAGTCAACCGAGAGGTCCACCAGCGTGGCTGTATGAATGCGGCTGTGAGCGCCAAAGCCGGCCAGGCCACGCGTGACCGTTGCTCCCGAAGCCCCCTCGCGCTTGAGCATTTCTAGTAGCGCCTTGTATAAGGCTTTGCCCTGGTAATGATCGCTTTCGCCAATGTAGATAATGACCCGTAAGGCCTTTCCCTGCAGTTGCACCGTCCACTCCTATGAAAAAAGCCACGAATTGCACGAATTAGACGAATTAATTTTCATCCATTGTGGTGCGCTTCGCGCATGAAAACCCCTCTTTGTTTAACGGACCAGCCGGGCCAGGTAGGCGCCCAGGAAGGCGGAGGCCAGCCCGACCAGATTATTGCTGAAAACGTTCAACAGGCCACTCCACAGAGTACCATTGCGCAGCAAATTCAAACTTTCAACTGTATAGGATGAAAACGTCGTGTAGGAACCAAGGAAGCCGACGGCCAACAACAGGCGGGTTTCGGGCGAAATGCTCAGGCGCTCGCTGGCCAGGGTCAAGATAAAACCCAATAGAAAGCTACCAGAGATATTGACGATCAGTGTACCATAAGGAAAATCGGCCCCCAACCGATTGGCGGCCCAAATCCCGACCAAATACCGGGCGTTGGCGCCTAAAGCAGCGCCCATCGTAATCAGCAGATAACGACTCAAGCCATTTCCTCCTTCTTGCTGCGATGATTAGCCTGTTCACTGGCAATCTCTTGAGCGTTTGTTGTGTCACCATCGTTGAAGGCCATAAAAATGGCCTCTACTCAGCCATCTGCGCTGGCGCACACATGGGTGGGTAGAGGCCATCGATCCATTTCGCAGGATGTCTGGCGAGCCTCATCGCCTGCCGGGCCGGCAGCAAGTGAAACCAACCCGGTCGCATTGGCTTGATAGTTAGCTATTTTAGCCGGTAACAGCGATATTGAGCAACTCTAAGCACACAACGGCACTTTAACCACGGCCGTTTCGTAACATCTGGGCATATTCATCGGGCATGGCGCTGGTTTCAATGGCCTGTGCGTGTGCCCACAAACCAAAATATCCACTTCGGCCATGTCCAACAGCCGTTCCAGGCTGCTGTCTGGCCGGTCGCCGTACAAATACTCATTGATACGCCATGGGCTGCCATGCACCAACAACAGGCGCAAATGGCCAAGCTGAAGCGGGATTTGAGCGGAAAGCTGTAGCTGGTAGGCCTTGTTTTCGGCCGTCGTGTGCTCGTTGGTCCAGGCAATAGAGCGTTTGCCCAGCGCCTCGGCCTCCAGGCTGGTGTAGGCGCAGCCGCAGTCGTCACTGCTATGGCCCACCCCCTGGTCATAGTTGCCCATGATGGTTGGAATATTCCGCTCTCGGATAGTCACAATGACCTCGTTAGGGAAGGTGCCGGAGCCAACCAGATCGCCCAGGCAGTAACGCTGGTCCAGGTTGCGAGCGTCCATGTCTGCCAGGACAGCCTCCAGAGCAGGCAAGTTGGCGTGAATGTCGTCAAAAACAGCCACCTGGTTCAAATCAAATGCCTCCCTTATCACCCGGCCCGCCGCCGGTCAATGACAATCAACAAATGGTGAATACGATTCGTCAAGAGCCGGGCCGTCTCTTCAAAGGCGCGGAAGCGCGCTTTGTTCCCTTCGATGGTGACCGGATCGGGAAAGGTCCAGTGAATACGCTCAGGGTCGTCTGGAAATACCGGGCAGACTTCACGCACCCGGTCGCAGACGGTGATGATGTAGTCGAACGTCTGGCCTACGAAGGTGTCCAGGTGCTTGGACGTTTGCCGGCTGATGTCAATATTCAGCCGGGCCATCGCCCGGATGGCGTCGGGGTGGACGGCGGCTGGCTCACTCCCCGCGCTGAAGACCTCGACCCGGTCTCCGCCAAGATGGCGCAAGAGTCCCTCGGCCATTTGTGAGCGGGCGCTGTTGTGGGTGCAAAGAAAGAGAACCCGCATGGGGCGCAGAGAAACCTGCTCCATTTTCGGCCGGGGATCACGTTCCGGGCTACCAATAACCGGGTGCAGCGCTTTTCCGCTGGCCAGGTACAGCGCACGCACCCGGTCCAGGTCCAGGCTGTAATAGATGTCCCGGCCGTTGGCGCTGCTGCGCCGTTCCCGGACAAGCTGCTGCTGGCGCAGGCGGCCCAGGTGGTAGGAAACCAGGTTTTGTGGCTGCCCTACGAGCTGGACCAGCTCATTGACGCGGTAGTCGCTGGCAGCCAGCGTTTTTAGAAGCTGCCAGCGCAGGTCGTGGGCCAGCAATTTGAGGAAGTCTGGCGGTTTATCCGCCACCAGTAGCTTTTGCATCAGGTCCTCCTGATAATATATCAAACTAATTTGATATGTTAGCAGAAGGGACGCTTGCGGGCAACTATTATTGTGTCAAATCTGATTCAGTTTCAGATGCCCGCCGTTCGCATCCTCAGATGCGAACTCCTCTACCTTCATCCTGGCTGTTTACGATTGTTTTTCCTGGTCATTAAACATCTCCCGCAGCGCGCCGACGGCCCCCAGCGCCCCGGCCGCTTCGTAGGGGATGAAGGTCTTAGACGCCTGTCCGTCGGCCATCTTCTCCAGCGACTGGAGATACTTCAGGCCAATGGCATATTGGATCGCCGCGTCTTTGCCGACCACCTTGGCAATAGAGTCCAGGGCGGCCGCTTCGGCCTCGGCCGACAGGCGGCGGGCTTCGGCCTGGCCACCGGCCAGCGCCCGCACCGCTTCGGCTTCGCCCTGGGCGGCCAGAACGGCCGCTTCCTTGCGCGACCGGGCCTCCCGGATGCGGGCTTCGGCTTCGCCCTCGGAAGTGAGGATGGCCGAGGTCTTGTTGGCTTCGGCGTCCAGCAATTGGGCCCGCTTGCGCCGTTCGGCCGTCATTTGCAATTCCATCGTCTGGCGAATGTCGGCCGGGGGGATAATGTCCTGTAGCTCGACGCGGGTCACGTCCACTCCCCAGGTGTTGGTGGCGACGTCCAGGGTAGCCAGCAGCCGGGCGTTAATCTGGTCTCGCGAGCTGAGCGTCTGGTCCAGCGTCATTTCGCCGACCACGTTGCGCAGCGTCGTCTGGGTCAGCTTCTCAATCGCGTCGGCAAAGTTGGCCACCTGGTAAATGGCCTTGACCGGGTCTATCACCCGATAATAGAGGATGGCGTTAATTTCCATGACTACGTTGTCGCTGGTAATGACCGATTGCCGGGGGAAGTCCAGCACCTGCTCCCGCAGGTCAATGTAGGCCGAAGTTCGCGTCGTCACCCGGACCTGGCCATCGGGGTGCTCCTCAATAAAACGGTAGGTGAAGGTGCGCGGCCGGTCCAGGAACGGGATGAGCATATTGACGCCGCTCTCGGCCAGGCGGTGGAACTTGCCCAACCGCTCAATCACCATCACCTGGCTTTGCGACACAACCTTAAGCACAGGAATCAAAGACGCTATACAACCAGGGTTTTCAACAGCCATTGACCAATCCTCCTTTATACTTGCTGCTGGCTGGCTTCACGCCAGCAGCAGCCCACAAATAGACACCAACGACGTATCCTGGGGGTCGGCCGGGCACTGCTCGTAGGCTACCCGGATGCCCCGGCCTGGCCCCAGGTAGCGCAACATCAGGTAAATGGACGAGAAACCGCAAATCCGGTGGCAGTCCTGGACCGAGGCAATTTCCTCGTAAAATTGGGCCGCGTCGCCTGCGCTAATGGCCGCCATCAGCCGTTCGTCGCTTTCCGCCAGGCTGACCCGCCGCTCGCCGTCCATCAAGAAGTCGTCGCCAAAATTGGGGCCAACGTGGGCCAGGTCCACCGAGGCGACGGCCAGCACCCTCTTGCCGGCCGTCTCTGCCCGCAGCGTCTCGACGAAAGCGTTCAGTTTGGGGTCGTCGGCCGGGTGGTGGCCGTTGCTGACAAAGTGTTGGAAGGAGCCGCACAGAATGGGAACCACCGGGCAGGGCTGCTGGCCGCGGACGTAATGCAGCCAGACGGCCGATAGTTCCACCGAGTGTTCCTTGCGGTGGTGCAGCTCCTCGGCGAAGGCCTCGTCTGGGCCAAGAGCCTCGGCCAGCCGTTCAACCAGTTTCACGTCGGCCGGCAACACGCCGAAGGGTGTGGCGTACGGCTGGCGCGTCAGGGTGATCCGGCCGAAACCGCCATTGTGGTCAGTGCCGAAGACGAGGATCAGCTCGGCTTCCTTCACGGCCGCTTCAGCCCGCCGCCAGACCTGGGCGTAGACGGGGCCGCCGCGTAGGTAATCAATGTGGGGTGAGATGACGGCCCGGCCCTGCCAGGGCTGCCAGCCGTTTAAATTGTCCTGCCGGCCGAAATCAGCCAGGTGGCCGGCCAGTTCGCCCGGGTCGGCCGGGTAGCTGAGACCGGCCAGGGCTGGCGGGCGGTGCGGTTGGTGGCGGTAAGTCGCCAGGTGGGCCTGCCTGGCCTGGGCCGCCCGCTCGTTGTCCAGGAGGCAGGCCTCGTCCAGGGCGGCCAGTGTGTCCTGGACAATGCTGAAGTCAATGGGCACGCCGGCGTGGCGGGAAAAAGCGACCTGGATTTCCTGGGGGGTATGCGTGCCGTCGCAAAAGATGAGCATTTGTGCCAGGGCCGGTGGTAAGATAAGCTGGTAATCGGTTAGCTCCAGTGGGTCGCGCAGCAGCCACATTGGCTGGCCCTGGAACTCAACCGGTTGAAAGTCAAGTGGACGCAGGCACGGTTTATCGAACAAAATAGGAACTCCTACTCGCAAACTCGCAGACTCTACGTAGCGGAATAAGTATGCTTGTAAGAAGGTAAGAATGCAAGAAGAACACAGCCCGCAACCCCAGCCTCGGAACTGGCTTGTCCTGGCCGGTGGCCTGGGAGTCGCCATCTTATTATGCCTGCTGGGGGGAACGCTGGCCATTCTGGCCGCCTCGCCGCCGGCGCTGCCAACGCGGGTCTCGCCGGCCGTTGTCGAAGTTCCACCCATAAACACGCCGGTGCTGTCGGCCGGCCAGCCGACGGTTCCTCCGTTAGTGGCCGAGACGCCAGCCGCGCCGCAAAGCGGCGGCCGTTCGGCCGGCGACCCGTATATTATCGAACTGGGCAACACCGGCTACGACGTTCAGCATTACACGCTGCGCCTGGCCCTGGACCCGGCCCAGCCAACCGTCGAGGGCACGACCATTATTGAAGCGGTGGCTACCTTTCACGGCCTGGCCCAGCTCTCCCTCGACTTTATTGGCTTCGAGGTAGCAAGCGTGACCGTGAACGGGGCGGCGGCCGACTTTGCTCGCCAGGGTAAAAAGCTGATTGTCAACCTGCCGGCCTGGCTGCCGGCCGGCGCTCCTTTTACCCTGGCGGTGGCCTACCAGGGCCAGCCGGCCGTCGAGCAATCGCCTTACCTGGGCTTCGTGGACCACCTGGGCCTGCATTACCCCGATGGCAATAGCCTGTTTACCATTGCTGAGCCGGATGGGGCGCGCTATTGGTTTCCGGCCAACGACCACCCGCTCGACAAGGCCACCTTTCGCTTTGAGCTGGTTGTCCCGGCCGGGCTGACGGCCGTGGCCAACGGCCAGTTGCTGGAAACCCGGCCGGGGCTGATGC
Organism: Chloroflexota bacterium; assembly: GCA_022616275.1. GTDB lineage: Bacteria > Chloroflexota > Anaerolineae > Promineifilales > Promineifilaceae. Next base: position 25,405 of record JAKEFB010000142.1, read on the forward strand.
CCGACGGCCGGACCGGGGAGCTGTTCATCTGGGAACACAACCACCCCATGGCCACTTACCTGGCCGTCGTGGTTGTCGGCCGCTACCAACGGCTGGACAGCCAGTCTCCTGGCGGCGTCCCTTTGCGCCATTACGTCTTTCCCGGGCTACAAACCGAATTTGAGGAAGCCAACGCCATTACCGGCGAGGCCATTGACTGGATGGGCGACCTGTTCGGCCCCTATCCCTTCGAGGCTTTTGGCCTGGTTACCGTCCAGTTGCCGGGGGCTTCGATGGAAACCCAGACGATGGTGCTCCTGTCCGACGGTATGATCGGCCGGCGGACCATCGCCCACGAGCTGGCCCACATGTGGTTTGGCGACTGGGTCAGCCTGGAGTCGTGGGCCAGCATGTGGCGCAACGAAGGCTTTGCCACCTACACCCAGATACTATGGGAAACGCGCGGCGACCCCGAGGCGCTGGAGCTGCAAATGGAGGGCGTGCGCTCGGCCGTCGAGGGAAATGACGAAAATTATCCTATCGGCAACCCGCCGCCAGGACAGCTTTTTGAGTTTAACATTTATTACAAAGGGGCGTTGTTCGTCCACGCCCTACGCCAGGAAATGGGGGACGAGGCCTTTTTCCGGGGTCTACGCCTCTACTTGGAGCGTTACGGCGGCGGCACGGCCAGCGACGCCGAATTCCAGGCGACGATGGAAGAGGCAGCCGGCATCCCCCTCGACACCCTTTTTACGGAGTGGCTGGCTCAATCGCAGTGAGAGATCTCGTCTGGATTGGTTCGGATAGCTCCTCGCAAGTCAGCTCCAGCCAGGTTGGCTCCAATTAAAGTTGCACAGGTGAGGTTGGCCCCTCGTAAACTGGTAGAGATGTAGCCACCATGTCCGCTTAGATCGGCGCCATTCAGGTTGGCGAAACTTAAATCTGCGCCACTCAAGTCAACGGCTATAAGAGAAGCATTACTCAGATTTACTTTTCTTAACTGGGCAAATGCCAGGTCCGCGAAACTCAGATCCACATAACTCAGATCACGGCCTATTGCTCCGTTATTGACTATTTCCCAGACTAAACGCCATTTATCATCAAGTTGTGTTGTCTCATCGAGATTGGCTTCCCTCAAGTCCGCGTAACTTAAGTCCGCCCTACTCAGATCGGCTCCTGACAGGTTGGTATTGCGAAGGCTGGAATCTTCAAGGCAGGCTAATCTAAGATTAGCCCTGGAGAGATCGGCCCCGGCCAGGTTGAAACCGGATAGATAGGCGTGGCTCAAGTCCCGAGCGCGGAGATCCTCGTTAGCCAGGTTAGCCTCAGCCAGTAGACTAACAACCTCGGCCCACTTTCGATCAAGTTTGGCGTTGCTAAAGTCTGTGCCTATCATGTTGGTGCAGTGAAATGTGGCGCCGGTTAGATCAGCTCCTGTCAGGTCCGCACCGGATATGGTGGCATTCATGAAATTGGTGCCACGTAAGTCGGCATTCTGCAAGTTGGTACCATTCAGGTAAGCATAATCGAAATCAACGTTGCGAAGTATTTTGCCCGACAGATCCAGGCCACTTAACATGCCGTAACTAAAACTCTCGCCTGATAAGTCATTGGATTCAAGTTCTGACGGATCTACTTCGATATAATAGCCTTCGTCACATGCCAGGGCAGGCAGCAGCAATAAAGTCAACAAAGCCATAGACCACAGCGTTGCACGTGGGTATCTGAACTTAGCCAGTATTGAGGAATATTGCATTGCCGCCCAGGGTTACTGGAGGAGTAAACCTAATCCGCTTTAGCGGTCCTTTTCAAACTAAACACCGCCAATAGCGAATTTGTGACAGCTTGGCCAGGTTTCGGAGGGTGATCGCTTACGGGCAGATGAGAGCCAGGCTCAAGCCGGCCGTTTCAAAGAGCGGCCGCAGCGGGCCACAGTAGAGGGTTTGTGGGGCGTAGAGGTCCAGCAGGTAGAGGGAGGCGGCGCAGGCAAAAACAGCCAGCAACAGCAGACAGCCACAGCCGACGACGATTCGGGCCGGGCTGCGGCCCGCCGGTTGGGGCGGGGGCGGCACCGACCCTTGCGGCCCACTGTAAGGCGAGGCCGGCCGGAACGGGGCGGCCTGAACGGGCTGGGGTTGGTAACGAGGGGCGGCCGGTTGGGGGGCGGCCGGTTGGCGGCCGAAACCCGGCCCATACTGAGCCATCGTGGGCGTTTCCACCTGGCCGACCGGTGGCTCCAGGAACGTCTGCTCGATCTCGCTGGCCGGCCCGTAAAAGGTCATTCCGATAGATTCGCCGATGTCAACGGTGTCGCCGTTGCGCAGCGGCGTAGGCCCGTGAATGCGCTGGCCGTTGACCAGTGTGCCGTTGGTGCTCCCGAGGTCTTCAATAATGTACTGGCCGGCCTGGAAGCTGATGCGGGCGTGGCGCCGCGACACTTCGGGATCATTTAAGACGACGTCGTTGACCGACTCCCGGCCAAGGGTGACGGTCCCTTGGGGCAGTGGAAACTCCGGCTTGGTGCTGGGGCCGTAGCGAACAACCAGGCGGGCCTGGGCGGAATTCATGGCTGGCAGTATAGAAATAAGGTTAAGATTTGTCAATGAGGCGCTATGGTCGGTATCATTGCGTTGCTGTCGCAAATGACGGCAGAGGCGTGTCCAGGGCAAAGCCTGGACCAGCGACGGACGACGGACGATAAATCGTCGTCTATCGTCTGCCGTCTGTCGTCCCATAGGATGTGCCAGGGTGGTGAAATGGACGCGCAACCGGAAAAAATTGACTTGAACCAGGCCGGCGCCGAGACGCTGGCCGAACTGCCGGGCATTGGCCCAAACCTGGCCCGGCGTATTGTCGAGTACCGCCAGGCGGTCGGCCCGTTTGAAGAGGTGATTGAGCTGGCGGCCGTGCCTGGCGTCTCGGAGCGGATGGTGCGGGCCATTGCCGATCAGTTGAGTGTCGGGGCAGCTCCGGCCGACGGGTCGCCGGCCGGCGAAGCGCCGGAGGAGGAGACCGCCAGCCTGGTCCGGCTGGTCATTACCGAGGAAGAGATCGGCCCGGCCGAACCAGAGATCCCGGCCAAGGCTGCGCCGGAGCCAGAAACCACTCTGGACGCCGCCCCGGCCGATCCAGCGCCTGCGCCGGTCACCGTGCCTGTGACCAGGAGCGAGATCATTACCCGGCCGGCGGCGGTGACCCAGCCTATGCCGCGGGCGCGCCCGGCCAGGAGTGGCTCCACCTTTTGGGCGGTGGCTTTTGGCGCGGTCCTGGGTATGATCCTCACCCTGGCCGTCCTGGCCTGGCTGAACGGCGGCACGCTGCGCTTTGCCAGCGCTACCACCGCCGGCAATTTGCAGCAGGAATTGCAACAGGAAGCGGCCGCGGCCCGCAGCGAACGAGAATCGCTGGCCGGCGAGCTGGCCGCGCTGCGCCAGCAGGCCGGCACCCTCTCCCAGCAGGCCGACGACCTGGCCCAACAACAGGCCGCGCTACGCCAGGCCCTCAACGAAACCCAGACCGACGTCTCCGGCCTGGAAGAGACGGCCGAGGCCCTGGACGAACGTATTACCAGCCTGGCCGCCGCGGCCGACACCTTTAATACCTTCCTCAATAGCCTGCGAGATCTGCTCTTTGAATTACAAGGACCGCCCCCGGCCACAACGCCGGCCGCAACGCCGGCCGGCAGCCGGCCGCCGGGAACGCCAACCCCCACGCCCCAGGCCACCGGCCAGCCGGAAGCGGCCACCGCCACCCTCCAGCCCACCCGCACCCCGCGGCCGACGGCTACGCCGTTAGGTGTGCCAGCAGCGACGGTTGAGCCATAGGATTGTAAATTAGGTAATCAGGTAATTGGGTAACAGGTTACTGAGGCCAATTACTCCATTACTTAATTACCAATTACCCCTTAAGTAAGGAAGTGCCCAATGAACGATGAACACCAACCCGGCTTTCTATCCCGACTGGGGCGAGCGATCCTCTGGTTTCTTAAGCTGATCATTGTCATCCTGCTGGCTTTTGGCCTGGGCCTGGCTGGTTATTTTGGCTGGCAATGGCTTTCCTCGTCCGCCAACGCCTTCAGCAGCAACAGCGGCTTGCTCCGCAGCGACGTCAATACCCTGATGGAGCGCGAGACCAGCCAGCGGCAGCAGTTGTCTGACCTCCAGGCGACCGTGGACAACCAGGAAGGCCGGCTGGCCGCGCTGGAAAATAGCGGGATGGAGGAAGCGCTGGCCCAACAGGAGGCGGTGCTGCAATCGCTGGAAAGCCAGTTAGCCACCGTGGTGGCCGGCAGCCAAACCATCACCGGCAATGTGGCCAGCCTCAGCGCCGGCCTGATTGCCTTACAGAGCGATTTAAACGAGAACGCCGGCCGGGTTGACGAGTTGGGAGGCCAAGTGGATAGTTTAAACTCCCAGGTTGGTGTATTAGATAGTGGCCTGGTGGAGCTGGGCGCCGCCTCGGCCGAGCCGGCCGAAGCCGTCGAGCGTCTGGAGCAGGCGTTGTCTCTCTTCCGCATCTGGGAACTGATTGCCCGGGCCAGGCTGCGCCTGGCGGAAAGCAATTATGGACTGGCCACGAGCGACGTCCAGCAAGCCCTGGCCGGTGTGGATGCCCTGGTGGCCGCCGACCCGGCCGGGGCGTCCGAAACGCTGCAACTGGTCCAGGTCCGCCTGGCGCTGGCCCTGGGCAGCCTGCCCGGCGACCCGGTCGCCGCCGCCCGGGACCTGGAAGCGGCCTGGGAAGCGCTGGACCGGCTGCTGGCCACCCTGGTGCTGCCCGCCTCTTTGCCGGCCGCCCCGGAAATAACCGCCACAACACCGGCCGGCACGCCCGCGGCCACGGAAACGCCCGCAGCTACGCCTACACCTGGAGATTAGAGATTAGAGATTGCTGGCAAGCCCTGGTTGCCAATCTCTAATCTCCAATCTCCAATCTCTGTTTAGCCCGACAGAACGCCCATCTCTACCAGGTAGCGGCGCAGGCCGGCCGGCGTGGTGAAGGTGAAGGTGTGCAGCCCCAACCGGGCGGCGGCAGCGGTGAAGCTGGCCAGGTCATCGGTGAAGATGGCCTCTTCTGGCCGGACGCCCAACCGCTCCAGCGCCAGGCGGAAAATGCGCGGATTTGGCTTCACCACCCCGGCCGAGGTCGAGGTAACCACCACGTCAAACAGATCCTGCGGCAGACCGTACTCCTCCGCTAACATGGCCCTCATCTCCTCCTCCGTCCAGGTGGCGTTACTTAACAGGGCCAGCTTGTAGGCCCCTTTTAGTTCGTGCAGCAACGCTACCATTTCCGGGTTAGGCTGCCTCGCCTCGGCAAAAATCTCCTCGGCAAAAGCGATGATCTCTTGCGGGTCGGTCAGGCCACGTGGCGCCAGTACCTGGCGCCAGAATTCGTCTGTTTCCAGGTTACCGGTCATCCATTGGCCGGCTGCCTCGCCCTCAAAAAGATAGGGCCACAGATCGTCGGGGGAAAGGCCCAGCCGTTGGGCCAGCCGGGCGCGCCGCAAGTTGTCGCTTTCGGGGTCGGGCGGCGCGTTGATCACTTGCCCAAAGTCAAAAATAATTGCTTTGATATCCATTTGTTTTGGAAGGGGGGTGGAAACTGCTCACCCTCTCGGGTGGCGGCCGGTCTTGAACCAGGGCCGGTTTCCGGCCGGCCACCTAATCATTACGCATTGGCGGGGGGGTGAACCCTGGCCCGGAGCAGATTGTGCCAGACGGCGCCCCGCGTCTCTTCGTCCTCAAAGGAAAGGTAAATAATCCGCTGTAGTTTAGACTCGTGGCCATTTTCGCTGGGAGCCAGAGAACTGTCCTGGTCGTCAGCGGATTTCGGCCCCCAGGTGGTGAGGAAAGTAATAGCCAGCGCCTTTTGCGGCTGAGGGCCAAAGACCAGGTAGCCAGGCTCGACGCGCTGCAAGGCGCCCATCTGGACAAACTGGTACAGAAAACGCCCCGGCCGTTCCTGGACCATGATCACATGATCGCCGATCGGCACCCGCCAGTACTCGGCCGGCCGCTGCAGAATATAAGCTTCCCGGTGGCTGACGCTGAACAGGCCGGTGGCTTTCACTACCACGCGCGTATTGTCGGCCAGGGCTTGCGGCTCGGCCGGGGCCGGGCGGGCTTCCTCAGGTATAAAGCTGATATAACCCTGGCGTTTGGCCCACCAGTAAAGCAGGCGAAAAAGAACGGACAAGAGTACGCCGGCCGCCAGCCAGAAAACAGGCCAGCCCTGCAGCCAGGCGGCCAGCCCCAATATCAGAGGTAGAAACTTCAACCAGCCGGCCAGGGTAAAGCCCAACAGCCGGTGGTAGGTGGTGGCGTAGAGAAAAGCGTTCAGGTATCCCTGAGCGTGCAGGCCGATTTTTTTGAGGAAAGGTAGTTGGTCCACGTTTCTACCTTGTTCAACCCACGGCCGCCAGCGTTGCCAATAGGGCGTCGTGAATGTGGCCGTTACTGGCTACCAGGGCGATGTTGGTCGCCAGCCGGAGCGGCCGGCCGTCTATAGCTGTCACCCGGCCGCCCGCTTCCTGGACCAGCAAAGCGCCGGCCGCCACGTCCCAGGGATTAAGTTTGTACTCCCAATAGCCATCTAACCGGCCGGCGGCCACGTAAGCCAGATCCAGCGCCGCCGACCCGACCCGCCGGACTCCCTGAGCCTTTTTCAGGAAGCTGGCCAGTTGGGCCACGTTATCCTGGGCGCTGGTGTGGCGGTCGTAGGGAAAGCCGGTGGCTAACAAACTATCCACCAGGTGCTCGGCCCGGCTCACCTGCAGCCGGACCGTCGTTTCCGGCGTGGCCAGGATAGTTCCCACGCCGGCGATGGCGCTGAAGCATTCCTGGCGCGTTGGATCGTAAATCACGCCGACGAGTGGTAGATCACCTTCGTAAAGAGCCAGCGACACAGCAAAAACAGGAAAGCCGTGGGCGAAGTTATTGGTCCCATCCAATGGGTCAATGTACCAGGTGTATGGCTCGACTGCCACCCCCTTTAGCTGGCCGCTTTCCTCCGCCACCAGATGGTGGCCGGGGAAGGCGGCCTGGAGCTGTTCAATAATCAGGGCTTCGGCCGCCCGATCATGTTCGGTGAGCAGGTCAATGGCCGTGCTTTTGCGGGCAATGACCTTTTGTTCATATAGCCCCCGGCGCAAAATTTCCCCGGCCGCCCGGGCTATGTGGATGGCCATGTTGCAGGCATTGTCTAAATCCATGCTTTTATTCTACCCCTGTCTACACGGAAAAGTAAATTTCCGTGTAGTCCGCTTGACGAACCACCTTAGCCCGACCATAATTAACGTGGGTAACCACGATAAAGGAGCAGTTTCATGAGTAACCAGGATACAAAACGAGAAGTTGTCATTCTCGGCGCGGCCAGAACGCCGGTTGGCAAGTTGATGGGCGCGCTGAGCCATCTGAGCGCCCCAGACCTGGGCGCGCTGGCCGTCAAAACGGCCGTCGAACGGGCGGGGATCGATCCTTCGACCGTGTACGAAGTGATTATGGGCCACGTCGTCTCGGCTGGGACAGGCCAGGCCCCGGCCCGGCAGGCCGCCCTGCGCGCCGGCCTGACCGATAATGTAGGCGCGGCCAGCGTCAACAAGGTCTGCGGCTCGGGACTCAAGGCCGTCATGCTGGCCGCCAATGCCATTGCCGCCGGGGAAGCGGAGGTCTACGTGGCCGGGGGCATGGAGAGCATGTCTCAGGCCCCCTACCTGCTGCCCGACGCCCGGCAAGGGCTGCGCTACGGCCACGGCCGGGTGCTGGATGCCATCTTGAAAGACGGGCTGTGGTGCGCCTTCCAGGACTGGGCAATGGGCAACGCCGCCGAGTTTATCGCCCGGCAGTTCGAGGTCAGCCGGGAAGAAATGGACGAGTTTGCTCTGTGCAGCCACGAAAAAGCGGCCGCCGCCACGGCCGCCGGCCGGTTCCAGGAGGAAGTCGTGCCGGTGGAGGTCAAGAGCCGCCAGGGCGTTAGCCTGGTCACCCAGGACGAGCCGATCCGGGCCACCTTTGACAACGGCGGCTATACGCTGGCCACCAGCCTGGAACAATTGGCCAAGCTACCGCCCGCTTTTGAAGAAGGCGGCCAGGTCACGGCCGGCAACGCGCCCGGACTCAACGACGGGGCAGCCGCCCTGGTCGTTACCAGCCGGGCCGAGGCAGAGCGCCAGGGGCTGAAGCCCATGGCCCGAATCGCCGGCTACACCCACGCGGCCGTCCATCCGCAGTGGATCTTCGCCGCCCCCGCCCGGGCCATCCCCCGCCTGCTGGACCGGCTAGGCTGGACGATGGCCGACGTGGACCTGATCGAGCTGAACGAGGCTTTTGCCGCCCAGGTGTTGGCCGACGGGGCGGAAATGATCCAGAAAGGGTACGATTGGGACTGGGACAAGGTTAACGTCAATGGGGGCGCGGTTGCCCTGGGCCACCCTATTGGGGCCAGCGGCGCGCGCCTCCTGGTAACACTCATTTATGCCCTGCGCCAGCGCAACCGGAAACGTGGTATCGCCTCCCTCTGCCTTGGCGGCGGCGAAGCGGTGGCGCTGGCCATAGAACTGGAGTAATTGAGTAATTAGGTAATTGGGGTAAAGTTAATTACTTAATTACCGATTACTCCTCCTGGAGTCTTCATGAATGCTGACGAGTGCGTGTTAGTTCTCGGTGGGGCCGGGCTGGTGGGCTCGCAGATCGTCCGCGAGGTGGCCCGCGAATTAGAGCCGAAACGAATCGTCGTGGCCAGCCTGTTCCGGGGCGAAGTGCGTGAGTTTCTGCATGACGCGCGCCGCGGGTTTCCCCAGGTTGAGTTCATTGGCGTCTGGGGCGACGTTTTTGTGCGCGAAGAGTTTGCCATGGAACGGCGCCGCCGCCTGCTGCAGAGCCAGCCCCGGCGGGAAATGTTGTACGAAGACCTGTTCGGCAATATTGAAGGCGCTTACCAGCGCTCGGCCCTGGTGCAGTTAATCCTCCGCTACCAGCCGGACGTCGTCGTGGACAGCATCAACACGGCCACAGCCATCAGCTACCAGGACGTGGAGAGCGTCAGCAAGCAGACCCACGACCTGCTGTTACAGTTGCGCCAGATTGTAGACCACCAGGACCTGGAGGCCCTGGACGAACTGGGCAAGGCGCTGGAACGGAACGTCAGCACGCTGCTCATTTCCCAGTCCACAGCCCAGTTGATCCGCCACGTGCAACTCCTACACCGGGCTATGTGTGAGGTCGGCACCCGCCTTTACCTGAAAGTCGGCACCACCGGCACAGGAGGTATGGGGCTGAACATTCCCTACACCCACAGCGAAGATAAGCCCAGCGCCCAACTGATGCGCAAAAACGCCATTGCCTTTGCCCACACCGGCCTGATGTTCCTGATGGCCCGGACACCGGGTGGCCCACTGGTGAAGGAAATCAAGCCGGCGGCCATGATCGGTTACCGCAAGGTAGGCTACCAGACCGTCAAGCTGCGCGGCCAGCCTCAACTCCGCTACGAAAGCCAGGCGCAACCCCTGGACGGCCGGCTGGTGCTGCGCGGCGATGAGAATCTCTACACTCGCCTGGGCAAGTTGCAGATGGCCGGGGTGGACACCGGCGAAAACGGCTTTTTTGCCCGGGGTGAGTTTGAGACGATTACCCACATCAATCAGATGGAGTTCGTCACGCCGGAAGAAATTGCCCACCAGGCCGTCCTGGAGATCAAGGGCAGCAACACCGGGTATGACGTTATTGCCGGCATAGATAGTAGCGTTATGACGCCCAGCTACCGGGCCGGCGTTTTGCGCCAGACGGCGCTGGACAAGCTGGCCCGTATTGAAGAAGAGACCGAGTCCCACAGCGTGGCCCTGGGCCAACTGGGACCGCCCGAATTGTCCAAGCTGCTCTATGAGGCTCATCTGCTCAAGCTAAACTATGGTACGCTGGAGGCGACCCTGGCGATGCCACCGAGCGAAATTGCCGAAACGCTGTACAGCTTCTTGTTGGAACGAAGCGTGTTGCGCACCACGATTACCTCCATCGGCGTTCCCATCCTGACGCCTGATGGCCGGCACTTATTGCGCGGCCCGCGAATCAACATACCGGAGAGTATCTATCACGAGATCGAGCTTGAAGAAAAGAGTGTGGACGCGTGGGCCCGCAAAGGTTGGGTAGACCTGCGCCCGGTCAACCTGGCTGAATGGCAAGAGCGGTTCAGGCGAATGCGCCGTACCAAACACCTACTACACACTCGCGGCACCTCTTCAATCACGACCAAGACGTACCTGCCTGACACCATCGAAATTGGAGCGGTTGTCGCCTGGATCTTTATCAACGAAGAACAGGGATATCGCATCAAATAGCCAGGGTGGCAGCTTGACAACTTTAGATTGGCGGCTAATAATTAGGAAACTTTCTCAGCGGGAATTCTTATCCTCTTCAGTGCTTATCTAAAGTTTATCGTCCCCACATTCAGCCGCCTGGTGTAGGCTTATTGGCAATTGGATAACGACACCAGAACAGCAAAGGATCTGTAAATATGATACCGTCTACAACCCAGTTTTCTGGTTTGACAATGCCTGTATTTACTGCTTTCGGGTGGGCGGGCGAAGAGGCGGCCATTAAGTTTGCCCTTTCGCAATTGGAACTGTTCATTGACGCCCTCCACTTCAGTCTCACCAGAGAGGCCCAGGGCCTGCTCCCTTACCACGGATTGGACCGGGGAAGCCAGAGTGTCTACCTGGCTACTACTGAGCAACCGGAGAAGGGCCTCTATATCGCCTTTTTCGCCCGGCCGATGAGCCTGGAAATCAGCCTGAACCTGAAGGACAAAGCAACCCTGAACCGGGCCTTTAAGGCCGTAGAGGGGGAACTCATCCACTTCCACCGCCTGCTGGCCGAGTTGGGACCGGAGTGGAACCTGCGCATCCAGCAGATGGAATACGACGAGGAAACGGAAACGGCCACTCATTACCAGGACATTTACAAAGATCCCATCGCCAGCCTGGATATTGAAAAAGCCAGAGCTGTGTTTGAACGAGCGGCTTTTCTCAACACCGAGGAAAAATGGCTGGCCCCTCTCGTTGTCAGCTATCGCCTGGATTCGGAAAAGGCCGCTGCTATGGGGCGGATGATCATCAAGGTGATGGGCGAGACCATCGTCAAGCTGCTGCCGCTGATCAGGCTGCTAACCGGCCAGGTGAAGAAAGGTAAAGCCAAGCCGGCCCCTAAGGCCAAGGCCCGCCGGCCGGCAGCGGTGGAGGATACGACTATCCGGCAGCCGTCCGACGCCGCCGAGCTAGGACAATTTACCTACGTCAGCGAACTTAAGCCGTTGCATATCCAGCGTGGTTTTATCAACCTGACGTCCAATCACTGGCCATTCTTCGCCATTAACGCCCGGACCGAAACCCGGCCGGTTACCGTGGTCTTCGAGGGCCAGACGGACAAGAAGAGCGCCGTCTGGCGCCTGGTGCCCAACGACCTGGCCCGGCTTGTGCTCGGCGCGCAAGCCCAACAGTGGTTAGAGGAAAATTTCAGCTCGGAGGAGCGTATCCAGATTACCGCAATTAAGCTGGATGATGATAATATACAGATCATCTTATCGCCCGTAGATTAGCCGCCTGTTATGGCACGCACCAAAATCGTGGCCACTATTGGCCCGGCCTCGAACAATATTGAAACCATCCGCCGGATGCTCCGGGCGGGGATGAATGTGGCGCGGGTCAATTTTTCCCACGGCGACCACGAGACCCATGCCCAAACGGTGCGCACGTTGCGCGAAGCGGCGGCGGCCGAAAACCGGGTACTGGCTATTTTGGGTGATTTGCAAGGCCCTAAGCTGCGCCTGGGCTACATTAAGGCCGGGGGGATCCAACTGGCAACCGGCGACGAAGTGGTTCTGACTCCCCATCGTGGCCAGCCGGCCATGCTCCACCTGCCCCACCCTGACCTGATCAAAGCGGTTGAGCCGGGCGCCCGGCTGGTTGTTGGCGACGGCGAAGTCGAGATGGTCGTCACGGAAAAGCAGGCCGACACCCTGCGTTGCAAAGTGACGGTGGCCGGCTTGCTGGAAGCGCGCAAAGGGATTAGCGCCCCAGGAACGAGCCTGCCTATTCCCAGCGTTACGGCCAAGGACAGGGCAGACATGCGCTTCATCTGTGAGCTGGACCTGGATTTTGTCGCCCTCTCCTTCGTCCGTTCGGCGGCCGACATTCGCGAATTGCGCCAGTTGATGACGACCTGGGACCGCCAACCGCCCATTATCGCCAAGATTGAAAAAACAGAGGCCATTGACCACCTGGAAGAAATTCTGGAAGCGGCTGATGGCGTCATGGTTGCCCGGGGCGACCTGGGTATTGAATTACCACCGCAGGAAGTGCCCCTGGTGCAAAAGAGGATTATCAAGGCCTGCAACGCCGTGGGTAAGCCCGTCATCACCGCCACCCAGATGCTGCAATCTATGGTAGATCATCCCCGGCCGACGCGGGCCGAGGCCAGCGACGTAGCCAACGCCATCCTGGACGGGACCGACGCCGTGATGCTGTCTCAGGAAACGGCTTCGGGCAAGTACCCAGTGGAGTCAGTGTTGATGATGAAACAGATCGGCGAAATAACCGAGCGCGAGTTCCCTTATGACTTGTGGCGTGTCAAGCGACAGCAAAGTATGCGTGGCGGTGCCAACGTTACCGAGGCGATCAGTGCGGCCAGTTGCGCCGTAGCCGAGGAAGTCAAGGCGCAGGCCATCGTCAGCACTACGATGACCGGCTACACGGCGCGCCAGATTGCCCGCCACCGGCCGTTCATTCAGGTGATGGCTGTTTCGCCGGTGCCGGAAATCCAGCGCCAACTGGCCCTGGTCTGGGGCGTGGAATGTCTGCTCGTTCCCAAGTTTTTCAAGGATACAGACGATATGCTGAAGCAGACAATCGAGGCTATTAAGCCTCTGGGTCTCAAGTCAGGCGACCGGATCGTCATTACGGCCGGGATTCCTTTCGGCCGGAGTGGCCATACGAACCTTATTCAAGTGCATGAAATGAGTTAAGTTATTGGTTATTGGTTATTAGTTATTGGTTATTGGACAGTAATAACCAATAATCAATAACCCACTTACCGGTAGTTGCGAAGGAGAGAAAATATGCCCCCCCGACAGGCGCTTGTAGAGTTGATGGACGAAGGCTGGCAACCGCCGCCGGTTGACGACATTGAAAGTACTGGTCTGAACCAGGGTTTCCTGTCCGACACGGCTTTGAAGATCATGTACTTCAGAGGCGTGATTACCGGTTATGAAATCGCCGAGCAGATGAGGCTGCCCTTCCAAACGGTAATGCAACCGATCATGGAGTTTCTGAAGCGGGAACAGTTTTGTGAAGTGAAAGGTTCAGGCGGCCTGGGAGTCGGCGCTTACCAGTATGTGATCACCTCCAAAGGCGCCGCCCGAGCCCGCGAGCAACTGGAACGAACGACGTACATCGGGCCAGCCCCGGTACCGTGGGATGATTACGTGGCCGCCATAAAAGCCCAGGGTTCACGCCGCCTGCGTGTCAACCAGCAGATGATGCGCCAGGCCCTGGCCCACCTGGTACTCGACGAGCGTGTCTTCCACAAGATTGGCCCGGCCGTTAACTCCGGCCGTTCCATTTTCCTCTACGGTCCGCCGGGCAACGGCAAAACGACCATCGCCGAAAGCGTTGGCCGGATGGTCCTGGGCAACGATATGTATATCCCCTACGCCGTGGAGGTGGACGGCCTGATCATCAAGGTCTACGACGAAATCAACCACGAGGTGGTAGAAGAGAGCAAACCGTCGAAAATGACCACCGGCTCGCTGGGATCGAACCGCATAGACGCCCGCTGGATTCGTATCAGGCGGCCGGTCATCATGGTCGGCGGCGAGTTGATGTTGGACGGGCTGGACCTGATCTACGACACCAACAATAAGTTCTACGAAGCACCGTACCAGATGAAGGCCAACGGCGGTATGTTCTTGATTGACGACTTTGGCCGGCAGCAGGTCCGCCCGCGCGACCTGCTGAACCGTTGGATTGTGCCGATGGAAAAGAACGTTGATTTCCTGGCTCTGCACACCGGCCGCAAGATCGAAGTGCCCTTTAACGTGTTGCTCGTCTTTTCGACCAACTTGCCGCCGGGTGACCTGGTGGACGAGGCTTTTCTGCGCCGTATCCGCCACAAGATCGAGATTACCTCGCCCTCCTTCGAAAGTTATCGGGAAATCTTTAAGCGCATTTGTGAGTGGCGAAAAATTCCGTTCGACGACCAGGCCGTGCGTTACCTGCTGCAAGAGTATTACGTCAAAAAGAATCGCAAGCTGCGGGCCAACCACCCCCGCGATCTCGTTGACCAGATCATGGATATTGGCAGCTACATGGGCACTGAGCCGACGCTGACCAAGGAACTCCTGGATCGGGCGGCCGAGGCTTATTTTGTAGACCTGTAACGTGAATGATTGGTTTACCGGCCGCTCCCCCTTAATCATTGCCCATCGCGGAGCCAGCGCCAACGCACCGGAAAACAGCTTTTCGGCCTTTGCCCTGGCGGCCGAAGAGAGGGCAGATGGAATTGAGCTGGACGTGCGCCTCTCGGCCGATAACTGGCCGGTGGTCCTGCACGACGCCACGCTGGAACGGACCACCGACGGGCGCGGCCCTGTCTCCCGGCAAACAGTGGCCCAGTTGCAGGAGCTAAACGCTGGCGACGACCGGCCGGTCCCCACACTGGACGAACTTTTTGAAATGTTTGGCCCCTCCCTGCTTTACAACGTAGAGCTGAAGGATTGGGGCCTTTTGGACCAGGGGCTGGCCGCGGCCGTGGCCGACCGGATCGAAGGCCACCACCTGCAGGACCGGGTGTTGGTCTCTTCTTTTAACCCACTGGTTGTACGGCGGGCGCGCCGCGTCCTCTCCCCCCGGACGCCGGTGGCTCTCATCCGCGACCACGGCCTGTTGAAATACGGCTACCTGCTGGCCGATGGGCCGGCCGACCACCCTCGCCATATGCTGGTAGACGAAGCGTACATGGCCTGGGCCGGCCGGAAGGGCTACCGCGTCCACGCCTGGACGGTGGACGACCCGGCCGAGGCGCAACGGCTGGTTGCCCTGGGCGTCCACGCCATCATTACCAATAAACCCCAGCTTATCCGCGAGAGCTTGAACTTGTAGTCTTATGAAAATCATTGTCATTTTGAACCCTTACGCCAATCGCTGGAAAGCCCAGGGCAAAGCCCCGGCCATTGAAGCGGCCTGCGCCGCGGCCGGCCTGGAGTACACGCTGATCCCCATCCCGGCCCCGGGCCAGGGGCGGCAGTTGGCGATCGAGGCGGCTACGGACGGCTACGACGCCATTGTGGCCGCCGGCGGTGACGGCACGGTGAACGAGGTCGTCAACGGCCTCATTGTTGCGGCCGGCGACGGCCCCACGCGGCCGCTCGGCGTTCTCCCCATCGGCACGGGTAATGACTTGAGCGACATGGCCGGGCTGCCCCGCGACCTGGCGGCGGCCGCCCAGGTTATTGCCGCCGGCCAGACGCGCCAGATTGACGCCGGCCGGGTGACGGCCGATGGGCGCGTCCACTTTTTCGACAACAACTGCGCTGTGGCCATGGAGCCAATGGTCACACTGGAAAATATCCGCATGACCCGCCTCTCCGGCAACATTCGCTATATCGTCGCTCTGGCCAGGGCCCTGCTCCGTTTGAAGGCCTGGCAGATGCGTATTGCCTGGGACGATGGTGGCTACGAGGGGCCGGCTTACCTGCTTTCCGTGTGCAATAGCGCTCGCACCGGCGGCCTTTTCCCGATGGCCCCCAGCGCCCGGCTGGACGACGGCCTGTTTGATTTCGTTTTTGCCCCGGAAGTCCCCAAACAGACGGTGCTGGCTATCCTGGCCCGGCTGTTCCGGGGGACTCACGTCCACCACCCACGGATCACCTACGGCCGGTCGGCCCACCTGGAAATTGAAAGCCATCCCGGCACCCCTATCCACGCCGACGGCGAATTGATTGCCGAAGCCGCCAACCACATCACCTACGACATTCTCCCCGGAAAAATTACCCTGCTCTCTCCTTGATTATTGTTTGGTATCTGGAGAATTTGCCCCGGGCAAAACCAACGGCCTTACCTGACTAAGCTCTCTAGCTTGGCATTCTTTGAACCGTACCCTAACCACCCAAATCCCTTACTGATAGACAATGACAGCCGGCTGCGGCTCCAGACTCATAACTTCGGCCGGGGTCAGCAGCGGGCTGTCCCAGTTGTAAAACAGCTTCAGGCCACCGTATTCAAAGGCAGGCTCGCCGACGTATTGGCTGTAATCGCGCGTCTTGGCCTGGGGGCCGCCGAAGCCGTCGGCGTCGAAGACCAGTTCCACATAGGGATAATCCTCAATGAACTCTTTCCCCCGGACCATGCTGGTCTCAAATTGATGGATGATGAAGACCTTGTTCAGGCCAGTTTCCTGGGCAATGACGTTTAGCTCAGCCTGGATAGGGTTGATCTGGCTGGCGTAAATCTGGCCCAGGTTCCGGCCGGGGACTTGGTCGCCCTCCATGGTGAACTCGGAATCGAGGGCCAGGTGGACGTGCGGCTTATAGAGAAACTCCTTGATGCGCTTAAACTCGTAAGGGATGCTGGCGTGCCCCGGCTGGATGTCCAGGACGACGGCCACGCCCGCTTCTTCGGCCGCTGTTACCCAATCGCTCAGCGTTTCCATACTCATCCAATGGTTGTAAGTGCCGTAATCGCCCGGGTAAGCGTCGGCCACAGTGCTGACAATATGAAAGGTCGGCAGGACGTACCGGTCTGGGGAGAGGGTTTGGTATTGGGCAACGACGCCCCGCAGCTCCTGAAGCATCACCGGCCGGGGGTTGGCCCCCAGAATACCCAGGTCCGGCCCCAGCGGGCTGCCGTAATAGGTCACCAGGCGAAAGCGGGCCAGGTAAGGTTGAGGCTGGCCAGGCGTCAGGGCCAGGGCCAGCGCAGTGGGCAAGGGGGTTAGCGAAGGGGTGGGCGACACGGCCGGCGTCTCCGTTGGGATGGCGGTTGGCGGAACCGGGGTAGGGCTGCTGGTGGGCGAAGGATTGGGTGAAGGAGACGGCCAGGGCGTAGCCGTAGTAGGAATCGGCCGGGGCGTATTGGTGACGGGCAGCAGGCCGACGTGCGCCGTGGGAATCAAGGTCGGCACGGCCGGCGGCCCCTGCCAGGCCAGCCAGCCGCCGGCAACCAGCATCGCTCCTACCCCCAGGCAGCCAACGACAAACAGAAACAACAGCGCCGTGTTTTTGATGGAATTAGCCTACTGACTTATGCCGGCTCGCTTTGATGGTTGTTGTTTAAATCTTCGTATAGGCGGCGCAAATTGGCCTGGTGCAGGTCGGCGACGAAACCATTAAGGGGAATGCGCGACTTGCCGCAGCTTTCAATAGACACCTTTTCCAGGGCGTTGAACGGCTTGCCCCGTTCAATGACGTTTTCCACCGCCCGCTTAATTTTGTTCAGGTAAGCCAGGTCGCTGCGGATCAGGCTCTCCACCTCGCCGCGCAAAATCACTTCCCCATGACCCTGGACCACGCAGTCCAGGTTCATATCCAGCATTTCCTGCAAGGAGCGCACCAGGTAGTCGTAACTGCCATCAAAAAGCGTAGGTACGGGCATCACCGTATCGGAAGCAAAGAGGATGCGGTCGTTGACCACTAGGGCGCAAATCAGATCGAGGCTGTGGCCAGGGCAATGTTGCAGGCGGACCATTTTACCACCCAGGTGAACGTTTAAAAAGCCATCCTCAAAAATCAGGTCAGGCAGCACCACTTCCACCTTGTCAAATTCCGGCGACTGGCTCTTCATCTGCTCCAGCCCTGCCCGGCCGGTGCTATTGAGGAACTGGCGGCACAGGGTGTGGCTGACCACCTGGGCCTCCGGGAAAAGGTAGGTGCCCAGGGTGTGGTCGGCGTGGTAGTGGGTGTTGATGATGTAGCGGACCTTCAAGCCCAGCCGGCCTTCCAGGAAATCCTTAATAGCCTGGGTCTCATCCGGGTAGAAGAGAGTATCAATGAGGATAACCCCTTCCTTGGTCAGAATAGCCCCGGCCGTCACCTGGGCATAACGCCGGCTGGTGAAAACGTATATGTCGTCAGCAATACGCTCACGCACCATCTATACACCCCTCAACAAACAAAAGCCCCTGATAGAGGCATCAGAGGCTGGTTTTTTACAAAAACATGCTGCGAATAATAAGGGCATATGAAAAATTTAGCCCCGCCATGCCGTGTGAACATCTTTTGTTGGGACCTGCACAGGCAGGTGGGAATATTTTCGGGAGGTTGCTGCCTCGCGTGGCTACTGCATCCCCTCTCCGCATGTCAATTCCCTATATTTAATGCGTTGGCTCAACTAGAGAAGTCCAACACGCACACAGCAGGGTTAAATCTATGCTAACACAATCATAAACGACGTGCAAACTGAGACGGCCGGCCAATCCTTCCTCAGCCGGGTGTTATTCAGCCGCAGTGAAAAATTCATCCTGCAAGCGCCTGGTCTCCTGATCTTGCTTGATCAGCCGGATCGCAGCGGCTAATGCCTGCGCCCGCGCTGCCAGAAATCGCTCGCCTTTCTCCGCTGTTGCCGGAAAGCCATCCCCACGATAGTGAGTGGGATGGTCAGCGTACCACCAGATCCCGGTATACACGCCCATCTGGCTCAAGGCTTTCAGACGCTCCAGTGGCATCCCTTCCGTGCCGGCCGGCATTAACTGGTCCTGCGCCACCAGTTCCGGCCGGATAGCCAGGATCATGCTGGTCTCACGCTCGCCGGCGTGGCCGTCAACGGTCGTCTCCCATTGGGCGGTGATGGCGGTGTTTTCCTCCGGCGGCAGTGGTGGCTCAGCCACGTAGACGACGTAATCGCGCCGGCCGGCCAGTTGGCTCTGGGCGAAGAAGCGCAGGAGGTGATAATTGCCGCCGTGGGCATTCACCAGGACGATCTTGGCCAGGCCGTTGCGGGCAATCTCGCGGCAGACATTGTCCAGCAGGCGCAGGATCAATTCGGCCTCTACGGCAATCGTGCCTGGGCAGTGACGGGCTTCCAGGATCTGGGTGAAAATGAAATTGGGAAAGATGATGGCCGGCTCGAGGGTCGCGGCCCGCCGGCATAGATCGCGGCCGATCAGCATGTCGGTCCCCAGCGGCAAGTGATGGGCGTGCCGCTCGATACAGGAAAGCGGCAGCAAACAGACGCCTTGCGCCTCGGTCACGGCGCGTTGAAATTGGTCACCCGTAAGTTCTTCCCAAAACATATCGTTGCCTCTCCTATCGGCCGTTCGCATCTGAGGATGCGGACTCCTCCATACGATTACGCTGCAAATCATAACGAAATAGATGCTTCACTGGCCTGAACTCAACCACGCCGATCTCCACTATCTGGCCTCGCAACGGCAATGGTAGATGCAGCGCAATTTCCAAGGCATCTGTTACCAGTCCCGGCGCTAACTCCATAGCCAGGGCGCAGTGAGGGATCCACTGTCCGGGCAGGTAGTAATCAAAGGATGGGTACGTTCCTACATCGCGCAGCAGGTCGTTGACCTGGGCATGTAGCGCCAGCAAGGGTGCCGTCACTGTTGGCCCCAGAAAGATGGCTGCTTGCGGTGTAGGGAAAATGCCTATGTTTTGAAAGCTCAGCAGCAGCGGGCTGGTGGTTGCCGCCAGGGCTTGCAGCCGTTGTTCACACTCAGCCAGGTCGAGCGATTGGTAGATAGCTAGCGTCAAGTGCGGCCGGTTGGCCGACTGGTGTATTAGGGAGCAATACCAGTATCGGCCAGCTCCCGCCAGACGGCGCGAATGGCAGCTTCCGTAGCCGTGTCAAAGAAGAGGTGAACGGCAAAGGCCATACCAGATTATCGTCAACAACGGCCGGGGGCCGGTTTCTTCCCAGTTCAGCCGCCGGTCGTCCACGAAGGCGTGGGGGTCATCCCAACTTTCTCGGCCTTTGTACGATACTTCCGGCCGGCGCTATCGGTGAACGACACAACGTAAGTGAGCGTATGGCTGTCACCTGTCCAGAATTTTTAGGAGACCTTGATCTTCTGTCCACCGTAACGCTGAATTTCGTGCTGGATGGCGTGTCTGTGTTCCCTGACGCGGACAAAGGGCAATATGATCCAGGCAATTGCCACTTCAGTAACCCGGCGGGCGCTGGAACGGTCCGATCACTTCGGCTATCGCCTCGGCCGTGTTGAGCAAAGCCATTTCCTGCCAGCGTCGCCCCACCAGTTGCACGCCGATAGGCAGGCCATCGGCCGAACGGGCCAGGGGTAGGGTAACCACCGGATGGCCGGTGAGGTTGAAGATGCAGGTGTAGGCCAACTGGCCCATGTGGTAAGGGATTTTGCGGCCGTCCACCTCAATCAGCGCCCCGGTTTTGCGGTGGGTAATGGCCGGGGTAGAGGTAACGGGGCAAAGCCAGCCGTCGTACCTGGCCAGAAACTGTTCCAGGCTGGCGATGAGCGCGTCGCGCAGGGTGAGCGCAGCCACGTAGCGTTTGGTGTTCAAAGCCAGGCCGCGTGTCGCCCCCTGCATAGCCTGCCAGCCCTTGCCGGCCGTGCGGAATTGCAGCGACGTTAACATCCGGGGGACGGCCGGCATGGCGGCCCCTATTTCCGTGCCAAATACCTCGCCCCAGGCACGCCAGGCCGCTTCAAAATCGAACTCGGGCGGGTTGCCTTTTTCAATAAAGCACCCTTGTTGCGACAACTGCCGCGCCAGTTGCTGCAAAGCCGACCTGGTGTCTGCTGTGACCGGCGCCTGGCCAAATTCATCGCTCCAGGCAAAGCGGCAATCCTTGAGCAGGCGGGGCGGCGGGGCTTCCAGGGAGACCGGCGGCACTTCCCAGTCACGGCCGTCCGGGCCGGCTATCAGCGTCAAGGCCAACCGCAAATCGGCCACCGAACGGGCCAACGGCCCAATGACGCCCATATGGCGCACGCCACGAGGCGAGCCTGGCAGCTCGGGAATATGGCCAGCCAGCGGGACAAGGTGGTCGCTGGGCTTAAGGCTGAACATACCGCAGTAGTGGGCCGGAATGCGAACCGAACCGGCAATATCGCTGCCCAGCTCCAGGGGAGACATGCCTGAGGCAACGGCGGCCGCGCCACCTCCGGTGCTGCCTCCCGGCGTGCGGCCAACATCCCAGGGGTTGTTAGCCCGGCCAAAAATCGGGCTATCGCTCTGGCCGTCCATGGCCAGCATGGGCATATTGGTCTTGCCGACAATGACCGCCCCGGCATCCCGCAGCCGGGCGACGACGGTCGCATCTCGTGTGGGAACGTAGTTGGCCAGGGGCTTGAAACTGCTGGTGGTCCGCAAACCGGCCGTTTCCAGGGCGTCCTTGATCGTCACCGGCACCCCGTGCAAGGGACCCCAGATCTCCCCTCGAGCCAGGGCCGCGTCTGCTTCCTGGGCTCGTTGGCGCGCCCCCGTCTCGTCCAGCGTGACAATGGCATTCAAGGCCGGGTTGTGCCTGGCAATGTGAGCCAGGTGTACCTCCAACACATCCGCTGCTGAGACCGCGCCTTCACGGATAGCCGTCGCCAGTTGCAATGCCGAAGAAAAAAGAATATCACTCATGTTTAGAACCCCTCTTGAAGTTAGCGTCTTGAGTTAGAGTTAAAGTAGCTTGACGCCAACTCTAACCCCAAAGTTCACTTACTGCACCACGTCGAGTTGACCGCCTGGGTGGCGAGGAGGCCGGCCGCTACCTGGGCTCGCAGCGACGATGGCTCGACGACGGAAAGATTGACCCGGCCAGCCTGGAGGAAGGCGGCAAAGCGCGCAAAACAGCAGGCCAGGGCGGCAGCAAAGGCCGGGTCGCCGGCCGGAGCGTGCGTTTCCAGCCAGAAGCCGTTAACCAGCAGCGTGGCCGTGGCCCGGTCCAGCTTGGGGTCCAGGCGGGCCACCAGCCGGTCGCCGTAGAGGACAGGCAGCGTGTAATAGCCCCAACGCCGTTTGGCGGCCGGTTTGTACACTTCCCAGAGGTACTCGAAATCAAACAGCCGGGTAGCCCGCCCCCGGGCGCTGGCAATCTCCAGCGGCGCGAGAAAAACCGCTTCTTCCCCGGTTGTCGTACCCAGCGGCCACCAGGCTTCGGGGATCTGGCCGGCTTCCAGCGTCGCCAGCAAGGGCAGGTCGCCGCTTAATACGTAGCGCTGCTCTTTCTCGCCCTCCACCTGAACGGGGGCCATGACTCCTTGCTGAAGAAGTGTATCCAGCCGCTGGCGCGCTTCGGGGTGACTCATCCGGCGCTCAATGAAACCGGCCAGGCCGTTGGCCCAGCCGCGCTCGCTGATCAGACCGATAAAGGCGGTGATCTTGCGGCCGAAAAACTGTTCCGCCTCCTCGAGGGTAGCGGCGTAGTTCAGCGCCGGTGGCGCGACATGGTCGCGAAAATCGTAGACCCGCTCAAACCCTTCCCGGTGGTGGATCATCAGCTCGCCGGTCAGCCACAGGTAGTAGAGGGCCAGGGAGGAATCCTTCCGGCCCCGATAGCTGTCCACGCGCTGATGGCCGGCAAAGTCGCGGTTGCCCAGCGGGCCACGCTGGCGCAGCTCAGCCCGGACCTCTTCCAGTAGCGCTGGGTGGCTGGCGGCAAACTCGGCCCAGCGTTTGTCGCTCTCCCGGTGGCGCATGGGGACGCGCCAGAAGGGCAGCTCAGACATGGGGTAGATGAACAGCCCGCCGCCGTAATCAAAAAAGGCGCGGTCCTGGTAGAGAAGCTGGTCGAGATACTCCGGCCGGTAATCAATGACCCGGCCCCACAAGGCGATGTCGTGGCTGCGGGCGACGATGTTCAACGGGTCCATTTGTAGCGCTTCCATGGTGCGCAACGCCCCGGCCGTGCCCTCCTTCCCCGCCCAGCGCCGGCCGGGCCACAACCCCTGTCGCCCCAGCACAAACCGCCGGGCGGTTGTTTTGGAGATAGTGATAGAATCCACAAGGCGAGTGTAGTGCAGGCAGATTGGATTGACAAGACAGCCAAACAAAAAGGGCAGCCCGCGCTGCCCTTTTCACTCGTAAAACCAATCGGTGAAATCTGTGCAATCTGTGGATTACCCTACCGGAACGCCTTCCGCGGCCTCTCGCTCCAGCAGCGCCCGCTTCCGTTCAATCCCCCAACGGTAGCCACCAAGCTCGCCGTTGCCTCGCACCACCCGGTGGCAGGGAATGGCCACGGCGATGCCATTGGAGGCGCAGGCCTGGGCCACGGCCCGGCCGGCCTTGGGACTGCCAATTCGGGCGGCGACGTCGCCGTAACTCATGGTCGCGCCGGCCGGGATCTGCTGCAAAGCCAGCCAGACCCGCCGCTGAAAGGCCGTGCCCTGAACGTCGAGGGGCAGGTCCAGGCCCTGCTGGGGCGACTCCAGGAAAGCCAGCACCTGGGCCACCGTCGCTTCAAACGCGGGATCACTGTCCTGGAATTCGGCCTGGGGGAACCTGTCCCGCAGGCGTTCGGACAACATCTCCGGGCTTTCGCCAAACTCAATGGCGCAAATGCCCTGGGCGGTGGCCGCCACCAGGACCCAGCCCAGGTAAGATAGCTTCGTGGCCAACCAGATCGGTAACCCCTGGGCGCCATTCTGGTAAGCAGCCGGTCTCATTCCCAAGGCCGTCGTCGCCTGTTCGTAGAAGCGGCCGCTGGAGGCAAAGCCGGCGTTGTACATTGCTTCGGTGACGGTGGCGTCCTGCTGCAACGTGTCCCGGACCCGGCCGAGGCGCTTTTCCATGGCGTACTGCTTGGGGGTCACGCCGACCGTCTTTTTGAACAGCCGGTGGAAGTAATAAGGGCTCAGGCCGACGACCTCGGCCAGCTCATTCAACGACGGCGGCGTCTCGGCCTCCTCGATAAGCTGGCAGGCCCTGACAATGGCCTCGTTCTGCGGCGCCGGCCGGCCGGCTAGTTGCGGCTGGCAGCGTTTGCACGGCCGGAAGCCGGCCTGTTCCGCCTCCGGCCAGGCGTCGAAAAAGCGGACGTTTTCCCGGTTAGGAAGCCGGGAAGCGCAGCCCGGCCGGCAATAGACGCTGGTCGTCACCACTCCATAAACAAACGCCCCCTCTGCCTCCCGGTCACGCTGGACGACGGCCGCCCACCGGGCCTGATCAGTTGAAAATTGATTCTCGTTCATCTGCTTTAGCATCCTTTTGGTTGAACACTCTCTGTACTTTCAACTGCATTGTACGGCCTCTGAACAGTTAAAACTATCCGTTTCTTGCGCTCTAATTCCCGACCCCGCCACGAGATTTCCAGCTTTCCAGCGTTTCCTTGGTCTAAGAAATAAGTCGCAGTAGTCATATGATTTTCCTGTAGCTACGCTCTTATTTTCGTAGCCTCCCTAACCGAGTTTGTGACCAGCCTGTCACGGCTGAATACCTTTCACCGTCTATTATACCTGACTCTCTCGCCGGCCGGTCGTTGTCCGCCCTTAAACAGAGAGGGTTTTCTGTTCAACCCAGTAGCAAGAAATTCTTTGACGTGCTTCTTTTTGACATTAGACCACATTGAGATTATCATAATCTGCATGTGGTTTATTTGTTAATAAACAAGACCATGTTTGTTGACCGCACACGAGAGCTACTCTTCCTTCGCCAGACCCTGTCTCGCCAGGACCGGGGCCAGATGCTCCTTCTCTACGGCCGGCGCCGGGTTGGCAAAACGGAGTTGCTGCGCCAGTGGGCCGTTACGTCGGGGCTATCCTACACTTACTGGATGGCGGAGAAGGAGCCGGCCGCTTTGCAACGCCGCAAGTTGTTCTCCCGCCTGCTGGACGTTCCGGTCCACCAGGCCGTAGATTTTTCCAGTTGGTCAGAATTGTGGGATTGGATCGCGCCGCGCCTGGTTAGCCGCCGGCAAATCATTATCCTGGACGAGTTGCCATACGCGGCCGCGGCCGACAGCGCCATGTTATCCGCTCTACAATATGCCTGGGACCACTACTTCCAGAACAGCCCGGTTATCCTCGTCCTGTGTGGTTCCCAGGTCAACCTCATGAGCACCATCATGACCCACCAATCGCCCCTGTTCGGCCGGCTGACGGGGCAGTGGTACTTGCAACCGTTGCCTTTTGCCGCTTTACGCCACTTCTTCCCGGACTGGTCGGCCGAGGAGCGGGTCGCCGCCTATGCCATCGTGGGTGGTGTGCCGGCCTACCTGCAATGGCTGGACAGAAATCGTAGCCTGAGCGAAAACATTCGCCAGGTTATCACGGCGCAGGGTAGTATGTTTCTGGCCGAACCCAATTTGCTCCTATACGACGAGGTTCGCGAGCCGGCCGTCTACCTGGCTATCTTGCAGGCCATTGGGGCCGGGTATCATACGCCGAAAGAGATCGGTGAAACCAGCCTGATCGGCCAGACTCACCTCTCGGCTTACTTGCGCACCCTTCAG
This sequence comes from Chloroflexota bacterium, assembly GCA_022616275.1. Lineage (GTDB taxonomy): Bacteria > Chloroflexota > Anaerolineae > Promineifilales > Promineifilaceae. The sequence continues at coordinate 50,795 of JAKEFB010000142.1, forward strand.
GAACTGCGCCTGGTGAAGCGCCACTTGCCGGCCACTTTGACAACTGCCCAACGGCGTCGCTCTCGCCAGGGCCGCTATCGCCTGGCCGACGCCTACCTGCGCTTCTACTTCCGTTTTCTGGCGCCCCACCTGGACCAGTTGCTCTTTACCCCGGAGGCGGTTCTGGAGCACATTCAAAAAGAACTCAGGGCCTTCGTCGGGCAAACGGCGTTTGAAGAGCTGGCCCAGGAGTGGGTAGCGGCGCGCGGCCGGGCTGGAACGGTGCCCTTTGCCCCCCAGGCTGTTGGCAGCCATTGGAGCAAACGGGTGCAAGTTGACGTGGCGGCCATCAACTGGGACAGCCATGACGTATTGTTAGGCGAGTGCAAATGGGGAACGGAGCACGTGGACAAAGGAACTGTGCGGACAGTGATCGAACAAAAAACAGCCCGCCTGTTACAGGACCTGACCCCCTTAGGGGAGGAATGGCGGGTCCATTACGCCTTTTTTGCCCGGGCCGGCTATACGCCGGCCGCTTTAGCCAGCCTGCGAGAAGTGGACGGCCTCGGCGTTGACCTGGCGCAATTGGACCAGGAGCTTGAAGAGTAAATTTCCAAACTTCTGGGGTTGACGACTTCGCAGCTTTAACCTCCGGGAGGTTCTTTTTGACCGGCTACCTGCTGGTAAACGGCCAGCGTCTCCTGGGCCGCCCTGTCCCAGGAAAACTCTCCAGCCCGCTCCAGGCCACGGCAGCGTAAATCCGCCCGCAGGGCGTCGTCGGCGACCACCCGACGCAACCCCTCGGCGATGCTGTCTACACTCCTGGGGTCTACCAGGTAGGCCGCCCCGTCGCAAATCTCGGCCAGGGAAGAGTTATCGCTGCTGAGCACCGGCGCGCCGCAGGCCATTGCCTCCAGAGGCGGCAGGCCAAAGCCTTCGTACAACGACGGAAAAACGAAAAGTGTGGTCAGGGAATAGAGGCCGGGCAGGTCTTCCGTGGGAATGTAACCCAGGAATTGGATGGCGTCGCGCAACCCTAGCGCCTCGATTTCCCGGCCGAATCCCTCCATGTGCCAGCCCCACGGCCCGGCCATCACCAGCCGGTGGGGGAAGCCCTGTTGCCGGAAACGCTGGAAGGCCTGCAGCAGGCGGCTGAGGTTCTTGCGCGGCTCCAACGTGCCCACGTATAGCAAAAACGCTTCCGGTAGCCCGTACTTGCGCCGCAGCCGTTCCAGTTCCGCCTGGTCGTTGACCGGAGCAAAATGGGCAGGGGCGGCCTCGTAAATGACGTGGACTTTTTCGGCCGGCAGGTCCAGGACTCGAATCAAATCCTGGCGGGCGCTATGGGAAACGGTGATAACGGCCGCCGCCCGCCGGGCCACCATTGGCAAGAGCAGCCGCATGGTCAACAGCCTGGCCCGGGGATGGTAATGGCTGTAGAGGAACAGCGACGCGTCGTGAACGGAGAGGACAAACGGCCGGTCCAGGTAAAGCGGGGCCAGGGAGTTGGTAAAGTGGCACAGATCCGGCCGGCTCTGGGCAATGACCCGGGGGAGAACGGTTTGCATCCACGCCCACCGGCTCTGCGGAAAATATCCTGCTACCGGAACGGCCCCGGCCAGGTCAGATTCCAGGGCGCCAAGAGGCCGGTTGCTATAAAGCAAGAATTTACCTTCAGGGTACACCTTGAGCATGGCCGCCAGCAGCCGGCCGGTATAGTAACCAACGCCGGAACGTTCACCCAGCAGCGGCGTCCCGTCTAAGCCAATGGTCAAACCCATGTTCAATCTTCACGCGGCAGAGTGACCACCGGAGCGGTGGCCGCTGCCTGAATTGCCATGCCGGCCGGTTGCTGCCCCGGCCGCCGGCCACGCCATCCGCGCCTGGCAACCCACAGGCCGGATAACAACCAGAAAAGCAGGCCAGTACCATTAAACAGCAGGAAGTAGTCTAACAGACCATGAATGAAATAAGCCAACAGGCCGGCCGCCAGGGCCAGCGACCAGACCGAGGCTGGCTGCCAGCGTACACCGGCACGCCCATTATCACGTCCAATGCGGCGCTCGCCACCGCGCACGCTCTTGACAATGTCCAGGCCGACCAGAGCCAGCCAGGCAAAGAAGGGCAGGCTGCCCAGCAAGCCCAGCGAAACCAGCGTCTCCACATACCAGTTGTTGGTGTGGATGGACGTATTCCAGACCTCGTAACCCAACCATTTGCCGTAGCTCATACGGAAATTGTCCAGGCCAATGCCCAGCAGCGGCCTCTGGAGAAATTGCCGGGCGGCGGCCAGCCACAGCGCTCCCCGGCCGGGAATGGGGGCGACGAGTGCCCGGTTGTCGGTAAAAGTGTCCACGGCCGGTGTGGTCTGGCCCTCGTTCGGCTGCACCACCACGTCGGTGGCCACGTACAGGCCGTTCTTAACGCTGAACCAGACGACCTCTTCCTGGACCATGTCCCACTCCAGTTCATACGTGCCCGGAATAGACGGGGGGACCACCGGCACGGTCATGACAATGCTTTCCCCCGGGTACACGTCCCGGTCCAGGGTCCAATGCAGATCATCGCTGGAGCGTTTATTATCGGCCGGGCGGTACCAGTGGGCGCCCAGGCGAATCGGATTCTCACCCTCTTCCGACCAGAGTAATGACCCCTGGTTCTCCACTCTGATGGTGACCATCTGTATTTCTGAGGCGGTCATCGTCAGGCGCTCCGGCACCTCGAAGCGAACCTGGTACCACTCATCGTCTCCTTCGGTGACCAACCGGAGGCGCAATACCGGGCTGAGCCAGGTATTCACGACGAAAAGGAATAATATCACCCCGGCCAGTCCCAGCCACGGCCTAGCCTGGCGGCGTTCGCTGGCCGGCCGCCAAAGCAGCAAACCGGCAATGATCAGGCTGGCCAGAAAAATGGTTACAAAACCGGAGCGGCTGTAGGTGAGGAAGACGGCCTGTAAGTATAGCAACCCGGCTCCCATGGTCATGCCGGCCAGCAACCGGTAGCCTCGTTGCCAGGCCGTCCAGGCTGCCGCCGTAAATAAGGGGGCAGTGGCTTCCATAAACATGGCCGTTTGGTTGGCATGGTTAAACGTGCCGGACAGGCGGATAAAAGGACCGGCGGCCGTCGGCGTTCCCCGAAACAGGTCCAGCCAGGCAATAGTCGTGCCCAGCCAGACTTCGGCCAGGCCGCTCATGACGGACAGCAACCCGCCCGCCAGCAGGGCCACCAGGACCACTGCCATCTCGCTCCGGTGGCGCACTAGTTGCGGAACGGCGAGAGCCAGGGCCAGGCCGCTCAGGCTGCGCACAGCCGCCTTCAAGGCATTAAGTTGCAGGTCGCCAGCCTGGCCGGCCGATAGGAACGCGACCACAGTTACCAGCGCCAGCAGCCCCAGCCAGGTCGCCGGCCAGACCAGCCAGCCGGACTGCCGCCAGCGCTGCTCCTTCAGGACAAGGGCCATCGCCAGGGCTGCGGCCACCCCCAATACTACTTCCAGGTTAGTTAACCGGAAAGGCCCCAGGACAAGCCAGGGTGTCTCCAACTCAAAAGGAAGAGAAAATGCCAGGAGGGCAAGGCTAAAAAGGCCAAAACGACGTAACGACAATGCCTTCATACATAAACAATACGGCTTTGGGCCGCGCCTCATCTAACAGCCAGATCATTACCAGGTCCGATATTCCACCGCCGGCTGTGACTCCCAGCGTCTGTGGACGGCCTCTGCTGTGGAGGCTGACAAAGGGTTAATTATCCCCCATTCGCCGGTACTTTGCCAGGTTTCGTTAGCGCTAGCGTCAACAGGCAGCATAGGAACAAGATTCCCTCGGCCGCCACAACGGAAAGGGCCGGCCCGGCCGCTCCCTGGGTCGGGATAAGCCACCAGCTTAACGCCAGGTGAAAGAAGAGCATGAGTCCCACGTAAAGGCTAGAGAAAAGCTGTTGGCCCCGGGCAATCAGGAAATGGGTCAGCCCATAATTAATAGTGGCCGGGAGGGCCGAAAGGCCCAGGAAACGCAATACGGCCACGCTGCCGGCGAACGCCTCGCCGTAGAGCGTCATAATCAACAGCGGCGCGGCCAGCCAAAAGAAAAGGGCCAGCCCTACCCCGGCCAGAGCGAGCAGCACGGTTGTATTGAGTCCCAGCCGGCGCGCCTGGCGCGGGTCGCTATGCACCAGCCCGCTAAAGACAGGGAAAACGGCCGCCAACAGTGCCGCCGGGACAATTTGCATCGGTTCCACCAGGCGGTGAGCAGCGCTATACTCGGCCACGGCGACCTCGTCCAGCCGGTAGGCCAGCAGAAAAATGGCCAGCCGCGTATAAGCAATGGACAGAAAAATGGCCACCCCCAGGGGAACGGCCTGGCGCAACACTGTTTCCCAGGGCCAGAGGGGTGCTCCGGCCGCCGGCCGTTGCCCCTTAAAAGCCCCCAGCCAGCCAGCTTGCTGCAGCCGCCAGTAGGCCCAACCCGTTGTCAGGGTGACGGCTGCCAGCGTAGCAAACCCCAGGCCGGCCAACCCACCATCCAGCCAGAGGACCACGCCGCCCAGGCCGGCCGTCAACAGCCGGGCCACCGCCAGCAGCCGGGCCTCTTCTTGCAGTGCCTGTTGGCCGCGAAAGACGTAAGCAGCAAATTCCAGGAAAGTCTGCCCCAGCATAGCCACTCCCAGGGCCAGCAAGCCGGCCTGGACCAGCGGCGCCCGGCCGGCCAGCAGCCACCACAGCAGCCCCAGGACGGGTAGGGAAAGAACCACTTTCAGCCGCAGCGCCTGCTGTACTAACGGCCGGGCCTGGCGCCCGAAAACGGCTACTTCACGGGCAATCAACACCTGCAGGCCCATGTCGGCCAGTTGGGCCAGGACAAAGCCCAGGGCCAGGCCGTAGTTGTACAGCCCAAAATCGGCCTCGCCCAGGCGTCGCGCCGCCCACAAGGTCAGAACAAAGGAAGCGACCCGGCCGACCAACTCCGAGCTTAGCTTGAGCAGGGCGTTGCCGCTGATCCGCCGGTCTAAAGGTAAAAGCCCAGACATGGGTCGCTAATTATATGGAGAGTACAAAACTCTCCAAGAGTTTTGTGCTCTAGCTACCAACGTGATACATTTCACAAACTATGGAAATGGTCCGGTTGGAAGGGTTAAGCAAGACGTTTGCCGAAGGCGGCCGGGCGCGCGTGGTCCTGGACTGCGTGAACGCCGGCTTTACCGCCGGTGAGTTTGCCGTTTTGTTGGGCAAGAGTGGCAGCGGCAAGAGCACGTTGTTGAACCTGATCAGCGGTATCGAGCAGCCCACTTCCGGCGACGTTTTCGTCAACGGTCTGGCCATCACCCGGCTGCGAGAACGAGAGCGGACCCTCTTCCGGCGTGACCACATCGGTTTCGTCTTTCAATTTTTCAACCTTATCCCCACCCTGACAGTGCTGGAAAACGTCACCCTGCCCCAGGAGCTGGCCGGCCACAGCGGCCGGGCGGTCAACGAAACGGCCCTGCATTTGCTGGAACGGGTTGGGCTGGCCGAGCGGCGTGACGCCTTCCCGGACAGGCTCTCCGGCGGGGAGCAACAACGGGTCGCCATCGCCCGTGCCCTGACCCACGACCCGCTGCTGGTGCTGGCCGACGAACCGACGGGCAACCTCGACGAAGAAACCGGCCGGCGCGTCCTGACTCTCTTGCTGGAACTGACCCGCGCGGCCGGCAAGACGCTCATTATGGCCACTCACAACCCCGAAGTCGTCCCCCTGGCCGATCGGGTGTTGGCCATTCATGAGGGACAGTTACGGGAGGAGCGGAGGTGAAAGTGTCAAGTGCCAGGTGTCAAGTGCCAGGTGTCACGTGTCAAGTTTGCAAGTAGGCAAGTAATGAAGTAACCCGCAAACTCGCAGACTCGCAAACTCGCAAACTTGCAAACTTGCAGACATGCATACTCAGTCCGCAGTCCCCGAGGTTGCCTTCAGCAACCGGCGTCCTCAGTCCTCCTTCACTCCCCTCTGGCGCACCGCCTGGCGGCGGATTGTCCGCCGGCCGTTCCAGTACGTCTTGCTCGTCCTGGGGGTGGCCTTGGGGGTGGCCATGATGGTCTCTATTGACCTGGCCAACGGCTCGGCCAGCCGGGCTTTTGCCCTCTCTACCGACGCCGTCGCCGGCCGGACCACCCACCGCATTGTCGGCGGGCCGGGCGGCCTGGACGAGGCTGTCTACCACCGCCTGCGCACCGAGGTGGGCTATACGCCGGCCGCGCCGGTAGTCGAGGGCTACCTGCTGGCCCGGGAGCTGGGCAACCAGCCCCTGCGGCTGGTGGGCGTAGACCCCTTTGCCGAGCCGCCTTTCCGTACCTACTTTGGCGGCCAGGAAGCTGGCCCGGCCGATGGATTGGGCCTCTTCCTGGCCCGGCCCAACACCGTCTTCCTATCGGCCGATCTGGCCGGCCGCTACGGCCTGGGGCTGGGTGACACGATTACCCTCAGCCGGGCCGGGCAGCGAACGACGGTCCAGGTGGTGGGGCTGCTGCAGCCGGCCGACGAGGCCAGCCGCCGGGCGCTGGACAGCCTGGTTTTCGGCGACGTAGCCACGGCCCAGGAAATCCTAGGAATGGCCGGCCGGCTCAGTCATGTGGACCTGATTGCCGCCGACGAAGCCGCCCTGGCCCCGCTGGCCGGGATATTGCCGCCGGGTGCCCGCCTGGAGCCGGCCGCGGCCCGCAGCAACGCCCTACAGCAAATGACCGCCGCCTTCACCCTGAACCTGACTGCCCTCAGCCTGCTGGCCCTGGTAGTAGGCATGTTTCTCATTTACAACACCGTCACCTTCAGCGTCGTCCAGCGCCGCCAGCTCTTTGGCATCCTGCGCTGCCTGGGCGTCACCGGCGGCCAGTTGTTTGGCCTGATCCTGGGCGAAGCGGCCGCCCTGGGCCTGGTCGGGGCGCTGCTGGGCCTGGCGTTGGGGGTTGTCCTCGGCCGGGGCATGGTCCGGCTGGTCACCCAGACTATTAACGATTTCTACTTCGTCGTCAATGTCCAGAGCGTGACCGTGCCGCCCGGCACGCTGGTCAAGGGGCTGGTCATTGGCCTGGCCGCCGCCCTGCTGGCCTCGGCCGTGCCTGCCTGGGAAGCGATGAGCACCGCTCCCCAGAGCAGCCTGCGCCGGTCTACGCTGGAAAGTAAGGCGCAGCGGGCCATGCCCTGGTTTGCGCTGATCTTTGCTGTGCTGGCCGCGGCCGGGCTCTTTTTCCTCTGGCTGCCGGGTGTTAGCCTGGTTTTCGCCTTCGTCGGCCTCCTGGCCGTGCTTATCGCCTGCGCCTTTCTGACCCCTGGCCTGACAGTAGGGCTCATGGGCCTGCTCACCCCGCCGGCCGGCCGGCTGTTCGGCCCCTTGGGGCGAATGGCCCTCCGCGACATTGTCCGCTCCCTCAGCCGCACGTCGGTGGCCATTGCCGCCCTGATGGTTGCCGTGGCCGTCATCGTCGGCGTTTCGATCATGATTGGCTCTTTCCGCCAGACGGTGGCCCAGTGGCTCAACAACACCCTCCAGGCCGACGTTTACCTCTCGCCACCGGCGCTGACAGCCAGCCGGATTGAGGGCAACCTGGCCCCGGACGTGGTCGCGGCCGCCGCCAACTGGCCCGGCGTGGCCCAGGCTGTTGCCGCCCGCCACGTCAACGTGCTCGCCCCTGACCTGGGCCGGCCGGTCGAGGTGGTGGCCGTCAGCGGCGACGTGTCCAACGGCAACAGGAACTACGCCTGGGTAGACGGCCGGCGCGACGAGTTGTGGCAACGGTTTAGCAATGGTGAAGGTATATTTGTCTCTGAGCCTCTGGTTATCCGCGACGGGCTGGGGTTGCCACCGCCTCCCCTGAGGCTGATGACCGAGGCCGGGCCACGCTCGTTTCCGGTGTTGGCCGTGTTCTACGACTATTCTTCCGACCAGGGCAGCATCCTGATTGACGACACGCTTTTTGCAAAATGGTGGGGCGAAGCGCCGGTGACGACAATGGGCCTGTTTCTGGCCCCCGGGCAAGACGTAGACCAGGTGGCGGCCGGCCTGCAGGCCCATTTCGGTGGCCGGGAAGACGTGGTTATTCGCTCCAACCAGGCGGTGCGCGGCAACGCCCTGGACATCTTCGACCGCACCTTTGCCATTACGGCGGCGCTGCAATTGCTGGCCATCGTGGTCGCCTTTATTGGCGTCCTCAGCGCCTTGATGAGCCTGCAACTGGAACGGACGCGGGAGCTGGGCGTGCTGCGGGCCACGGGCCTCACCCGGCAGCAGTTGTGGCAGTTGACGCTGCTGGAAACGGGGCTGATGGGCGGCACGGCCGGGTTGCTGGCCATGCCCGTCGGCTGGGTTCTGGCCTGGATTCTCATTTACATCATCAACCGCCGCTCGTTTGGCTGGACGCTGCAAATGGACCTGGATCCCGTTTACTTCTTGCAGGCCCTGGCTGTGGCCCTGGCGGCGGCGCTGCTGGCCGGCGTTTACCCCGCTCTGCGGCTGGGCAACATGGTCGTTGCCGCCGCCATCCGGGATGAGTAGTGTGGTTATGTAAAGGTGTGGGTGTGTAGGTGTGTAGTAATGAAGGTACGGCGGTGAATGATGATTAAACGAATGGTAGGCGCGCTGGTGTTGCTGGCCCTGGCGGCGGCAGCTTATTTCTGGTGGCAATCGGCCGGGGCGGTGACTGGTCAGGCCCAGGCGACGCTCCTGTCCCTGCCAACGCCGGAGAATGCGGCCGATCTTGCCCTGGCCGGCTTTGCCCGGGCAATGGAACCGGACACCATCGAGTTCCCTCGCGACCTGGGACCACACAATGACTACCAGACTGAGTGGTGGTATTACACCGGCAACCTGGCCACGGCCGGCGGCCGGCCCTTCGGCTTTCAACTGACCTTTTTCCGTCTCGCCGTGGCGTCGCCAGGGGACGAAGCAGGTTGCGCCGGGCCAGATTCGGTAGCCATACCCTCCTGCGCTGCTACCTCAGCCTGGCGCACTAATCAGATTTACCTGGTCCACTTTACGATTAGCGACATTGCCGCCGAGAAATTCTATGCCAGCGAACGGTTTAGCCGGGGCGCGGCCGGGCTGGCCGGGGCCCAGGCCGTTCCTTACCGTGTCTGGTTGGAAGAGTGGTCGGCCAGTGAAGTCGAGCCAGGTGTTGTTCGCCTGGTTGCTGCTACCGAGGAAGTGAGATTGGATATTGCTCTGCGACAAATGCTGCCGCCCATCCTGCACGGCGACGGCGGTCTCAGCCCCAAAGGACCGGAGCCAGGCAACGCCTCTTATTACTACTCCATCGTCCAGCAGGCCGCCACCGGCACGGTGACTGTTGGCGACCAGCAATTTGCCGTCACCGGCCGGGCCTGGAAGGACCACGAATACAGTACTTCGGCCCTCAGTCCGGGGGCGGTCGGCTGGGATTGGTTCTCACTGCAACTAGACAATGGGGCGGCGCTGATGTTCTTCCAAATCCGCCGCGAGGATGGCGCGTTGGAGCCAATCTCCAGTGGCACTTTTATCCGGCCGGACGGGGCAACCGAACCCCTGAGCAGAGAAGATTGGCAATTAGAGGTGCTGGACACCTGGACCAGCCCCACCAGCGGCGCGGAATACCCGGCCGGCTGGCGCATTACCATTCCCAGAATTGGGCTGATGCTAGAAGGGCAGCCCCTGATGTCAAACCAGGAACTGAATGTCTCCACCGTTTACTGGGAAGGGGCCTCGGCTTTTAGCGGCACGCTGGCCGGCCAGGCAGTCAGCGCCCAGGGCTACGTAGAATTGACCGGCTACGCCGAGCCGTTGACCGGCCGGCTCTAACCCAGGTTGTTCATAGCCAGGGCGGCCGCCTGTTCGAGCGTCGTAGCCTGCCCTTCGGCCCAGGCAGTGGCAAACAGTGCAGCGTCGAGCTGGTTTTGAGCCATCGCCAGAAAGTGGCTGTAATTGCTCAGATCGTTGACTGCCAGGGGCGTCCCAATCGCCTGGCGAAAAGCGTCCACTGCCCCTAATAAGCGGGCCGCTCGCTGGGGCTGGCCGGTGAAAGCGGCCAGACCGGCCAATCCGATCAGGCAAGAACTCATCCCTTCCGAGTTGCCCATTTCCTGGAACAGGGCCAGGCTCTCCGCAAGAGAAGTTTTCATCTGTTCGTAATCGCCCAAAAAGCCGGCCATCGTCGCCAGGCGGGCCAGGGAGTAGGCAACGCCCCAGGTGTTGCCGACTGTGCCATAGAGGGCCAGGCTTTCCTGGTAAAAAGCGGCCGCCCGTTCGTATTGGCCCTGCAGGTGAGCCAGTTCGCCAAGGTTAATGGTTGGGAAGGCCAGTACCCATTTGTCGTCTACTTCGCGGGCTATTTCCAGGCTTCGCTCAAAGAAGGATTGGGCCACGGCCTGCTCCTGGCGTTCCAGGTAAATGGCCCCCAGGTTACTAAGGAGACCGGCCATACACCACCGGTCTTCACTCTCTTCGGCCAGGGCCAGCGCTTCTTCGTACATACTCTGGGCAGCCTTCTCGTCGCCCTGAGATAACATCACCGCGCCCAGGCCCAGGAGGGCGTAGGCGATGGCGCGTTGATCGTTGGCCGGCCGGCTGATGGCCAGGCTTTGTTCAAGGGCGGCCCGGGCGGCAGCAAAGTCGCTCTGGAAATAGGCCAGGTAACCGGCCGCGTTCAATGCCTTACAGTGGACGGCGGCCGGCGCTGAAGAGAGTTCTTTTTCGAGAAAGGCTGCTAATTGTTGCCGTCCTTCGCTGAGCTGGCCACGTAACTCCCAGAAACCCCACAGGGCTCCGGCCAGACGCAGGCCGGACTCTACGCCATCTGGAGCAGCCCTAAACCACTGCAGGGCGTTCCTGAGATTACCGTACTCCTCGGCCAGCCGGTCCAGCCACTCTATTTGCCCGGTACTCCTCAAATGTGGTTCGGCGGCCTCGACCAGGGAGAGATAATAAGCCGCATGTCGCTGCCAGGCTTGCTGGCAGTCCGCGCCGGCCTCCAGCCGTTCCAGGGCATATTCGCGGATCGTCTCCAGCATCGAAAAACGCGCCCGGCCGTTTCCACCCGCCCCCTGCCGCAGCAAATTCTTGTCCACCAGCGAAGCCAACAGATTTTGGATTTTGGACCCTTCGACTTCACTCAGGGCAAGTTTTGGATTTTGGATTGAATCTAAAATCGCTTCGGCCGCTTCTGGGGTGAAGCCGCCGACGAAAACGGCCGACCGGGCGAAAACCGCCTTTTCCGCCTCGTTTAGCAGGTCATAGCTCCAGTCAATGGCCCCGCGCAGCGTCTGCTGGCGGGCCGGCAGGTCGCGCGGGCCGCCGGTGAGCAGCGCCAGCCGGCTGCTCAGCCTTTCCAGGATGGCCTGGGGCGCTAGAGAGCGGACCCGCGCCGCCGCCAGCTCAATGGCCAGCGGCAGGCCGTCCAGCCGGGCGCAAATCTCGGCTACCGCCGCGGCGTTCTCGCTGGTCAGGTCAAAGGTGTAACTGGCCGCCCGGGCTCGGGCGACAAAGAGGGCTATGGCCGGATCCTGGGCCAGTGGTGGAACCGGGTACTCGCACTCGCCGTAGACGGAGAGCAACTCCCGGCTGGTGACCAGTAGCCGGAGGTGAGGAGCGGCGGCCAGCAGGCTGTTCACCTGAGGGCCGGCGTCCAACACCTGTTCGAAATTATCTAGCACCAGCAACAGGCGCCGCTTGCGCAGGTATTCTTTGAGCGCATCCACCAGGGGCTGGCTGCCAGATTCCTTAACGTCCACCGCCTGGGCAATCGTGGGGACGACCAGGTCGGGGTCTTGCAGCGGGGCCAGGGGAACGAGAAAGACGCCATCCGGGTAGCCGCGTAGTAGCTCGGCCGCAACCTGCAAGCTCAACCGTGTCTTTCCGGCGCCGCCAGGGCCGGTCAGCGTGACCAGGCGAACGTCAACCCGGCGTAACAAGTTGCACACAGCGGCCACTTCTTCTTCCCGGCCGACGAACGAAGTCTGGGCGGCCGGCAGGTTGTTCGGCGGCGGAGCCACTGCGCCGGTGGCCTGCCCCAGCGCAGCCAGGAATTCGTCTACTGACTGGTGGCGCTCCTCCGGTTTTTTGGCCATGGCCTTGAGAATGAGTTGCTCCAGGCCAACGGGCACGCCGGCCTGAAACTCGCTGGGGGGTGGTGGGGGTTCGACGAGGTGTTTGTGGAGAACGGCCGTCAGCGTCTCGGCCTTAAAGGGCAGCCGCCGGGCGACCAACTCGTACAGGACGACGGCCAGGGAATAAATGTCGGCCCGGCCGTCGGCCGGCTGGCCCATAATCTGTTCTGGGGCCATGTAGTCAGGTGTTCCCGTGGCGCTGTCCGGCGGGGAAAGCTGGTTGCCGGCCAGCATCCTGGCCAGGCCGAAATCGCCCAGGACGACCCGGCCATCGGAATCAAACATGATGTTGGCCGGCTTGACGTCCCGGTGGATCATACCCCGTTGGTGGGCGTAGCTGAGGGTGTGGCCCAGCCGGCGAACCAGCTCCAGCGCCCTGTCTAAAGACAACCACTGGCCGCGGCCGGCCAGCTCTGCCAGCCGTTCTTTGAGCGTTGGCCCGTCTATAAATTCCATGACCATATAGGCCATGTCGCCGTCCTGGTCAAAGTCGTGGATCTGGACGATGTTGGGGTGGCGCAAGGCAGCTACGTAGCGGGCCTCCTGTTGGAAGCGGCGCTGGAAGTCGGGCTCTTTGGCCAGGGATGAGCGGATGAATTTGATAGCTACGTAACGCTCCAGGCTCTCCTGGTAAGCTTTGTAGACCTCGGCCATGCCTCCCTGGCCCAGGCGCTCAACGATGCGATAGCGGCCGCCGATGATCAGGCCGGGAGTTATCTCTTCAAACGGCATAGGCCATTTATACGCAAGATACGGAAATTGACCAAAGTTTGTTATACTCTTTGGGTTTGAAGCAAAGATTATGCCTCGAATACGCGCTTACGCTGTCACCTACCGCCCTGGTACGGCCGCCGATTCGTACGCTACCTTTCGCGTCTTTGAAGAAACGTTTGCCGACCTGAGCCAGCGCCTGGGCCACGGGCCGACGAGCTGGCCGGACCCCGAGGCGCTGGCCCGCATGTGGGCCGAGCGGGGCTCCCTGTACAACCACCTGGCGGAAACGGCCGAGGAGTATTGGCTGGCGGAACGAAATGGCCAGGTGGTGGGCTTCGCCCGCTCGATTTTGCGCGGCGACGTGCGCCAATTGACCGAATTTTTTGTCCGGCCGGGCGAGCAATCGGCCGGGATGGGGCGGGCGTTGTTAAGCCGCGCCTTCCCGGTCGAAGGCGTGGCGCACCGCTCTATTATTGCCTCGCCTGACACCCGCGCCCTGGCCCTCTATATGAAGTTGGGGGTCTACCCGCGCTTTCCCCTCGGCTATTTCTGGCGCCGGCCGGAGCCGGTGACAGTAGAGACAGACTTGTCCTTCATGCCCCTGGCCAACCGGCCGGCGACGCTGGCAATGCTAGGCGAGCTGGACAAAGCCGTGCTTGGCTACCGGCGGGAGATAGATCACACCTGGTTTATCCGCGACCGGCAGGGCGTCCTCTATAGCCGGGCCGGCCGGCCTGTGGGCTATGGCTACCTGGGTCCACGCAACGGGCCGTTCGCTCTGCTGGACGAGAGAGACTTCCCGGCCGTGCTGGCCCACGCCGAAACGGCCGCGGCCGTGGACGGGCACGACCACTTTGGCATCGAAGTGCCGATGATTAACCGGGCGGCCGTGGACTACCTGCTGGCACGTGGCTCCCACCTGCACGGCTTCATAGCCCTGTTCATGTGCGACACGCCTTTCGGCCACTTTGAGAGGTACATCGTCACCAGCCCCCCGTTTTTTTTGTGATAAAAAGAAAAGTTGCCCATTTAGGATGTGTATACGGGTAGTCGCCCTATTTGTCGCTGTGGTTTATTTACTGCAACTCTTCCAGTAAAATCTCTCCAGGATGAGTTGGAATACGGTTTTCAGGGATCATCTCTTACCTCATACTCACTCTAACTCTCTCCTCTTTTTCGAACCCGAGCCAGCCGCAACAGGCCGACGAGCAGGCCGGCCAGGAAGCTAACCGCAATAGCAGCGATAGTCTTTAGCCAGGCCCGGCTGGCGGCCGGTGGAGAATCGGCCGGCGGAGGCGGGATCGGGGCCAGAGAGACAGCTTCGGGCGGACGGGGCGCTTCCTGTTCCAACGCTTCAATAGCCACGTCCAGGGCCCGGGCATAGGCGGCCGGGACAATCTTGGAGCCGTAGCGGTTGGCGTAGACCTGGGTAAACTCGGCGCCAAAGAGGAAAATCTGGGTGGAAAAGTAAAACCAGAGGAGGATGATTACAATGGAGCCGGCTGCCCCATAAGCCGAGCCGACCGCGCTCTGGCCCAAGTAGAAGCCGATGATCACTTTGCCGATGCTGAACAGCAGCGAGGTAACGGCCGCGCCAACCCAGACGTCGCGCCAGGCAATCTGGACGGCCGGCAGAATCTTATAAATAATGGCAAAAAAGACAGTAATGACGACGAGGGTCAGGACGAACTCCCCCGCCCGAATGGCCCACACCGTTGGCAGCGACTCCGGCAGCCGCTCGACGATGAGGGGGCTCAACGCGGCAACTAAGACGCTAACCAGAAGGTAAGCCAGGAGCAGCGACCCCAGGCCCAGGATCAGGGCAAAAGCCAGCAGGCGACTGCGAATCACCAGCAACACTCCCTGATCACCCTTAAGCTTAACCTCCCAGACCAGGTTCAGCGATTCCTGGAGCTGGTTAAAGACGTTGGAAGCGCCCCAGAGGATGGTGACCAGGCTGATAATCGTCGCCAGGCGGCTGGCCGACGGGCTGCTGGCGTTTTGAATCAGTCCCTGGATGGTCTGGGCCACGTCTTCGCCGACAAAATCGCTGATCTGCCCGACAATTTGCCCCCGCGCGGCCTCTGGGCCAAAGACTTGCCCGACGATAACGACGACGATAATCAGCAGGGGAGCCAGGGAAAAGAGGGTGTAGTAGGCCAGGGCGGCCGCCAGCCGGGCAGCTCGATCCTCCTGCCACTTCTTGAACGTGTCTACGAAGAGTGTTAGGATGGCTTTGGCGTTCATTGCTTTAAGTTACACAGAGGGCACAGAGGAAGCACAGAGATTCACAGAGAGTTCTCAGAGTTATTTTTCTGGGGCACTTGTGTTTCGTGTGGCTATTACTGACGTTCAGTATAGCACAGAGTGCGGCCGTTGCGCGGCGCGGGCCTTAGAAAAACACGCCGTGAATGAGATACAAATAATCTTTGCGCCTTCGCGTCTTTGCGTCAAACAATCACTCACTGCGCAGGAAGGACCGCCAGCCGCCGCGCAGCCGGGCCGCTTCCCGCAGGTAGAGAGCGAAGGCCGGCCACCAGACCAGGTCGTTGGTCAGAATGGTCAGGCCAAAGAGCAATGGCAGGTCGCCCCGGGCGACCGACCAGGCAAAGCCGGCCGGTCCCAGCAGCTTGCCCAATAGCCCGATGGCGATCAGGTGGGGGTGGCGGTCCGGGTAGCGGGCCGCCCACCAGTAGGCCGGGGCGTAGACCAGGACAAACATGCCGACTACCTGCCACAGGGGCGGATAGTTGATGGGGTCCATGCCCAGCAGGTCAAAGAAGAGCCCAGGGAGGAGAACGTTGATTGCGCCCCAGACCAGGTTGTACACAGCGGCGGCGTAGAACCACGGCCGGTAACGAATTAACGTCGCGGAAGTGGCCTGGTCCATACCGTTCAGCCAGCGCCGCCGGCCGCCTTCAGGGCCTGGGCCAGGTCGGCAATCAAGTCCTGGACGTTTTCAATGCCGACTGAGAGGCGCACCAGGCCGGCGTCCACCGCCAGGGGGGAATCAGCTACCGAGGCGTGGGTCATGGGCGCCGGCAACTCGATCAACGATTCGACGCCGCCCAGCGACTCGGCCAGGGTGAACAACTGCGTTTCACGGGCCACCACCCAGGCGGCCGCTTCCCCGGCGTGCAGCAGAAAGGAGACCATGCCGCCTGGCCCCTTCATTTGCCGCCGGGCCAGCTCGTGCTGGGGGTGGCTGTCCAGACCGGGGTATATGACCTCGGCCACGGCCGGATGATCGGCCAGGAATTGGGCCACCTGGGTGGCGTTGCGGCAGTGGGCCTCCATCCGTAGGGCCAAGGTCTTGATCCCGCGCAGCGTCAGGAAGCAGTCCACCGGCCCCGGCACGGCGCCAATGGCGTTTTGCAAGAATTTCAATGTTTCGTAAATGGAGGTATCGTTGAGGATTATGACGCCGCCGACCACGTCCGAGTGGCCGCCGATGTACTTGGTGGTGCTGTGGATGACAAAATCGGCCCCCAGCTCCAGCGGCCGTTGCAAGGCGGGCGAGGCGAAGGTGTTGTCTACCCCCAGCCAGGCCCCGGCCTGGTGGGCGACCGCGGCCACGGCGGCAATGTCGGTCAGTCGCAGCATAGGATTGGTCGGCGTCTCCAGCCAGACCAGTTTTGTATTGGGGCGGAGCGCGGCCTGGACGGCCGCCAGGTTGCTGGTATCCACGTAGCTGAAGGCCAGGCCGTAATGGCCCAGGACCTTGTCAAAGAGGCGGAAGGTGCCCCCGTAGACGTCGTTGCCGCAGATGACGTGGTCGCCGGGTCTGACCAGGCGCAACAGGGTATCAATAGCGGCCATGCCGGAAGAAAAAGCCAGGGCGTGGCGGCCGCCTTCCAGGGCAGCCATCGCCGTTTGCAGCGCCGTGCGGGTGGGGTTGTCGGTCCGGGAATAATCGTAGCCCTGGTGCCGGCCAACGTCGGCCTGGGCGTAGGTGGAGGTCTGGTAAATGGGAGTCATGACCGCACCGGTGGCCGGATCGGGCTCGACGCCGGCGTGGACGGCGAGAGTCTCGAATTTTAGATTTTGGATTTTAGATTTTGGATTATGCAAGGGAAAGATGCTCCTTATTTCTTAACTTCTATTGCCTGTGGATTGTAGTCGGGAATCGGGTAGACTGCCAATAAAAAAACCCTCTGGGTGGTCATAAACCCAGAGGGTCTTCCTTGAGCTAAAAGGGGATTTACAGTAAAAATAGCATAGTTTTAACGGCCGTCAAGCGAGCATGAAACGGATACCTCAACTGGCCGGCTGGCCGGCCGCCGCCCTGGTTTTCTTCTCAGCGCTGATTGGTGGGCTGGCCGCCGGCCGGAACCTGTATGAGTGGCTCTTTCCTCGGGCCACATGGCTGGGTCGCCTGCTCCCGGCGCTGTTCCTGGCTGTGGCGGCGGCCGCCCTCGGCCTGGGCGTGTGGCGCTGGCTGAGCGTGGGGCAGGGGAGGCAGCAAGACAAGGAGACAAAGAGACAAGGGGAGAGGGAGAAATTGCTGTGTCTCCCCCTCTCTATCACCTGGCAGGCTTTCCTGCCGCTGCTCCTGAACCTGGCCTATTTACCCGTTCCGGCGGTGGACCCGGTACGCGGCCGTTTTTTCTTCCTGGCCAGCTTGTGGCTGGTGGCCCTGTTGCTGGCCTGGCTGCTGGTCCGGCCGGCCGCCTGGCGCTGGCTGGGTCTGCTTTTTGTGGTGGCTTTTTTGTCGCCCGTGTACCTGTTTACCCTGGGCCGGACGGTTGGCACGGCCGATACCTTTGAGTTTCAGGTCGTCGTGCCCCAATTGGGCATCGTCCACCCAACCGGCTATCCCCTTTACTTGCTGCTAACCAGGCTGTTCACCTTTCTGCCGCTACACTCCGTCGCCTGGCGGGTCAACCTGGCTACGGCCGTCTATGGCCTCATTGCCGCCGGCCTGGTCTACCTGCTGGTCCGGCGCCTGGCCGGCCGCCCCCTGCCGGCCGTGCTGGCGGCCGTCCTCTTTGGCCTGTCCCCCACCTTCTGGAGCCAGGCAGTCGAGGCCGAGGTTTACACCCTGCACGCCTGTATTGTGGCGGCGGCCTTGTTGTTGATGGGGGAGAGGGGGAGACAAGGAGACAGGGAGACCGCACGGCAACCCCGGGTGCCTGCGTCCCTTTTGCTGGCCTTCGTCCTGGGCCTGGGCCTGACCAACCACCTGACCACCGTTCTCCTCCTCCCCCCAGCCGCCCTGGCCCTCCTATTCACCCTCCTCCACCCCAAAAAGCCAATCCCTAACCCCAAACCCTCAGTCCTCAGTCCTCAGTCCTCAGTCCTCATCACTCATTGCTCATTGCTCGTTGCTCTCTTCCTCCTCCCCCTCCTCCTCTACGCTTACTTACCGTTGCGTTGGGCGGCCGTGAATGGCGAGCCGATGGGCGTGGCCCGGTTTGTGGACTGGGTGATCGGCGGCCGCTTCCAGGGGGCGCTGCAACTGGGGGCCTGGCTGCGTGACCCGGCCCGCTACCAGGTCGTCGGCCGGCTGCTGGCGGCCGAATGGGCCTGGACCACACTGCCCTGGGTTGGATTGGGCCTGGCCGTCCTGGCCTGGCGGCAGCGGCGAATGGCCGCCATCCTGCTCCTCACCTGGCTGGGAACACTCTTTTACGCCCTCAACTATTACGTGCCCGACCTGTCTGTTTTCCTCATTCCGGCCCACCTGGTTATGGCCGTGTGCTGGGGGATGGGCGTGGCGGCCGTCGTGGATGCCATCAACACCTGGCGGCCGGCGCGCGGCAGCCGGTTGTCCTCCCTGGCTGGGGTATTCTTGTTAGCTCTGATGTTTCCCGTCCTGATGGCGGCCGTGGACCACTGGCCGGCCGTGGACGCCTCCCGGGATGACGGCCGGGCGGCCTGGGGCCGGGCAGTGCTGGCGCTCCCCCTCGACCCCCAGGGGGCGATCCTGGCCGACAGCGACAAATTCCCGCCTCTCTACTACCTGCAGCAGGCTGAAGGGCTGCGGCCGGAGATGGACATCGTCGTCCTGCCGGACGAAGCCGCCTACCGGGCCGAGCTGGAGGCACGGCTGGCCACCGGCCAGAGCGTTTATCTGGCCCGTTTCTTGCCGGGGCTGGAGGGTCTTTACAGCCTGCGCTCGGTGGGGCCGTTGATCGAGGTGAGCCGGGCGCCGCTGGCGGCGCTGCCGGACGGCGTCCTGGCCAGTGACCTGGCCTTTGGCCCGATACGCCTGCTGGGTTATGACGTGACGGTTGCCTCGCCGCTGGCTGGGGGTGAGTCGGCCGTCACCTTTTACTGGCAGGCAACTGAGCCGGTAATTGATTTGTGGATCGTGTACGCCCGCTGGGCCGGGCCGGGGTACGAGGGGCCGGTCTCGGGCCAGCACCCGGCCAACAACAGTTACCCGGCCAACGCCTGGAAGGCGGACGAGGTGGTGGCTGACTTCCACCAACTGCCTCGGCCGGTCCTCAATAAGCCAGAAACGCTGGCGCTGCAAGTAGCCCTGGCCCCACCCTTTACCCCTGCCTCAGAGCTGGCCTGGCAGACGGTGACCCAGGTAATCGTCCGGCCGCCGGAAGCGGTGGTCGCAGACCGGCCGCTACGCGCCCAACTCGGCCCGGCTCTCCTGACCGGCGTGTCCTTTGCGGGCCAGACCCGGCCGGGCACAGCCTTGCCCCTGCTTTTGAATGGTTGCGGCCAGGGGTTGGACGAGCTGGTCTTTACCCTCCGCCTGATGGATGAGACGGGCAACGCCGCCTGGCAGGAGAACCGGGAGGTGCCGGCGGTGACGTGCGACAGCCCTCGCGTTCTGTCCACTCACATTTCGACGACTGTATCGGCCGGCCGGTACGCTGTTTTTGCCCACCATCCCCGCTACCCGGCGGTGTGTGGCTGGCTGGCCCCGGCCGGCGAAGGGTGTGTGCTAGGGACGGTGATCGTTAGCGGCGTGCCGCTGCCTGAAGGGGCGACCAATTTCGACGACAAAATTGCCCTGTTGGACGTGGAACTGCCGGAGGTGGAGTTGCGGCCGGGCGGCCAGTTGGCCGTCCACCTCACCTGGCAGGCGCTGGCGCCGCTGGCGGAAAATTACACCGTCTTTGTCCAGGTGCTGGATGCCCAGGACCGGATCGTGGGCCAGGTGGACAACTGGCCACTGCAAGGGACATACCCGACCGGCCAGTGGTCCCCCGGCGAAGTGGTCAGCGACCCCTACCTGATCCAGCTTGACGAGGAGTTGCCGCCGGGGCAGTACCGCTTGCAGGTCGGCTGGTATTTACTGGCTACGCTGCGCCGGCTGCCGGTCCTGGACGAAAGCGGCGCGGCCGTGGACGACAAGGTCGTGATCCCCGGGCTGGTATACTTGACAAGGTGAGGGGGAGATGAGTTGAGAGTTCGTAGCGAACTCCGGCCAACTCCGGTGACAAGGGGAAGGGGGGCGGGGATTGAACACGGATTGGCGGGATTGGCGGATTGGGGGCAGGAGGCCTTGACCAACGCTGCCAAACACGCCCAGGCCAGCCTGGTCGAAGTGGCGCTGAAATACCAGGCCGGCAAGCTGGTTCTCATGGTCAAGGATGATGGTGTTGGTTTTGAAGTGAAGCAGAATCCGCTTTTCGCCAGTTCCGCGCCTGGGGCCGGTCTATCGGGCTTGATGGAACATTTTCAACTCCTGGGCGGGCAGGTAGAAGTAGATTCTTCGCCCGGCCGGGGCACGATGCTGGTCGCCTGGTGCCAGGTTAACGAGGTTCTGCCTAGCAACACCACCTGAAGCGGTTACTACGAACTAATAACCAGCCAGCTCTTCTACCAGGTTGGCCATCGTTTCCGGCAGGTCGGCCGCCTGGCCCCTGGCGCGGGCGGTAGCAACAACTTCGGGGGGCAGCGTGGCGGCCACAGCTTCCAGGCGCTGGCCGGCAACGTCGGCAAACCATTGTGAGTTGGCCACAAAGGGGTGGCGGCCCGCCAGGGCGTACAGCTCGACGGCCCGTTCTGCCTGGCCCTGGTCGGCCAGCGACAAGGCCGCCGCCGGCAGGGCCAGCATCAGGGGGACAAAGCCCCGAATCTCCAGCCCAATGGCCAGGGCTTCCCGGAGCAGCGGCCGGGCCAACTCTGCGTTTCCCAGGGCCAGAGCGGCCGCGCTGCCGGCGGCCAGCGCCCAGCTTAACTCGTCACGTTGTTTTATTTCCTGGTAAACACCGGCGCTTTCTTCCAGCGACTGCCAGGCCCCCTGGGCATCGTCCTGGACGAGCTGCAGGCAGCCCAGCAGAAACAGGCCAAAGCCGATCCCCCAGCGGAAGTGGCTACCCTGCAAAACGGCCAGGCTGCTCTGGGCCTGGGCTTCGTCGTATCGGCCCAGGTACAGATCGGCCTGCGCGGCCAGGAGTTGGACCTGGATTACACCAAAACGGCTGCCCAGGTCGGCGAAATGGCCGGCACTTTCGACCAGCAAGGTTCTGGCCTCGCTAAATTTGCCTAGCAGCTTGGCCGTCTCGCCCAGGCTGGTTAACACCTGGGCCAGACCCTGCCGGAAGTGAATGGCCCGGAAAATTTGCAAAGCCTCTTGCAACAATGGTTCGGCCGCTTCAAACTGTCCCTGATACAGAAGAGTAACCCCCAGGCCCCACAGGGTAGAGGCAATGCCATACTTGTTACCCAGTCGCTGGTACAGGGGTAAAGTTTCGCCTAACAACCGGTGGGCTTCACCGTACTCCCCCAGGTGAACGGCTAACCAGCCGAGTTGCTCCACCGAAGTGGCCTCGCCCCAGGCATCGTCTAGCGAGCGGTAGAGAGCCAGACTCTCGTGGTAAAAGTGACGGGCCTCTTCGCGGCGGCCGGCGAAGCGAGACACGCCGGCCATTTGCTGAAGGATCAGTGCCTTTTCGGCGCGCGCGTCCTGGCCGGCCAGCTCCGGCCGTTCCAGAATGGCCGCCGCTTCCTGGATGAGCTGGCCGGCCGGGCCACTCTGGCCGATAGACTGGCTGAAGTTGCTCTGCCAGGCCAGTAACCTGGCCTGCGCCTGGAGAAGGCCGGCCGGCGGGGACGCCGCCTGGGTCACCAGCGAGGCCAGCCGCCCGACCGTCTGGCGGTAGATCGCTTCGCCTTCGTGGAAGCGGCCGCGCCGCCGGTAAAAGTAGGCCAGGCAATCGGCCGCTTCCTTCAGCCCGGTTACCCGGCCCTGGTCTATCCTCCAGTTCCAGGCCAGGCGGATATTTTCCAGTTCCATTTCCAGCTCGACCAGCGCCACTTCGGCCCGGGCGCCTTTCAGTTCAGCATCACCTTGGGGCAGCATCTCCCAGTAATGGGCGGCGTGCCGTTCGCGGGCGGCTCTCTCTTCCTCCGGCCAACGGGCCAGTTGTTCGGCGGCGTACTGGCGCAATAGGGCGTGGACCTCATAGCGGCCGGCCGGGTCGCGGTGGAGGAGGGATTTGTTAACCAGGGTAATCAGCTCTTGCAGCGACGCACCACTGACCTGTTGGGCCGCCGGCCGGGTGAAACCACCGCGGAAGACGGACAGTTGGCGGAAGACCTGCTGTTCCCGCTCGCCCAGCAGATTCCAGGAGTAATCAAAAATGGCCCGGACACTGCGGTGCCGCTCCGGCACGTCGCTCAAGTCTGTTTCCAGGAAGTCCAGGCCCTGGCCGATTTCCTCGGCGATTTCGGCCGGGCTGAGCATCTCCACCCAGGCGGCGGCCAGGAGAATGGCCAGCGGCATGCCCTGGACCAGCCGGCAAATACGAGCCAGGGCCGGCAGGTCGCCCTCGTTTAGCTGGTAGCCAGGCCGGACCCGGCGCGCGCCTTGCAAGAAAAGTTGGACGGCAGCGTAGTTGGCTGCTTCGTCTACGGCCAGGGATCTACCCGGGCCTTCCTCTTGTCGAGGAAAGTCCAGCCCCTGGATGGGAAAGAGTTGCTCATTTTGCAGCCGGAGCCGCTCTCGGGAGGTGGCCAGAATGTAAACGCCCGGCGCCGCCCGGAGAATGTCGCTGACCAGTTCTGTGGCGGCCGGTAGTTGCTCAAAGCCATCCAGGAGCAGGAGCACGTTTTTGTGCTGCAGGTAGTCGAGCAGTTGTTGGCGCGGTTCACGCCCTTCGGAAAAGGTAAAGTTGAGCGCCCTGGCCACGGCCGGCAAGAGGTTTTCGGCCGATTCCAGCAAGACCAGGGAGACGAAATAGACGCCATGCTCGTAACTGCCCAGTTGCCTTTCAGCGGCGGCCAGGGCCAGGCGGCTTTTGCCCATGCCGCCGGCGCCCAGAATCGTCACCAGCCGGACGGTGGGATCGGCCAGCAGTTGGCCCAGGGCGGCCAGCTCTGCCTGGCGGCCGACAAAGGGCGTGGTCTGGAGCGGCAGGTTGTGGCGGCGGGAAGGCGTCAGCGTGCCCATCATCGGTTGGGGAGTGGGAGTAGCGATGGGCAGTGGTTCGCTGTCCCTATTTGCCTTGACCTGCTGCAAAAGGAGTTCCAACTCCGCGCCAACCAGGCGCACGCTGGGGATACGCTCGCGGGGGTCTTTGGCCAGCATCCGGTAGAGCAGGTCGGCCAGGGCGTCGGGCACATCCGTCCGGAAACTGGCCAGGTCAGGTGTGGGCTGGCGCAAGATGGCGGCCAGGATGGCGTTAACCGTCTCGCCGGCAAACGGCTGCCGGCCGGTCAGCATCTCGAACAGCATGACCCCGAAAGCCCAGATGTCGGAACGAGTGTCCAGCGTTTCCCCTTCGCATGCTTCCGGGCTAAGATAGGCCAGCGTCCCCACGATCATCCCGGCCTGGGTCAGCCGGGCGCCGTCGGCCAGATAGGCAACACCAAAATCGCTGAGGCGTGGCGTACCGTCTTCAGCCAGCAGGACGTTGGCCGGCTTGAGGTCCCGGTGAATGATGCCCAGCCGGTGGGCACGGGTCAGGGCGTCGGTCAAATCCAGGGCAATCTCGACGGCTTGCTTGATGGGCAATGGGCCGCGCTGGCTGATCAATTCCTGTAGTGAGCCGCCGCCGACAAATTCCATGACCATGTAGTGGCGGCCGCCTTCTTCTACGGTGGCCAACACTTTGACGATGCTGGGATGGTTGAGCTGGCGCAGTGCTTCCCCCTCGCGAACAAAGCGCTCGACCATATCGGGATGGCTGGCCACGATCTCGGGCTTGAGCGCCTTGACGGCCACCGGCTGGCCCGTTTGCCGGTCCTGGCCCCGGTACACGTCTCCCATTCCTCCCCGGCCAAGCAACACCAACGCCGGGTCGCCTATCTCAAACCGGCCGGCAATTAATAACGGTTCAGGAGATGACATTACCAGGGATTATAATAACCGGAAACGGCGAAAGCCAGTGGAGTTAGAGTGGGGTGGCGGCCGCCAGGAATTCCCGGACTGTTTGCCGCAAGCGCTGCGGGTCGGCCGGATAGAATTGGCCAGCCACGGCCGGTTGGCGGATCATTTCTCCCTTGATTTGTAGCCAGAAGACGGTAACATCTCACTTGCCAGGAGATAACCTGCTTTGCTATTGGCAGAGTGTAATCTTTTGGGTAGGTTTGTCAATACTGGAATTAGAGCGAGAGGAAAAGCTGAAAGCTGACAGTTGATGGCTATCTGCAAGGAGGACAGAGTATGGGAACCATTACCGTAACGCGCTCATTTGCTGCTGCACCGGCGCTGGCAGAAGTGATTGCCGAGGCATATGATTTGGGTGGACCAGTCACCTGTAAATTAATCAGCAAGATGCTGCGTACCCAGGACAACGACCACTACCTGGTGACGGCCGGCAACCGGAAATACGTGGCCCGCGTTTACCAATTGGGCAAGCACTTGCAGCGGCAAGAGTCGGATTACCTGTGGGAGCTGGACTGGCTGACTTATCTCAAGGAGCAGGGCCAGCCGGTTTCCTATCCTCTCCCCCGGCGGGACGGCTCTTTCCTGGGCAGCGTCAATGCGCCGGAGGGGGTGCGCTACTACGCCCTCTTTTCCTTCGCCCGGGGCAAGCCAATGTCAACCCGGGACGAAGAGGAACTGTACACCCTGGGCGGCAAGATGGCCGAAATTCACCTGGCTTCCAATCATTTCGCCAGCCGCTACCAACGCCAGCCGATGGACCTCTCTTTTCTGGTGGACCGGCCGGTGGAGCACATCAAAGAGTTCTGGGCTAACAAGAGAGACGAAAAGCTGGACATTTTGCTGACCTCAGCCGAGGAGGCCAAGGCTGAAGTGGAGGCGCTGCTGGGCGACGAGCCGGAAGCGCCCGACGTCTGGGGGCCAATTGGCGGCGACTTTCACCCCTATAACACCCACTTTGACGAGACCGGCCAACCTGCCTTCTTTAACTTTGACCTGTGCGGCAACGGCTGGCGGGCTTACGACATTGCCACGTTCCTTCTCAACGCCGACCTGATGCACCAGCCCAGCGACTTGTCGGAAGCGTTTTTTGCTGGCTATTACTCTGTCCGGCCGCTGTCCAGCAACGAGCATGAGGCCGTTTCGCCCTTTTTGACCATCCGCCGTATCTGGCTGACAGGTACCTTCGCCACCGTCGAGGGCATTGCCGGGTATACGTTCATTGCCCCGGCGCAACTGGATATTTGAGAGATTGGAGACTTCGTCCTGAAGGACTCAAGTCCGAAGTATTAGAGATTGGAGATTGGTTATTGGTAATTACGCAATTACTCAATTACCCAGTTACTCCCACCTTTTGCGATGAATAGTGTCATACCAACCAAATACTGGCACACCCTACCAGACGGGCGCGTCCAGTGCGACGTCTGTCCTCGGGCTTGCAAGATGCACGAGGGGCAGCGGGGCATGTGCTTTGTGCGGATGCGCCAGGACGATCAGGTAGTGCTGACCACCTATGGCCGTTCCAGTGGCTTTTGCGTGGACCCGGTTGAAAAGAAGCCGCTCAACCACTTTTTGCCGGGCACACCGATCCTTTCTTTCGGCACGGCCGGCTGCAACCTGGCCTGCCGCTTCTGCCAGAACTGGGACATCAGCAAGTCAAGGGAGATTGACACCCTGGCCGACGCCGCCTCCCCAGAGCTAATCGCCCAGGCGGCCGGCCAGTTGGGCTGCCGCAGCGTGGCCTTTACCTACAACGACCCGGTGATCTTCATGGAATACGCCATCGAGGTGGCCCAGGCCTGCCACGAGCGAGGCATCCGGGCAGTGGCCGTCACCGCCGGCTATATCTGTGACGAGCCCCGGGTGGAGTTTTACCGCACTATGGACGCTGCCAACGTAGACCTTAAAGGCTTCAGCGAGGCCTTTTACCAGAAGCTTTGTGTCGGCCATTTGCAGCCGGTGCTGGATACCCTGGTCTATCTGAGGCATGAGACGGACGTCTGGTTTGAGATTACCAACCTGATTATCCCCGACGAGAATGACACGACCGAGGAGCTGGAAGCGATGAGCCAGTGGGTGGTCGAAAAGCTCGGGCCAGATGTGCCAATGCACTTTACCGCCTTCCACCCCGATTATAAGATGCTGGACACGCCTCACACGCCACCGGCGACTCTGACCAGGGCCCGCAAAATTGCCCTCAAGAACGGCGTTCGCTACGCCTACACCGGCAACGTCCACGACGAACAGGGCGGCAGCACTTATTGCCACGGCTGCGGGGCCAAAATTATCGGCCGGGACTGGTACGTCCTGACCGCCTGGGAGTTGACTGACGACGGCCGCTGCCATTTCTGCCAGACCCCCTGCGCTGGCGTCTTTGAAGGAGCGCCGGGCGCCTGGGGGTCCCGCCGGCGGCCGGTGCGCTTGATGAACTTTGCCGTCTAAAACAAAGTGACAACGGACGACAGACGAAGGACGACCTTTTCTCCGGCTAACAGTCGTCTGTCGCTGGTCCAGGCTTCGCCCTGGACATACGTCTGTTGTCAAATTTTCAAGGCAGGCATCTTTGAAAAGAAACCAGAGTCGTGGCGGGCGCGCCAATCGCCGTTGGCGCAAGGTACGGGCCAGTTGGCGGGATACGCTGTTGCTGTTCGGCGAGTTCCGCTGGCCGCTCCTGGTCCTTACCCTGGTGATGATCGGCGGGGGGCTGTTCTACTACTGGCTGGCCGGGCTGGTGGGCCAGCCGGCCGGTAGTGTGGCCGAGGCTGTTTACCTCATGCTGGTCTTGACTTTCCTGCAACCGATTGGCGACTTCCCCCAGGCCTGGCCGCTTCAGGCTTTTTATTTCCTCATGCCGCTCATTGGCATTGGCATCCTGGCCCAGGGATTAACAGAGTTCGGCCTGCTGTTCTTTAACCGCCAGGCCCGTAGCAAGGAGTGGGAGATGGCTGTTGCTTCGACGTTCCGCGACCACATCATCCTGGTGGGGTTGGGCCACCTGGGCTTTCGCGTAGCTCAAGCGCTGTACGAACTGGACCAGGAGGTGGTCGTTTTAGAGCTGGACCCCCAGGCCGACCTGATTGCTGCTACCCGGGAAATGGACATCCCTGTAATTCGGGAGGACGCCAAGCGGAAAGAGGCCCTGGAGGCGGCCGGGGTAGACCGGGCCAGCACTATCGTCATCTGCACCCAGAACGACAACCTGAACCTGCAAATTGCCTTCAAAGCCCGCAAGATCAACCCCGACATCCGGGTGGTAATTCGTATTTTTGACGACGACTTTGCCCAGGCGTTAGAGGAGCAGTTTGGCTTTCGGGCCATGAGCGCCACCGGCATGGCCGCGCCGATCTTTGCCACGGCCGCGGCCGGGGTAGACATTACCCGGCCGATTACCGTCGAGGGTGAGGCGCTCAGCCTGGCCTGTCTCAACGTTCGCCCCCAATCGCGCCTGGTTGGCTGCTCAGTATCAGAAATAGAGCAGAGTTATGACGTCAGCGTGGTGCTGCTGCGCCACGACGGCGCCTCCGACTTTCACCCGGCCGGCGACCGCCAACTGGCCGACCAGGACGTGGTGGCGGTGCTGGCCGGCCCGGAGCAGATTAGCCGGTTGGTAGAGCATAACCGCTAGAGATTCGACAAAGCCGGCCTCGGCCAGCCATTCATAGGCTTCGGCGTAAGCCGCTTTGTCCAACAGGCCCTCGCCAAGCTGGTGCTGGCAGCGGGCTAACCTCCAATCTCCCGCTTAGTGCTTGCAATCCAGGTAGTTTTGTTGTAGTATTTCAACAATGTTTTTGTTGTAATGTCCCGCATTGTCTATGGCGACAAGACCCCGTAGGTCTTTAAGACCTACGGGGTCTTAGGAAAGGTGTTGCGGCTATGGGGCAACAGAATGCCCGGCCTGTTACCATTAAAGGGATTCGCGAGGGATTGTTAATCACCGCCGAGAGCGGCCCCTACGAAGCGTGGCTGGGCGACCTGACGGCCGAAGTAGCGGCCAAAGGGGAGTTTTTGCGCGGCAGCCGGGTGGCGTTGGCGGTTGGCGACCAAGCGTTGACGCGCAGTCAGTTGGCTGAGGTCCAGGCGTTGCTGGCCGGGCAGGGCCTGGCTTTATGGGCTATCCTGGCCGAGGCGGTCGAGACTAAAAATGCAGCCCGTGACCTGGGGCTGGCCACCCGCCTACCAGGCAGCAACACCGACCTGGACGGGAATAACCTGGCAGCGCTGCCCAGGCCGGAGGCCACGCCGACAACCAGGCCTGCCCCGCCGGAACCCGCCGCCGGGCCGGGCGGGCTGCTCCTGAAGGAGACGCTGCGCTCCGGCCGGTCGGTCTATCACGAAGGGCACGTGGTGGTGATTGGCGACGTGAATCCTGGGGCAGAAATTATTGCCGGCGGCGACGTGGTGGTATGGGGCAAGCTGCGTGGCCTGGTACACGCCGGCGCCC
This sequence comes from Chloroflexota bacterium, assembly GCA_022616275.1. Lineage (GTDB taxonomy): Bacteria > Chloroflexota > Anaerolineae > Promineifilales > Promineifilaceae. The sequence goes on from JAKEFB010000142.1 coordinate 79,329, forward strand.
TGGGCAACACCGGCGCCGTTATCTGCGCCCTGGAGTTGATACCAACCCAATTGCGCATTGCCGACCACATTGCCATTTCTCCCCCGGAGCAGCGGCGGCAACCCGTGCCGGAGATGGTCTGCCTACGCAACGGCCGGATTGTGGCTGAGGCGTGGCGTCCTGGTAGAGATTAGAGATTAGAGATTAGAGATTGACCAATCTCCAATCTCTAATCTCCAGTCTCCCTTTCAGAAAAGGAAGACAGAGATGGGTGCAAAAGTTATTACAGTTACCTCAGGTAAGGGGGGTGTGGGTAAGACCACGGTCACGGCTAACCTGGCGGCCGCCCTGGCCATGATGGACAAAAAGGTCACCGCGATTGACAGCGACATTGGCCTGCGCAACCTGGACGTAGTCATGGGGTTGGAGAACCGCATCGTCTACGACCTGGTAGACGTGGTCGAAGGGCGCTGCCGGATTCGCCAGGCGATGATTAAAGACAAGCGGTTGCCGGAACTGTACCTGATCCCGGCCGCCCAGACGCGGGACAAGATGGCCGTCAGTCCCTCGGATATGATTCTGGTCTGTGACCAGTTGCGGGAGGAGATGGATTACATCGTGATTGACTCCCCGGCCGGCATCGAGCGAGGTTTTCGGAATGCTGTCGCCCCGGCTGACCAGGTGGTCATCGTCACCAACCCCGAAGTGTCTGCGGTGCGGGACGCGGATCGCATTATCGGCATGATCGAAGCGGAAGAAAAAGGGCCGGGCAAGCTGATTATTAACCGGATCAAGCCGAGCATGGTGGCGCGGGGCGACATGCTTTCTATTGACGACATCCTGGAAATTCTGGCCATTGACTTGATTGGCGTGGTGCCCGAGGACGAGGCTATCCTGGTTTCGACCAACCGGGGGTTGCCGGCAGCTATGAGTTCGGTCAACGGCTCCAGCGCCAGCCAGGCTTTTCGGAATGTCGCCCGGCGGTTAGATGGACAGGAGGTGCCGTTTATGGACCTGGCGCCGGAACAGGGTGTCCTGGCTCGTTTGCGCACCTGGATGAGCGGCCGGTAAGGAGCGAGGCAATGGGCTGGTTTAAAAAGTTGTTCAAATCCGAAGAAAAGAGTAGCGCCGTTGCCAAGACGCGCCTGCAAATGGTGCTGACGCACGACCGCAGCGACATCTCCCCCGGCCTGCTGGAGGAGATCAAGGATGACATCGTCGAGGTGATTGCCAAGCGGCTGACGATTGACCCCGACAGCGTGGTGGTGAACCTCACCCGCACCCAGCGGGAAAGCCGGCTGGTCGCCGAAATCCCTCTCCAGGCCAACGGCCGCCGGCGCTAGTTTGTTGCCAGTTAATCGCGAATGGCGCGAATGAGCGTACAACGCTTCACGAATAGCGCGAATTTTTTAGAAAATTATTCGCGTCATTCGCTTATTTGCGCCATTCGCGTTCCTTATTTGCGATTTTGAGGCGAAGCATCTAAAATCGCTGGTTGGTAGCCGGAAAAATGAAGAGTACTTCTGTATGGCGGCATTTTGACCTGTGGTTGACGGCCGCCGTTCTGCTTTTAACCGCATATGGTATCCTGGCCATTCGCAGCGCCGTCACCGGAGCGCCGGCGTTCGAGCCGCTGCCAGGGGATCAGGTCCGGTGGGCGCTTATGGGCGTGGTCATTATGCTCATCTTCGCCTCCATTGATTACCGTATCCTGACCTCTTCTCACTGGTACCTCTACGCCCTTATGGTCGGCTCGCTGATCCTCGTAGACGTGGCCGGGGCCATCAACAATGACTCACGGCGCTGGATTGATCTGGGCTTTACCCAGATTCAGCCTTCGGAGTTCGGCCGCATTTTCCTGGCCATCACCTTTGGCCAATTTTTAGCCAGGCGGCAACACCTCGTCCACCGCCTTTCAAACACTGCGCTCACGCTACTGTACGTCAGCCCGCCGGTGCTCCTGATCTTCATCCAGCCGGATCTGGGGATGTCTATCCTTTTTATGGTCATGTGGTTTATCATGATCTGGCTGGCCGGTTTGCCCCTCTCCCATTTTGCGGTTATGGCCACGGCCGGTATCGGTGGGGCTGTCGCCATCCTGCCCTCCCTGGCCGATTACCAGCAAGATCGTTTGATTGTCTTTATTAACCCCGACCGGCTGCCTGACCAGGCCTTTAATATCGAGCAGGCATTGATCAGCATCGGCACCGGCGGCTGGTTTGGCAAAGGGTACTTACAGGGCACCCAGAGCCAGTTAGGCTTCCTGCGCGTGCAGCACACTGACTTTATCTTCTCGGTCATTACTGAGGAAATGGGGCTGCTCTTCGGCTCACTGGTGGTGTTAGGGCTAATGGGTTTTATTTTGCTTCGCATTTTGCGAGTCGCCGCCATTTCCCCCGATCCGGTCGGCCGCTACATTTGCGTCGGGATTGCGGCCCTGATTTTCTTTCAAACGTTCGTCAGCGTCGGCATGAACGTTCGCCTCTTGCCCGTCACCGGGTTGACGCTGCCTTTCGTCAGTTACGGGGGTAGCTCGCTGATCAGCATGTACATGGCCAGTGGCGTCGTCCAGTCGGTGCTCATGCGCCATCGTAAGCAAGAGTTTGGTTAATCGGACGGCGGACGACGGATGGCGGACGACTTTATCGGCTGCCGTCCGTCGTCTGTCGTCTCTTGATAAGTGAGTGCCTGAATGACAGTACGTCTGCGTTTTGCCCCCAGCCCAACAGGATATTTGCACATTGGCGGGGCGCGGACCGCCTTGTATCCCTGGATGTTCGCCCGACGGCACGGGGGGCAATTTATCTTGCGCATTGAAGATACTGACCTGAAACGGACCCGGCCGGGCGCTATTGAAGATATTATGGCTTCGTTGCGCTGGCTGGGCCTGGACTGGGATGAAGGGCCGGATATTGGCGGGCCGCATGGGCCTTACATCCAGACCCAACGGAAAGCGTTATACGGCCAGTGGGCTCATTGGCTGGTGGAACACGGCCAGGCCTATAAGTGTTTTTGCACGCCGGAAGAGCTGGAACAGGCCCGGGCCGAGGCAGGCTCCACGGGCTACAACCGCCGCTGCCGCAACCTGACGCCGGCCGAGGTCGCTGAGCGGGAAGCGGCCGGGCGGGAGTACGTCATCCGTTTCAAGATGCCCCTGGCAGGCTCGACCGTGGTGCCGGACCTGGTTCGCGGTGACATTACCTTTGACAATAGCCAGGTGACCGACTACGTTCTGTTGAAATCAAACGGCCTGCCTACCTATCACCTGGCCCACCCGGTGGATGACCATTTCATGGAAATTAGCCACGTCACCCGGGGAGTGGAGTGGTTGAGCACTGCGCCATTGCACGTCAACCTTTTCCGGGCTTTTGGCTGGGAGCTGCCGGTATACGTCCACCTGCCGGTCATCCTCAATCCCAGCGGCAAAGGCAAGTTGAGCAAGCGGACACAGGCGTTTAACGACCAAGGCCAGCAAGTGCTGGTGCGAGTAGAAGAGTTTCGCGACGCCGGCTACCTGCCGCAGGCGGTGGTGAATTTCCTGGCCAACGTGGGCTGGTCTTTTGGCGACGACCGGGAAAAGTTTACTATCGAAGAGGCTATTGCTCACTTTGACCTGGCAGACATTAACCCTTCAGAAACGCGCTTGCCTTACGAAAAGCTGGACTGGCTGAACGGCCAGTATATCCAGGAGATGGAGCCGCTGGCCCTGGCTAACGCCCTCCGGCCGTTCCTGGAAGCGGCCGACTATGAGGTCAACGTGGAGGCGCTGCTGGCCGTGACGCCAACGCTGGGCGTGCGGCTGAAGCGACTGACAGATGCCGTTCCTTTGCTGCGTTTCTTGTTTGAGGAAGAACCCCTGGCGCTGGCGGCCGCCGATCTGACCGACCAGAAGCTGGACCTGGCGGCGGCGCAGCGCGCCTTTGAGCAGGCGCGGGCCTTTGTCCAGAGCGTCGAACCGTTCGTGGTGGACACCTTGCGTGACGGGCTCACCACTATTGGCGAGCAAAACACCGCTAACGGCAAGGCCGGCCCTTTCCTGGGCAAAATGCGCCTGGCTATCACCGGGCAGCAGGTCTCCCCACCGCTGTTTGAGTCTATGGTCGCCCTGGGCCGCGGCCGGGTGTTGGCCCGGCTGGAGGAAACGCTGCAGATTTTGAGCCAGGGAGAGGGCGTAACGGTAAGGGAAGGGTAGTTTTTTGAGTTACCCTCCCTTTACAGTATAATATAGCCAGGGAGAGCAAATGGCGCTCGCAAACGGAGGTTTACTATGGAAATCGTTAGAGCGCTGGTGGGGACGGCTGTGCTTCTGCTGGGTCGTCACCTTTTCTGGCTATTTGTAGCCGTAGCCGGCTTTTTGCTGGGCTGGAACGCCGCCACCGAATTTCTTCCCGCTAACCAGCCAGACTGGGTCGTCATCCTAGTCGCCGTTGTAGTCGGGTTGATTGGTGCCGTGCTGGCCGTATTCTTACAAGCGGTAGCCGTAGGCGTGGCCGGTTTTGTTGTTGGTGGCTACATCCTGCTGGGGTTGCTGGACTTTGCTGGCTTCGAGGCCGGCAATTTAACCTGGCTGGCTTTTCTCGTCGGCGGCATTATTGGGGCGGTGTTGGTGTTGGCCGTTTTCGACTGGGCCCTCATCTTCCTCTCTTCCCTGATTGGCGCCAATCTCATTGTCGAGACCCTGGCCCTGGAATCCCCGCTGCGGATTGTGGTCTTCCTTGTCCTGGTGTTAGTAGGGATTGCCGTCCAGGCGGCCACTCTGCGACGTTATCCAGAGAGGCGGCGCGTCATCCGCATCCGGCGACGGGCAACCGCCGATTAGCCCAACCATGGTAAAAAGCCCCGGCCGATCGGCCGGGGCTTTCTAGTTATCCTTACATTGACTGGTTGTTTGACTCAGTTGATCAGGTCGCTCGCTGGATTAAACCGAAAAGGAAGAGCAAAACCACGGCCCCCAGAAAAGCGACGATCAGACTGTAGAGGTTAAAACCAGTTGTGCCAGGCGCGCCCAGCAGGTTCATCAACAGACCGCCAACTAGAGCGCCAACGATACCGACAATGATGTTGGCGACCGCGCCCATCTGAGCGTCTCGCCCCATAACGATGCTGGCCAACCAACCGGCGATACCCCCCAGGATGAGCCAAAGAACAATGTTGAGCAACATTTTTCTTCTCCTTTTTCTGCTTATTTGCTTATTATTAAACTCGTTAGACGTTCAATATGTTCGCTACGACGTTGTCTACGTTGACGTTATCTACGTCCTTTATCTGGCGGGTATTTTATTCCCGCAACTGCCCTCACTATACAGGAGGGGAGAGTGGCTTTGTATGGGGACGTTCCCTACCTATAGTAGCAAAAAGACTGTATTTAAAGACAAAAGTGGCTCGCCCATCACCCGGCGAGCCACTTTTGTCTCTGACAAAAAGGAGAAAGTGTTACCGGTCGTTGAATTTGCTTTTGATAGCTTCTCGCGCGGGAGGCCAAAGAACGTACAGAGTGCCTAAAATAATGACGAAGTAGAGAACGGTGCTCACAATGCTGACGACGAACCGTTCCAGGCCATTCAGCGGCCCAACCATTTCTGTCATCCAGGACACAAAAATCATGTTACCGGCCGTGCCCAGTAAAGTAGACATGAAGACAGTGGTAAGCTGAAGGATGTCGTTAATGCTCATGTCCTGGAACTCGCGAAAAATCTTTTTCATACAGACCTCCCATCTGGAAATTACTTACTTTTGATATTTTTGATTTTAGGAAAAATCCGTTTTTTTAACGATGGGTAATAGGTAATGAAACGCAGACTACTTTACCTCCTTTTGGTCATATCAGCCAACTATTCGCTGGCCTTTTTGCCGTTCCTGGCGGTTGCCTCATTCCGGCGGCTGCTCGTATAATCCGCCCAGGAGGACACATGTCACTGTCAAAAGCGGGTAAAGGAGAAAGTAGAGCGGCCGGCCAGTTATCATTATTGGCCGACTGGCGGACGGTGGTTCAAACGCTGTCAATCTTATTTAAGTGGCGGATCGTGGCTCTATTATTGCTGGCCGCCGTGGGCGGCGCTTTCCTGGGAGCCAGGAGTTGGCCGGGGTTGGGCCCGCTGCTTGTTTTATTCCTGAGCGGCGGGCTGGCTGCCTCAGGGGCGGCCGGCCTGAATGAATTCCTGGAACGCAGCTCAGATGGGGTGATGCGGCGCACGCAGCGCCGGCCGTTGGTTATTGGCTCGGTCCGGCCGCAATGGGTGTTGGGGTTGAGTATAGCCATGATCCTCCTGCCGTCTCTGGCCGTGTTGCCTTTCAACCCGGCGCTGGCTTTCTTCCTGCTCCTGGGAGCCATTATCTACGTTGGCATCTATACCATCTGGCTGAAGCCGCGGACTCTATTGAATATTGTCATTGGCGGGGCGGCCGGCAGCGCGGCGGTCATGAGCGGCGGGGCGGCGGCCGGGGCCTGGCAAGACCCGGCGGTGATTGTTCTGGCCTTGCTGGTGTTTCTGTGGACGCCCTCTCATTTCTGGAGCCTGGCCATTTTGTACCGGGAAGATTACGCCCGGGCCGGCGTGCCGATGCTGCCGGTGCAGACGACAGTACGCCAATCGGCCTGGTGGGTCCTCTTACACACTGGGGCGGCCGGGCTGGCTGCCCTGGCTCTGACCCTGGCGCCGGCCCTGGGCTGGGCCTACCTGCTGCCGGTGGCCGTGGCCACGGCCGACCTGTTCCGGCGCAACGGCCGGCTCATTGCCCAGCCGACGCCGCAGCACGCCCGGTCTCTCTTTATTTCCTCCAACCTGTACCTGATGGTGGTCTTGCTGGCTATTATGACCGGCACGCTCCTCCACGCCTGGTGGTCGGCGTTTTAGCGCCAGTTTTCTAAGGCTTTTCGGCTATGTAAACCACCCACTCGGCCGCGTCATACAGCGGCAGCCCGTCCCAGGCGGGGTACGCGTCTACTGAGCTGAACCCGGCCGCCCGCAGCATTGCCGCCATTGTTTCGACGGCGTAGGTCTGGTCGCAGAGGATGATTTCGTCCAACCGGCCGCTCTCCAGATGGACAATCTGGTAGTGCTCGACGGACATTTCCTCCTCGGCCAGCCAGAACCGTTCCCCCAGGTGCAAAAAGGGCATGTCTCCCCACAGGCCGCCATCGTCGGTAAACCACCAGGTGCTGTTAGCTTTATCCACCCTGTCCTGGTCTAATAGCTCCAGGCATAGCCGGCCGCCTGGCCTAAGCGCCCGGACAATTTTCTCCAGCAACGCCTGGGCCTCGGTCCGGGAAAAGACAGCCAGTTGCCCATACAGCAATAGAGCAACGTCAAAGCGGGCCTGGCCAAAGTCGGCCAGGCGCACGTCTTGCTCGATGAAGGTACAGCGGCCGGCCAGCCCCTGCTTTTCGGCCACTTCCCGGGCGTAGGCAATAGATGCCGGACTAAAATCCACCCCGGTGACCTGGCAGCCCCGGCCGGTCAGCTCTACGGCGTAAAGGCCCGGCCCGCAGGTCACGTCGAGCAGGCGAGCGCCCGGCCGTAGCCGCAGCCGCCCCCATAGCCATGCCAACTGCATCTCCCGCTCGGCCGTCGCCCGCGACGCCGCCCCGTGGGAATCGTCCAGGTGCTGGCGTAGCATCCGCCGGGAGAAGGCCGGCTCATCCCAGGGCAGGTTGCCACCCTGCGTCCAGGGAGTCGGCCGGGCCGGCCGGTGATATATCTTCCACAATATTCTGGCCAGCAATTGATTGGTATCGTTCATAAGCAATCCCAACCCCGCCGGTCTCCCAGGGCGCGTTTCGTGCCCCGACCTGGGGGGTTCGTTATCATTGTACTGCACGCCTGGTTGAAAGGGCCATTCCGCGCTAAACTGGCGGGACCATGTTTGATGTGTTGTCTGATCTACCTGTCACCCGGCGCTGGCGTGGCCAGGCCTATCCTTTACCTGTGGTTGGGGCTCTCATCCACCAGGCCGGCCGGGACGGCGATTGCCTGTTGCTCATCCGGCGCAAATCAAACCCCTACGCCGGCCACTGGGCGCTGGTCGGCGGCAAGTGGGACTTTGGCGAGACGCTGGCGGCCGCTATCCGGCGCGAGGTAAAAGAAGAAACAGGGCTGGACGCCACTTTCGTCGCCCTGCGCGGCCTTGTCAGCGAACGGCTGGTCCCGGCCGAAGCTGCCACAGACGGCGCAGCCCATTTTCTCATTTTCGTCTGTGAGGTGGCGGCCGCGGCCGGCGAAGCCCGCGAACAGGCTGAGGGGGCCGTGGCTTGGTTCAACCGCGAAGAGATTGACCAACTCCACGTCGCCGCCGCCATCATTCCCAGCGACTACGCCATGATCCAGCGTTTTGCCGGCTCGGCCGTCGCCCTGCCCCACATCGAGGCAGACATGGTAGCAGGTCTCGGTCCGACCGGCGGCGATAACACGAGGTTAGTTCGCTTCGAGTAAACCGTATCGTTAGCTCAAAAGCTGATATAATCTCTTTGTGGAGAGACAGTGGTCAAGGATTTAGTGAGGTTGGTCGTATGGATACTGTCAAATTAAAACCCGATTTGCATGAAAGACTGGCCCAAGATGCTGTACAAGAAGCAAGAACTGTTGATGACTTAGTTAACGAAGCAGTGGAGCATTACCTGCTTGAACGCCAGCGCGCCAAAATTGAACGAGAAACCGCTGCCTTTGAGGCGCTTTATCCGCAACTACGCGAACAGTTTTTGGGCGAATGGGTAGCTTTTCATAATCAAAAACTCGTTGATCATGATACTGACCGTTCAGCTTTGTATCAACGTGTCCGCAAAGCATACGGTAAGATCTCTGTTTTAATTCGCCAGGTTACAGAACAGTACAACGACGAAATATGGATACGTACCCCTAGCACCGGTAAAGTAGAACCATGAAATACCCTTATAACCAGGACTATTTTCCACCTGCACCAAGTGTACCTGTGCGTTTTGGTAGACCAGGGGAATCATTGGCAATTGGACCATTGAACGCCTTCATAGATACCGGGGCAGACGCAACAATCGTGCCAGTTCGTTTTATTGCCCCGCTAGGTTTGCAAGTAGATGCCCGAAAATACTTAAGGAGCCAATGGGGTGAGCGTCGAAAAGTATATACTTACTTTGTAGACCTGGAAATCGCCGAATCACGCCTGCCCATGATTGAAATCATAGCTGACGAAAGGGGTGGAGAGATTATCCTGGGGCGCAATGTTCTGAACAACTTAATCATGACACTCAACGGGCCAAAGCAGATGGTGGACATTCGTCTTTAACCTAAGTTCATGCCCCTCTTACCCGGTGAATTGCTAAATAAGCGCTACCGCATTGTCAATCTGCTTGGCCAGGGGCCGTATGGGGCGGTCTACCGCGCCTGGGACGTGGTGGACCGGCAGGACGTGGCCGTCAAGGAATACCTGGACGCCTCGCCCGACATCCAACGGCTGTTCCGGGCCGAAGCCCGCCGCCTGAGCGGCCTGGGCCACCCCCAACTCCCGGCCGTCCGCGACCACTTCTGCCTGGAAGAGAGCGGCCAATACCTGGTCAGCGATTACGTGGACGGGGTCAGCCTGCGCGACTTGCTGGACCAGTACGGCCCTCTCTCCTCCGACCTGATCGTCGGCTGGCTGCAAAACGTTTGCCGGCCGCTGGCTTACCTGCACGAAAAAAAGCAGATCCACCTGAACGTCAAGCCGGCCAACATCCGCCTGACCCCGGCCGGCGACGTCTTCCTGGTGGATACAGGGCTCCCTGGCCTGGGCGTCAGCCTGGGGACCAGCGGCTACGCCGCCCCGGAGCAGCAGACCCAGGGAACCGTCACTGCGGCCAGCGACGTGTACAGCCTGGGGGCGACTCTCTACACGCTGTTGACCGGCCGGGCTCCCCCCGACGCCCTACGCCGCGAAAGCGGCCTGGAGGAGTTGGTCCCGGCTCGCGAGGCCAACCCCGACGTGGAGCCGTACCTTTCGGTGGCAGCCAGCCGGGCCATGGACCTGCGGCCGGAAGTCCGCTTTGAGTCAGTGGCCGATTTTGCCCAGGCGCTGGAACGGCCGGCCGGCCGCAACGTCCGGGTCTTTGAAGGGCCGCGCCGCACTGAGCCGGCCTACCCACCGGCCCCGCCGCCGCGCCTGCCCGGCCGGACGCGCAAACAGATTGAGCAGCGGACCATCTGGGGCCTTCTTGGCGCGTTGATCCTCTTCGTCGGCGTGGGCCTTGGTCTGGCGCTGGCTAGTCGCAGCCCGGCCGTCCAGCAGGCCCAGGTGGCGGCTACGGCCACGCTGCAATCGCAAATCATCGCCGCCCTGACGGCGATTACGACGGTGACGCCCACCCCGGCCCCCAGCGCCACACCCATTCCCACCCCGGCCCCGCTGGTAGACGAAAAAACCGGGGCCAGGATGATTTACGTCCCGCCGGGTATTTTCCGCATGGGCAACGACGACAGCGAGCCAGACGAGGCCCCGTCTCACATCGTTCGCCTGGATCCCTATTTCGTTGACGAGACCGAAGCCACCAACGGCCAGTACGCCGTTTGCGTTGAGGAAGGCGTCTGCGCCCCACCCGACCGGCCGGGAGCAACCTTCCACCCGGCTTATTTCGGCGATTCGGCCTACGACAATTATCCAGTCCTGTTCGTCAGTTGGTATGACGCCCGGGCCTTTTGCAACTGGCGTGGAGCACGGCTACCGACCGAGGCGGAGTGGGAAAAGGCGGCCGGCTTCGACCCGGCCGAGGCGCTGAAATACGCCTACCCCTGGGGGGACGCCTTCGACGGCACGCTACTCAACTTCTGCGACGCCAACTGCACCCGCGAAGACCGCAACACGACCTTTAACGACGGCCACCGGGATACCGCCCCCGTTGCCAGCCTCCCCGGCGGCCGTTCCCCCCTCGGCCTCTACGACATGGCCGGCAACGTCATGGAGTGGATCAGTGACTGGTACGACCCCCGCGCCTACGCCTCCTCCAGCGACGTGAATCCCCTCGGCCCTCTGGACGGCCAGTTCAAGGTCATCCGGGGTGGCTCCTGGCTCTCTACCGAAGAAGATGTCCGCGTCACCGGCCGGACTTCTTACGACCCCACCGTCAGCCGGGCCAACCTCGGCTTCCGCTGCGCCGTCACGGCCCCCTGAGTTTTCTGCCAGGGCGCAAAGGTTAACCAATACGCCCGATGCGTGGTGTTGGACCGCTTTCTTGCCATGTATGCCCGCACGCCTGGCAGCGATAGTCGGTGGTCCTCCAGTCAAGACGCAAACCAATGTGAATGCCGGGGCGTCGCCACCACCAGGGATGTCGCTTGCGTTGAGCCTCTCCCCACCCCCGCCGCTCAATCCTTTCTGACCGGCATTGTGGGCATTGCTTCCGCCACGTCAGCTTTGCTGGCGTTAGCATCCACCAGCCCAGCGCCAGGAGTAGAACCAGGAAGGCAAAAATGATGAGCGCAGGCAAAAGCGGTTGATTAGTAAACATTCTCTATCGGTCCGATAATTAAACTCGGTAGATCCAAAATCTGCTCGTTGGGGATTGACAAATCCCCGGCTTTAACCCGGATTTGTCAATCCGGGCCTAGCAAAATTGTTTCTACTGAAAGTATTGGCAAGCTTCACTTTTATAGAATAGAATACCGGCCGTTGTCAAACGACAATTCTGGTAAAGATGGACGTAGAAGACAAATCTGATCCCGATAGTAATAGACAGATTACTATCCCTGCCAATCGAATAATCTGACCCCTGGCAGGGCCCCTCCTTTTGGCACCTCCGGGGGAATCTAACCTGGAGGTGCTCCATGCAAGCTGCTAACCTGGATGCCATCCTCGTCCGACTCCGCGAGACGCTGGAGCGAGACGATTTAACTACGGCCGTAGCCATTATCGAGGGCCTGCGCCCGCCGGACCAGGCCGAGCTTTTCGCCGAGTTGCACGACGACGACCAGGCCATTCTCCTGCCAGAGTTGAAGCCGGGCGACTCAGCCGACATCCTCGAAGAGTTGGACGACGACGAAGCGGCCGAGCTGGTGGCCGGCCTGCCAACTCATACCCTCATCCGCATCGTCGAGGAGATGGAGCCGGACGAGGCGGCTGACCTGCTGGGCGACATAGACCCGGTCCAGGCCCGGGCCGTGCTGGCCGGCCTGGAAGACCCTGAGGAGGTCCGTCCCCTGTTGCTCCACTCCGACGACAGCGCCGGCGGCCTGATGACTTCCGAGTTCCTGGCCCTGCGCCGCCGCATGACGGCCGCCGAAGCCCTGACCGCTCTCCGTACCTGGAAGCCTGACTCGGAAAATATCTACTACCTCTTCGTCGTAGACCGTTACGGCAAACTGGCCGGCGTCGTCAACCTGCGCCAGCTTGTCGTGGCCGACCCGGATACGAAGTTGATAGACATTATGGACCCAGAAGTGATCTTTGTCCCGGTCGGCACCGACCAGGAGGAGTGCGCCCAGATCATGGCCCGTTACGACCTGTTGGCCCTGCCGGTGGTCAGCGAGGACCATACCCTGGTTGGCGTCATCACCATTGACGACGTGGTGGACGTGCTGGAAGACGAAGCCACCGAAGACATTCAGCGGCTAGGTGGCGCCGAACCTCTGGACCGGCCGTACCTGGACACAGGTGTTTTCATAGTGACTCGCAAGCGTATCGGCTGGTTGCTGCTCCTCTTCTTGACCGAGACGTTGACTGGCAGCGTGTTGCGTCTCTTTGAGGAAGAATTGCAGACGGCTGTGGCCCTGGCCTTCTTTGTTCCGCTGCTCATTGGCACCGGCGGCAATGCCGGCTCACAGACGACCAGTACGATTATCCGTGCCCTGGCAGTAGGCGATCTGGAGCTGAAGCACGTCTTGCGCTCTCTGTGGCACGAGTTACGTATTGGCCTTTTACTGGGGGTGGGCATGGCCGTCGTGGCTTACGGCCGGGCCATGTTGTGGGGTACCGGCCAGGAGGTTGCCTTGACTGTGTCTATCGCCATTTTCTGCATCGTCGTCTGGGCCAACGGGCTTGGTTCCCTGCTCCCCTTGCTGGCTACCTGGCTCAAAGTTGATCCCACCGTCGTCTCCGGTCCGGCCATGAGCACCCTGGTGGACGCCACCGGCCTATTCATCTACTTCACCGTGGCCCGCATCGTCCTTGGGTTATAGGGAATAGGGGACAGGGAACAGGCTTTCCTGTCACCTGTCCCCTGTTCCCTTAAAGAAGCGGCGGGACTCGACCAGGACGGGGATGCCCCGGGCCAGGTTGACGGCCACGGTGAGCAGCACCAGGACAAAGATAATCGCTTCCAATATAGGCAAATAACGAGCCTGAGCTGTGCCCGCCCAGAGCAGAGACAGGCCGTTCAGGGCCGCCAGGGCGGCGAAGGTCACGACCTTGGTGACGCCGGACAAGGCGCGCATGAAGCGGTGGGAAACCAGCCAGCGCCCCCACTTCGTCTGCATCATAGCAAAGGGGGTCAGGCCCTGGGCCATGGCGTAGCCGCGCACGGCGTCGGTCAGGATGCCCCGGGTAATAAAGAGCAGGGCCACCCACATCGGCACCAGGTCCAGGTCGGCAAAGACGACCCAAAAGACATTTTCCACCACCCGGTCAATGGCAATATCCAGGATAGCTCCCAGGGCGGTGGCCTTACCCCGTTTGCGGGCCACCGTCCCGTCAATGGCGTCAATAAAGATGATCAACAAGACCAGGGCAAAAGCCGCGGCCTGGGCGGCGACGGCCGGCTGGTATAACAACCCGACACAGATAGCCAGTAAGAAAAGGCGGCTGAGCGTGAGGATATTGGCCAACATGCCTGCCTGTTGTATCATGAGAACCGCTTGTAAGCACGCACCGTGGAGAAATAATGATTGATTCAACCAACCTGGATACTTTACCGTCCCTGGCCGGCACGGTTAAATTTTACCAGCGTCACCTCTTTATCTGCACCGGCCGGGCCGATTGGCCAGAACGGATTGAACAGGGCGGTGGCTTCCCCCAGGCCCTGGCCGAAGCAGTGGCCCCCCACCTCGAAGCCATGCCCCTCAAGGTCAAATTGACTGCCTGCGACGAGCCCAGCCCTGACGACGGCCACGACCTCCTCGTTTTCCCCGACGCCGTTCGCTACCTGGGTGTGCGGCCGGCCGATTTCCCGGCGCTCATCAACGATCACCTGGTCGGCAACCAACTCTCAGAACGCATCCCTCACCAGCCTCTGGCCGGCTGGCACGTCTTCGTCTGCGTCCACGGCCGGCGTGACGAGCGCTGCGGCCGCTGTGGGCCACCGCTGGCTGCCCGTTTTCAGGCTGAGCTGGCCGCGCGCGCCCTGAGCGACCAGGTAACGGTGCGGCGCACCAGCCACGTCGGCGGCCACGCCTACGCCGGCAACGTCCTCATTTATCCCGGTGGCGAGTGGTACGGTACGGTTACCCCGGAGGACGTCCCGGAGCTGATTGAGCAACACCTACTAGCCGGCAACGTGGTCACCCGCCTCTGGCGCGGCCGGATGGGAGTAAACAGTGGTTCGTAGTAACCACGTCAGCGGCTTAACGGCTAAAGCTGTTACTACGAGCTTAGGAGTCTGGCGCGGCCGCCAGATTAAGTCGTAGCCCGGCCGCCACCTTGGCGCCAGGTTCGTCGAGGATCATTTTCAGTAGTAGCGCCGGAAATCTGGCCAGGCCGTACCGGTCCAGGGTGGCCGTCGCCTGATACTCCCCCCACTGAATAGACGCCTGCAGGCAACAGTGGGCCAGTTGCGCCTTGTAATCCAGGACGGCCAGCAGTAGTTCCAGGGCCGGCGGGTTGGCCGGAGAACGCCAGGCGTCTAGCCGGACATCTAGTTCCAGGCCGGCCACAGTTACCTGGCTGCGTAGCAGGGTCAGGCCATCATCGTCCAGCAACTTCTCCTCCGAGTAATGCGCCGGTTGCCCGGCCAGGTTTGATTGCTGGAAAATGGTCTCCATTTGCTCCACGCTCTGATCCCAAACAACACGCCACTGGCCGGCGGCCGGATACTCAATAACAGATTGAGGAAAAATTGCATTTAAAAAATCAAGGCGGTAGCCAGGCGAGGCAGATAGCGGCTCCAATTCCCCCTTTCGGCTCTCCTCCAGGATCGTTAGCGTTTCCAGGAAGGCCCGGTAAAGTTTGGGATTGGCCAACATCGCCCGATAAAACGCAGGATAACGCCTGGGAATATCTTCTCCCTCCAGGGCGTCGTTCACGACCAGTGCAAGCATGTTGTTACCTCTACTGATCTATATCCCGTTTTTTACCAAAATCTTTCTCAGGTTTTGCAGGCAGTCGTAGTGGAGTTTGTAAATGGCGGCCGGGCTCCGCTCCATCCGCTCGGCCACCTCGGGGAGAGTGTACCCTTCAAAGTAGTAGCGGATCACAAATTCTCGGCGCGCCTCCGAATCAAGCTGCGTTACCGCGCCCAACAGTAAGGAACGCAGCTCGCGGCGGCGCTCGTCGTTGGCCGTGGCCAGATCGGGCAGGTTGGCCAGCCATTCATCCCAGGCGTCTATAGGCACCTCTTCGTCGGCCGGGACACTGACAGGATAGTAGTGCTGGTGCAGGCGCTTCTTGCAGGCATTTTGAACAATGACGTAAACCCAGGCGTCAAATTCTACGTCGTAAGGGAATGGCGAACGAAGAACGATAGCGGCTGCATCCATGACAGCCGCTTCAACAACTTCCCCCCTTTCCGGCCCGGAGAGGCGGCTGTTTTGACAATAGCACCGGGCCCAGCGGTCCATGTTGTCCATCAATTGGATCCAGGCTGCCTCTTCTTTGTTGAACTGGATCTGGAGCACGGCCGGCCGGCAGCGCCGATAATAATCGGCCACGCGCTCCACGTAGATGTTGACACGCTGTTGGATAGTCTCTGGCTCTCCAGGTGCGTAACGCGCCAGGTAACATTGAATCCGCCCCCGCTCCAGGTTGGCATACAGGATCGGCTCAACAGTGGCAACCGTCGCTGCTCCTACGCCGGCCGGCAACGTTGCCAATGCGTACGAAATAGCGTCCCTCAGCGCCTCACGGCCTGGGGACCCACCTGTATCAGCTATTTTTCTCTCTCCCAAGATGGGACTGATTATAGGTAAAACCGCTTTTCACGCAATGACAATTGGCTATCGTCCACCTGATGCCAACCCTCTGGGGGTTCAAACGCCACCCTCCGGAAGGTTAGCTTCAGGCAGTCGCCAGGGCTGGAGGCGTCTGGTACAATGCGAACCACGTATGGACGACGAGCCACAGCCTTCCCACTCGACAGCTCTCTCGCCGGACACCCCGGCCGCAGGTCGCATTGGCGACATTATTCACCGGCTCCGCCAGGCTCACCCAGACGCCCGTTGCGCCCTCAACCACGAAAATCCCTTGCAGCTCCTGGTGGCTACTATTCTCTCGGCCCAGTGTACCGACGAGCGGGTCAACATGGTCACCCCGGTTCTTTTTGCCAGGTACCCCACCGCCGCCGACCTGGCCACGGCCGAGCGGGAAGAGCTGGAAGAAATCATCCGCTCCACCGGCTTTTACCGGCAAAAAGCCCGTTTTGTTCAGGAAACGTGCCAGATCCTGGTCCGGCAGCACGGCGGGGAAGTCCCAGCCGACATGGTTGCCTTACTGGCCCTCAAAGGAGTGGCCCGCAAGACGGCCAACGTCGTCCTGGGCGTGGCCTTCGGCCTGGCCGAAGGCATTGTCGTGGACACCCACGTCAAGCGGCTATCCGGGCGGTTGGGCCTGACGGCCGAAAGCGACCCGGAGAAAATTGAGCGCGATCTGATGGTCCTGGTCCCCCGCCAGGAGTGGATTAGCATCGCCCACCTGCTCATCTTCCACGGCCGGCGAGTCTGCCACGCCCGCAAGCCCGATTGCGCCCACTGCACGCTGTACGACCTCTGCCCCTCGGCTCTCCCGGTCGAAAGAGGGGAGATTGGAGATTAGAAATTGGAGCTAGGCTAAGCTCCAATCTCTAATCTCCTATTGAGCTTTACGGCGACCCCTCAGTGATCAGCTACATTAACCACCGCGTTTACAGCGCCGTTACCGGGTGGGAGCGGCGTTCCTTTGCGAGGAAGTGGTGGTCCATCTTCGCCGGCGACTCCCGTTGGACGCCGCCCTACTACCCGGCGTTGCAGCGCGAGCTGAATCCGGCCCGCAACCCCCACCTGGCTCGCCTCCAACCCGATTATCTGTACATCGAGGCCCTGCCCGTCGAACAACGGCCGGTTAACCGTTTCTCGTCAGTCCCGGTAGTTAGCCCGTTTGAGCTGGCCCTGGCCACGGCCGCCATTCTCTACGACCCGCGCCGCCAGGACGAGACTGCCTATCTCTCCCTATTCCACTGCGCCAATGACGAAGAATCGTTGGAACGCCTGCTGGATAGCGTTGCCGAAACGCTGGCCGGCAAAGGTTGCCGGCGGCTGGTCGGCCCCACCGGCTTCTCGCCCCACCTGGAAAGCGGGTTGCTTCTAGACCACTGGCACCGGCCGCCTCCCTGGCACACCCCCTATAACCCGCCCTATTTGCCGGAGTTGCTGGATCGGTCGGCCCGGCCCGGCCGGCGCCTCCGCCTCTACCACCTGCCGGTGGAACCTGGCCCCCTGGAATTGGCCGCCGGTCCGGCCGAGATTGTCCCCCTGGAGCCCGGCCGCCTGGCCACCGGCTTGCTGCCCCTGCTGGCCGAAGCCAGCCCGACCGGCAACGATTTTCCCTCACCGGACGAAGCTGAAGCGGCCTTTCTGCTGCGCTGGCTGGGACCACAGACGTTGTCCGGTTGGCTGGCTCTGGTAGACGGCCAGCCGGCCGGTTTTGCCCTGCTGCAGCCGGACCTGGCCTCGCGTTTGCGCCTGGCCCGGGGCGGCCGGAACCTGTTGCGGCGTTTGTGGTTGCCCCTGTTGTTGCGCCTGCCGGTCCGCCAGGGCCGGGCCCTCTATGGGGTGGTGCGGCCGGCCTGGCGCGGCCGGGGCATCGGCCGGCAACTGCTGGCCCATTGCCTGGCCGCCGCCCGCCGCCACGGCTGGACCAGCCTCAGTCTGGGGTCGGTCGTTGAAGAGAGCCAGGCGGCCGCCTGGCTGGCTCAACAAGGCGCCGAAGCCCGGCAGACATATCAACTGTATCAGTGGGAATTTTAGAAAGTGGTTGGTTATTGGTATAGTGGTTATTGGTTGTTGAAGAACTTAACAACCAATAACCATCATGAACCGCAAGATCTACCTGGAAGATATACCCTTAGACGAGGCCTGGACCGCGTTTACCACCGCCCTGGAGGTGGCCGGGCTGTGGCGCCCGCTGCCGCCCAGGACCATTCCTCTGGCTGAAGCCGGCGGCCGGGTGACGGCCGGAGCGGTCTGGGCCAGGCTGTCCTCGCCCCATTACCACGCCAGCGCCATGGACGGCTATGCCGTGCGGGCCAGGGATACCGAAGGAGCGACCGAAACGAACCCCGTCCACCTGGTGCTGGTCGAGCCGGGAACTGAAGAGCCCAAGGTCGAACGGCCGGCCCAGGCGGTCAACACCGGCCATCCGCTACCCCTCTGGGCCAACGCCGTGGTCATGATTGAACATACCCAACCAGGCCAGGACGCCGCCGGTCGGCCGGCTATTGAGATTCGCGCCGCCCTGCCACCCTGGCACCATGTCCGGCCGATGGGCGAAGACATGGTCGCCACTGAGCTGGTGCTGCCGGCCAACCACCGACTGCGGCCGGTAGACCTGGGCGCGCTGGCCGGCGCCGGCCACGCCACCGTCGCCGTTTACCGCCGGCCGCGAGTAGCCATCATCCCCACTGGCTCGGAGCTGGTCACGGTCGAAGCGGCTGCCCAAGGGCTCTCCCCCGGCCAGATTATCGAGTACAACAGCCTTGTCCTGGCCGCCCAGGTCGAGCAGTGGGGTGGGTTAGCCTCCCGTCTGCCCATTGTTCCCGACTCCTTCGAGGCCATCCGGGCTGCCGTCCTGAAAGCCACCCCTTACCACGATCTGATCCTGGTCAACGCCGGCTCCTCGGCCGGCAGCGAAGATTACACCGCCCACGTCGTCCAATCCCTGGGTAAGCTGCTGGTCCACGGCGTGGCCGTCCGGCCGGGCCACCCAGTGATTTTGGGCATGATTGAGAGAGGAGAGGGGGAGAGGGGGAGAGGGGGAGAGGAGTTGGCCGGGCCAACTCTGGAGACAAGGAGACAAGGGGACACCCCTACACCCCTACACAACTACACAACTACACTCTTACCCATCATCGGCGTGCCCGGTTACCCGGTCAGCGCCGCGCTGACCGGCGAGATTTTTGTCCAGCCGCTGCTGGCCCGTTGGCAGGGCCAGCCGACCGCCCGGCCGCCGGCCATCCAGGCTACCCTGACGCGCAAGATTGTCTCTCCGACCGGCGACGACGACTTTGTCCGGGTGACGGTGGGCAAGGTGGGCGGCCGGGTCACGGCCACGCCGCTCAGCCGGGGAGCTGGCGTCATTACCTCTCTGGTGCGGGCGGACGGCCTGGTGCGGATTCCGCGCTTCAGCGAGGGATTGGACGCCGGCGTGCCTGTCACCGTCCAACTGTACCGCTCGCCGGCCGAGATTGAGCAGACTATTGTCGTTATCGGCAGCCACGACCTGACGTTGGACCTGTTGGCCCAATTTCTGGCCGAACTTCACGAGGGGCTACGCCTGGCCTCGGCCAATGTCGGCAGCCTGGGTGGGCTGGTGGCCCTGCGGCGCGGCGAGGCCCACCTGGCCGGTGCCCACCTGCTGGACCCCCAGACTGGCCGGTACAATGATAGCTACGTCGAACGCTACCTGCCCGGCCAGGCTGTGGCCCTGGTGACGCTGGCCGGCCGGGAGCAGGGTTGGATCGTACCACGCGGCAACCCCAAGGGAATAAGTGGTTGGGCTGACGCCGCCAACCCTGAGGTAGAAATTGTCAACCGGCAGCGCGGGGCCGGGACGCGGGTTTTGCTGGATTACCACCTGGAGCAGTTGGGCATCCGGCCGGAGACAGTGCAGGGGTACGAGCGAGAGGAGTACACCCACCTGGCGGTGGCTGCCGCCGTGGCCTCGGGCGCGGCCGACGCCGGCCTGGGCGTTCGCGCCGCCGCCCGTGCCCTGGGGCTGGATTTCGTGCCCCTGGCCCACGAGCAGTACGACCTGGTCATTCCCCAGGTGTACTACGAGAGCGACCTACTGCGGCCGCTGCTCGATTTATTGCACGATCCTGCCTTCCGGGCAGCCGTGGCCGCTTTGCCAGGCTACGACGTAAGGCCGATGGGCCAGGCAAGAAAGATGGGTGGATGATCAAAAGAAAAGGGCAAAGTCTTGGCAGTACGAAACGGCACCTATTTGGCTTCTCGCAGTTTGTTCAATACACAATTGAACCACGCATCCCCTCCGGCCAGGCTTCAGCCAGGCGCGTTGGTGTAACCCGGTTGAACAGGCCGGCCGGGCCATGGGCAGTGACGCGAATGTAGTTGCCGGTGTAACCCACCCAGCGCAGGCCATCGTCGTCGGCCCCAGCTACCGTCTCCCACAAAATGTCCATGACCTGCCCCGCGTATCGCCGGTGGAAGGCCAGGCTCAGCTCCTGGCCCAGAGCAATCATCTGCCGGCTGCGCTCCTTTTTGACTTCCTGGGACAGGTGGTTGGGCATGGCCGCTGCCGCCGTCCCCGGCCGCTTGCTGTAGGGAAAGACGTGCAGCCGGGAGAAGGCCAGTTCGCGAACGTAGGCCAGGCTCTCCACAAACTCCTCCTCCGTCTCGCCGGGGAAGCCAACGATCAGGTCGGTGCTCAGGTTGAGGTGGGGGATGGCGGCGCGGGCGGCCGTGGCCAGCTCGCGGAAGTTGGCCCGGGTGGTCCGGCGGGCCATGCGCCGCAAGGTCCTGTTGCTGCCTGACTGGAGCGGCACGTGCAGGTGGGGCAGCAGACGCGGGTTCCGCCACAACTCAAAAAAGCCGGGAGCGATGTCCCACGGCTCCAGCGAGGAGAGGCGCAACCGGGGGATGTCCGTGTGGGCCAGGATAGCGGCCACCAGGTCGCGCAGGCCGGCCGGGTGGCCCAGGTCCCGGCCGTAGCTGCCCAGGTGGATGCCGGTCAGGACCGCTTCCTGGTAGCCGGCCGCGGCCAGGGCCTGGATTTCGGCGACTACGTCGCCCAGATGGCGGCTGCGGCCTTCCCCTCGGGCAATGGTCGTCACGCAAAAGGTGCAGCGATTGTCGCAGCCGTCCTGGACCTTGACGAAGGCCCGGCTCAGGCCGGCATTTCCGGCCAGCAACTCGCGTAAAATCGGCTCCTGGTCGTATACCGGCTGCTCCAGGCGCGCCTGCGGGTCCAGGAGCTGCACCAGCCGCTCCTTGTCCTGGTTGGCCACGATCCGGCCGGCCCCCTCCACACCGGCCAGCTCCTGGGGAGCAATGGTGGCGTAGCAGCCGGTCAGAACGATCTCGGCCGCGCTGTTCTGGCGATGGCGGCGGCGGGTCAGGTTGCGGGCGTCCTTGGTCGCCTCGGCGGTGACGGCGCAGGTGTTGATGACGACCTTGTCGGCCGTGGTCGCGTCGGAGACGACTTCGTGCCCGGCGGCCAATAACTGGCGGGCCATCGTCTCGATCTCGCTCTGGTTCAGGCGGCAGCCGATAGATTCCAGAAAAACCTTCATAAGCCGCCAATTTTAGAGCCTATTCCCCAATTACTCAAGCCAAGTAATCGCGAATAGCCCGAATAAGCGAATGACGCGAATATTATGGAAAAAGGTACAATACGGAGATTGGCCTTAAACTTTCAGGAAAGGTATTGGTGAGTATAGCAACTGTTACCTCTCAAGGACGGATAACTATACCGAAAGTGGGACAGACTTTTGGCGTGGAGAAAGAACCTGGCCAGGGGTCTTCTGAGTGAAGCCTGTTACCTGGATACGGCTTGCCTGGCTACTACTGCTCCTGGTGGCCTGCGACGGCGGCAACCCACTGGCGGCGCCTACGGCCACGCTGCCGCCTCCCACCGACACGCCGGAACCGGCGGCTACGCCCACGCCTGGCCCGGCCACGGCGGCCGGCTTTGACCTCTTCCTGGCCGAGGCCCAGGCCGCCCGGCCGAACGAGCGCCAGCCGCTAGTCAACCGCTACCTGGCCCAACTGCCGGCCACACCCATCACCGACGGCAACCGGGCCATTTTCTTGTGGCAGGGCACGGAGCAACGGATCCAACTGGCTGGGGATATGAATAATTGGGACCTGAGCGTGGCCCCGGAACTGACCCGGCTGGAAGGAGCAGACCTGTGGTATCTATCGGCCGAATTTGAAAGCAACGCCCGCCTGGATTACAAGTTTGTTACTGACGGCGGGAACTGGCATTTGGATCCGCTCAATCCGCGTACCGCGCCGGGTGGCTTTGGCCCTAATTCAGAGCTGGCTATGCCCGCTTACGAAACGCCGTCCGAACTCCAGCCCCCGAGCGAAGCAATTCCGGCCGGCACACTGACCACCCACACCCTGGATAGCGCCCACCTCAACCAGACCCGCACCTTCTTCGTCTACACGCCGGCCGGCCAGATTGTGGGCGAGGCGTTGCCCTCGATCTACTTCCATGACGGTGGTGACTATTTAAACCTGATTGATACCCCGGTTATCCTGGACCGGCTCATTGCTAACCGGCAAATCCCACCCTTGATCGCCGTTTTTATCCCGCCCATTAACCGTGATCGGGAATACAACCGCAACGATGCTTATGTCAACTTTCTGGCCGACGAACTCGTCCCGTTCGTCCGGGCCACCTACGGCGTTGACCCCTCTCCGGCCCGGACCGGGACAATTGGCCCGTCAATGGCTGGCCTGGCCGCCGTCTACGCCGCCATAGCCCGGCCGGACGTCTTTGGCCTGGCTGCCGGGCAGTCCGGCGCCTACTCAGTGGACAGCGACGCTATTATTGAACGAATCCGGGCCGAACAGATGGCCGTGGGCATCGGCGGGCCGGCCAGGCGAGAGATTCGCTTTTACCTGGTGGTCGGCACCTATGAGACGGCCGTAGGCGGCGATGGCGATACCGGCAACTTACTCGAAGCCAACCGGCGGCTGGTCGAGGCGTTAGAGTCTCTGGACTACGAGTACCAATACCAGGAACGGCCGGAGGGCCATAGCTGGGGTTTGTGGCAGGCTACATTGGGTGACGCTTTAGCGTACTTGCTGGCCGGTTAACACCGCTATTGCAGATTAAAGATCAGGCAATCTCCAATCCTTCGGACTGAGTCTCAGGACGAAGTCTCCAATCTCTAATCTCCCTTTTACGGCCAACCCACGTACCGGGTTATATAGGCCGGGACCAGTACTACGGCCGCGGCCATGAGCCAGCCCCACAACACGGCGTAGGCCAGTGGCCAGCGCCCGCGGAGCCGCTCCAGGAAATCGGCGGCCAGAATGGCGGCAAAGGGGTAGGTGTGGAGCAAATAGGTCGCCTTGATCGTGTCGCCCCGGCCGGGCGTGGGGTATTGGACCAGGAACCAGAAGTAACCGGCGGCAGCGGCGGCGACAAGCAGCCACAGCAGCGCCAAAGGCATTGCCTTCTGCTCTCCGCGCTGCCAGCGCAGCCACTGGACGCCGCCCAGCACCAGCCCGGCCAGCAAAACGGCCGTCGGACCCAGGGCCACCAGGTTGGCCAGCCCCAGGTAGCGGCCGATCTGGTCGCGGTTGGTCGCCAGCCAGGCCGGCCGTTCGGGGAACTCGTCGAGCACCGCCTCAAGCCGGAAGCCGGGCAGGAAGCGGCCGGTCCGCACATCCTGGGCAAAGACCAGGAAATAGGCTTCGTAATCGCCCCACAACTCGGCGTAAAACTTGGGCCAGAGCTGGTTGGCAAATGCCGGCCGCACCGGATCGCGGAACAACTGGCCGTCGCCCAGGCCCAGGTAAAATTCGGCCGGCTGGTTGGCCAGCGAAAAGCCATCGCGTGGGGTGCGGTTAAAAACCAGCGCCGAGCCATACGTCTGGTGCAGGTGCAGGTAGAACCAGCCGCCCACCAGCAGCGCCACCAGGATAGCCAGAACGCCGGCCCGCAGCAAGGTCCAGCGGGCGGCCCGGCCCGGCCCGGTTGGGAATTCATTGTGCCGCCGGGCATATTGCCAGAGAACTAGAGCCAAAGGCGGGAAGAGTAAAAAGGCCCACTGCCGGGCCAGGATAGCCAGCCCCAGCCACAGGCCCAGGCGGACGACCAGCGCCTGTCGCCGGGGCGGGTTTTCGGCCGTCTGGCCGGAAAGCAAAACCAGGAAGTCGCACACGGCCAGGAGGGCCAGGAGGGCCACCCACGGCTCACCGCGAATGAAAGCCAGGGATTTATAGTAGACCGGCAACATCCCCAACAGCAAAAGGGCGCTCAACTTGAACCGGTTGCGCCCCGGCCGGACCAGTTCGCACAGGCGCAGCAGCCAGAAGGTGAGGCCTATGGAGACCAGCCAGTTGAGCAATTGGGCTATCTTGGCCGCCGTCCGCCAGTGGATCTCCCCCACGCCGTAGGCCAGAGCCGGCAAGGCGTAGGGCAGCGGCGGAGAGAAAAATTCGTAGCTGTCGGCGGGGGTAGGCAACCGGCCGTGGGCCAGCGTCAGGAGGTAGGCCAGGTGGTCGGCCGCGTCATAGCCGACCAGGGGATTATGATAAAGGGCGTTATAGAGAACCAGCCCATTAACCAGTACATAGAGCGCCGCCACCAGCAGTTGCTGCTCGCCGATGGCCATTTGGGCCCGGTGCAGACGGTTAAGAACTCTGACGCCTCTCCAGGGGCCGCGACGCGCTCGCTTTGGGTAGGAGGTTGTCATTACCCCCTATTTTAGAACGGCCGGACTAGAAGTTCAAGGGATTTTGGATTTTAGATTTTGGATTGGAGGATTCTCTACTGATCCAGGGTGGCAATCATGTCTTGGGCTTTTTCTACGACTTTCTTTTCGCTTTTGAAGGCCAGCAACTCGATAGCCTGGCTTATCTCTACCCAGCGGGCCTCTTCGACTTCATGATCATGGTTGGCCACGTCGCCGGCCCGGTAGGCCAGGAGGAAAAAGTGAACAAATTTGTGGAAGCGCACCCGCCGGCCGCGGTTGTGGCCGATGTACCAATATTCAATCGTTTCAATCGCGGCCAATAACTCCGTCTCAACCCCAGCCTCTTCCTGGACCTCGCGCACCGCCGTGGCCTCGGGTGCTTCTTCTTCGTCCACCAGCCCCTTGGGCAACTGCCAGCGGCTATTGGGCGGCACACGCACCAGGGCCACCTCCAGGCCGGCCGGCCCCCGGCGAAAAGCCACCCCACCGGCCGAGACCTGCAGGCGCGTCTCAATTTTGCCGGGTTGGTCGGCCTGTTCCTCAGCCATCGGCCGCCTGACGGCGCGTGTAGCGGAACTCCTCCTCCGGCGCGTGCCCCTGGTCTTCGCGATCAAAGAAGGCCACCAGGCAGTTATCCCCCAGCGCCCGGTAGACCATCCACAGCCGCTTCTCGCCGCCCCGCCGCAGGAAGTCGCCGTTCCGCTCGCCGACCTACTGGCCCTCCAGCCAGGCCAGGTCAGCGGCCGTCACATCTGTTAATGGTTCAGTCGGATAGTGATTCATCTTCTCTGTTCCTGCCATTCAATGATGGCCTGGCATACCCGCACCACGTCGGCCTGGGTCAGGTAAGCGGCAGCCGGCAGCCAGATACCCCGCCGGGAGACGGCCGCTGTGTCGGCAAAATCACCCTCGGCCTGGTAACAGGGTTGGGTATGCACTGGTGGAAAATAGAGTCGCGTCTGGATACCTCGCTCCTCCAGCCAGGCCCTAAGCCCGGCCGGTTCGTCCACAAAAACGTCCGGGTACCAGGGACAGGCGCCCTCCGGCAAGGGAAGCATCGTCACTCCCGGCACGGCCTCCAGCCGCCTGGCGTACCAGCTATATAACTCGCGCTTCCAAACAACCCGGGCCGGCAGCTTGCGCATTTGGGCCAGTCCCAGGGCGGCCAGGAGGTCGCTGAAGTGAAAGTTATAACCAATGACCGGGTGATAATCCTGTCTATCCAGGCGACCGTGGTTTTTCAGCCGCTCCACCCGCTCGCGCAGTTCTGGATCGTCGGTTACCACCATCCCGCCCGTGCCGGTCGTAATAATCTTGGTCGTATTGAAGGAAAAGCAGCCCAGATCGCCGAAGGTCCCGGCGTGTTGGCCGCAGCAGCGCGAACCCAGGGCGCAGGCAGCATCCTCCACCACGGCCAGCCCATGAGCCCGGGCCAGGGCCATGATAGCGGCCATATCTGGAGCCCGGCCGTTGAACCAGACAGGCATCACCACCCGCGTCCGGCGCGTCAGGCTTTGTTCCAGGGCGATTGGATCTAATCCCAACGTCTGCGGGTCAATATCAACCAACACCGGTTTGGCTCCCACCAGGCTCACCGCGTTGGCCGTGGCCACAAAGGTCAGGTCTGGCACAATGACCTCATCCCCAGGACCAATGCCCAGGGCCATCAGGCTGGCAGCCAGGGCGATGGTGCAGGAAGGAACGGCCACGGCGCAGGCCGCGCCCACGTATTCGGCCACCGCCTGTTCAAAAGCGGCCGTGCGCTGCGCTTCAATCACCCAACTGGAACGGACGCACTCGGCCACCTCCTCGACGTCGTCGTCGTCAAAAGCAGGCTCCATCTGGTAGAGATAGGTGCTCACGCCATCTCCCACACGGTCAACGGGAGTCGTAGTCCAGCCAGCCACAGCGAATGCAGCCTGGCAGCAGTTCCCGGCGGATACGCTGGCGAACAGAGCAGAATTTGTCGCCGTTCCAGATGCCAGCCAGCTCTTCGCGGGCTGCGTTGCCAACGACGACTTCAGGCTGGTTATAGCACATGGCCACGTCGCCGTTGGGCTGGATGACCATACGCCGCCACAAGGAGGTACAACGCTGCTTACGGATAGGCAGCCCTTCATCCGGCCCGTAATGGGCTTTGATATTGTGCTCCAGGCCAAGGGAGCAAAAACGCAGGGTCGGGCTGGCCGGGGCAGTGGCCAGCAGTCGGTTGATCTCATCCTGCAGCCAGGCGGCGTCCACGCCGGCCGCATCCATGCCGTTGATCATCGAATCCGGGTTACTATTGGTCACCCCAAATTCATCGCGCATGACCTGGCGGTGGCGCCCGGCCGTTTCCGGGCTCATGAACATAAGGCCAATGAACTGGACGATGTCGGCCCCCAACTCGCGGGCAAAATCAAGAAAGTCGGAAACCTGGCGATAATTCTCCTGGGTCATGGCGTGATTGATCGTTAAGAGGGGCAACAGGGAGCCCCGCGCCTGGCGGGCGGCGACCACAGCCCGGACACCTTCCACAACGCACTTAAAGGAGGTAGGGCTACGGCGGATCTGGCTGTGGACTTCTTCAAAACCATCCAGAGAAACGGTAATGGCGTCTACCCCAATATCCACCAGCTTTTCCACGTTTTCCACCAGGTGAAAGCCGTTGGTGATCATAATCACCCGCATTCCTTTGGCTTTGCAGTGGGCCAGCAGCTCGACAATGCGCGGGTAGATCATGATTTCGCCGCCCATCCAGAACATGGTGGTCGTAAAGGAGGCGGCCTGGTCAATGATTTTCAGCCATTGATCCGGCGTCAACTCCTCGTCCTTCATCTCCATGCGCACCCGGCCCTCCCGGTCGCGTTGGAAACAAAAAGGGCAGCG
Source organism: Chloroflexota bacterium (assembly GCA_022616275.1). Classification (GTDB taxonomy): domain Bacteria; phylum Chloroflexota; class Anaerolineae; order Promineifilales; family Promineifilaceae. The sequence goes on from JAKEFB010000142.1 coordinate 106,906, forward strand.
TAAATTGCAGCGATAAGTGGGTAAGGCGCAGACCATGTCTGGCTCCGGGCTCCAACCGGCCGGCCAGAGAAAGTCTAAATGTAACCCCTGCCGCAATCGCCGCCGGAGCGCACCACCCATGTAACGTGGACTGAGCGGGCTATGCTCGCGCAGGCCAATGTGTACGTTGCCAAGCTTTTGTTGATTCATTGAACTCTTCCTCCTTCAGATTATAGGCGATCAGCTACCAGCCGCGGCTCAACCGGGGCGGCCGGCCGCAGCCATTGTTCAACGTCGGGTAGGCGCCACTGTTGTTGGCTGGCATAGGTGGGGTGGGGTCGGAAACGGCGTTGAACTTCCGCCAGCGTCACGTTGCCAAGCACCTCACCCGGTTCCAGGCAGCCCAGCCCCAGTTGCCGGCAATAATCCAGGTAGCCCACCCCGGTCGGGTCAAAGCCCATCAACCGGGCACACAGACCGTCTACGGCCAGGGCGTCCGTTCCGGCCAGGGCCACTCGCCACTCGACAGGATCACCATCAATAGGTCCAGCCCCTTCCATCGCCTGGAACCCATCAATGATCGCCAGGTGCGGCCGGACCCAGGCGGCGAGCATGGCCAGGTTCAGGTTGATGACCGGGTAGCCCTGGTGCATGGCCATCTTATCACTTCGTTCGCCCAGCCCCAGCCGGGCCTTCAGGCGTTGCACAGTCCACGATTCGCGCACCGGCCGGGGTATTACCTGGACCAGCCCGGCCCGGCTGTTGGAATGATGACCATTGTTGTTATGGGCTACGCGGCGGTTCACCAACGAACCCATAATCATGTTTTTGAATGACAGTGTGACGATAACCGTATCGTGCGTCTTGGGCGGTCCCACCGAGATGCGAAAATCACTGTCCACAATGGTCCGGGCCAGGCGCAGGGTCCGCGGCCGCAGATGGCGGTCGTAGACCTGAACCAGCACCGTCTCGTCGGCGTTCAGGTCTATCAACTTTAACTCGTACGCGCTGGCCATTTGCCGAAAGCCAAAGTGGTCAAACCCTTCCCAGGTACTGGCCAGGGCCGATCCCTCGGCAATAACCAATGGCCCGTCATAACGCGCCCGGACAAAGTCCAGCACAGCCTGGGTGGCATCCACGTGAGTGGACGCCAGTTGGCGATGGGTAGAGACAAAATTCGGCTTGATCACTACCCGCCGGCAACCAGCCAGGTTGACCTGGCCGGCAACCAGGGATAAGGCTGCGGCCACGTTGGCATAGCGCTCCTGGCCGCGAACAAGGGCCACAGTTGAACTCATCCTTCCACCTCCACATGCTGCGTCTGGAACAACCGCTCTAGGACACGGCCGTCCAACATCCCTGGTGCTTCCAGTCCCAACAGGCGTAAAATCGTGGGGGCTACGTCCACCAGGGCGGCTCCTTCTATTTCACCTCCGGCGCGAATGGCCGGACCGGCGGCTAACAGCAGCCCCTCCGGCTGGTGATCGCCGTCAAACTGGCTGCTGTTTCCTTCCAGCATATCGGCCGGAGGCGCAGCCACCGGGTCCCACTCAATCGTCAGGTCCGGAGCCAGCGCCAGGAAACGACCGTGATAGACCTCGTGGGCCAGATGAACGGCTTGGACTCGCGGCCGCCCGGCCGGGTCGTGCCAGGCCAGCAACGCCTGGCGCACTGCCTGGCAAAGCTGGCCATATCCGGCCGGACCGACAACTCCTTGAGGCTCGCGCCCCTGGCGGTTGACCCACACCTCCCAGGAAGAAGGGCCGGCAAAGGCGGTGGTGGCCGTCCAGTCAATGTTGGCAAAGCGAGCGTCCGACTCCACCCGGTTGCGCAATCCAGGCAGCCGGCGTCGTAAAGCCTCCTTCTGCCTTTCACCGAGCCGGCGCCGCAGCCAGCCGTAAACCTGACTTATCAGCCGTTGTCGCCACGGCCGGCGGGCCGGGTCCAGCAACCGGGTAAAGCCCTGCTCGACCAACCAGGCCGAGAGGTGAGCGGCCGTGGCGCAAATAGGGCCGAAGCCGTGGTCGGAGAGGATTAAAACGTTGCTGTCCGGACCGGCCTGGGCTAACAATCGCCCGATTTGCCCATCAATGAAGCGATACCCTTCCTGGATAGCCAGGCGCTGTGGACCGCTGTTCCGGGCCATTTGCTGCCAGAAGAAGTGCTGCATCACGTCAGGGATGCTATAGACAATCACGGCCAGGTTCCAGGCCCCCTGGCTCATGGCGTAGAGCATGGTATCGGTGCGCTTTTCAGCTACGGCGCAGGCGTCGGCCAGCCCTTTGTCCGGTTGGTTCTCCTTGATGGCCGCCTGAATGCGGCTGTCAATCCGGTAGGGCCGGCCGCCGGCCGGTAGCATGGTCAAAAAATCGGCCGGGTAGCAAAAACTCGGTGCGCCCTCGCCGGGGGCGTCAATACCGGTCACCAACACGCCATTAACCGGCTCGGCCGGATAGGTAAAAGGTACGTTGATCACCAAAACGCGCCGACCGGCGTCGCTGGCGATTTTCCAGAAAGCTAGCCCCTGGCGGTCTGCGCCACGCACCGGCTGTAAAGTGCGGCGGTCGGCCGACCAGCCCAGCTCGTTAAAGAGGCCGTGGTTGGCCGGGTTCAGACCCGTGGCAAAGGTCGCCCAGGCCGGGGCAGTGTCGGTGTTGGGCGCCGAGCGTAGCCGGCCGTGACAACCCTGGCGCAAAAAACGGTCGAAGGTTGGCAGCAGGCCGGCCCTGGCCCAGGGTAACAACAGGTCCAGCGTGGCCCCGTCCAGGCCCACGACCAGCAATTTAGGCGGCCAGGAGTTGCCCATACAACTGCTCCAATTCGGCAACACGCCAGCGCCAGTCAAAATGCTCCTCCGCTACCTGGCGGGCATTTCGGCCCAGCCAGCTCCGCCATTCCGGGTCACCCAATAGGGCCAGCGCCTGGCAGGCTATCTCCTCTGGCGTATCCCTGGCCAGGAGACCGATGTTAAACTGTCCCATCACCTGGGCTACGTCGCCTACGGCCGTGGCCACTGTGGGGCAGCCTACGGACATGTAATCGTTCAACTTCATTGGCCAGCGGCCGCGGTTGGCCCCCGAATCACAATAGGGCAGCCAGCAGACGTCACAAGCGGCCAGGTAGCGGTTTATGGTTTCCTGACTGATAAAGCCGGTGCGGATCAACGCCGACGAGTCGCGCACCATTTTTTCAACCGGTTGGTTCACATAACCGATCAGCAACAGCCGAACGGCTGGCAGCGCTTCCTGAAGGTGATCAAAGGCGCGGGCCATTAAGCGGGCATCGCGCTGGAAAATAGCGCCGACGTAACCAACCAGCGGCACGTCGGCCGGCAGCCCCAATTCCGCACGGCACGTGTCCCTGTCCAGAGGGTGCAGCCCGTCCACGTTGGCCCCATCTCGCAGCAGTAAAATAGTTTCCGGCGGGACGCCCAGGGCCACCGCTTTGTCGTGGAGCGTGGTGCAAATCACCGTGGTCCGGTCAGCCCGGGTTCGGAACCGTTCCTCGAAAAATGTCTCCACCGGCCGCAGCGTGGCCCGTACCAGGGGATTCGGCCGCTCCTCCACCGAGCCGCCACGCCCAAACCAGTCCTCCCAGTCCATAACCAACGGCCGTTGTCGCCGATTTTGCAGGTAAAGGGCCGGCAGTAGCGCCGTCGGCCGGGCGTCAAACAGGTGAACGAGGTCAACGGGATGGCGACGCAACCAGTGAATCCGCCGCAGGCACTCCCACCCGTCCCACCCGGAACGCAACGGCCCGGCCAACAGATCCGGCGTTTCCACCACCAACACGCCAGCGTCGTAGTACTGTTTCACCTGGAAACGGCCACGAGGAGACATAGCCAGCAGCGTCACCTGGTGCCCCCGGCCGGCCAGGCGGCGAGCCAGGTGAAATGCTCGCCAGTATGCACCTTTCCGGGCGGCAACAAATAGCAGCATCAAAATGTGCCAGGAAGGCACACCACACCCCCTAACGTTTAGACGAGCCAGCGTTAGCCTGTTTTTCCTCTCGCTCTCGCTCAAGGAGGCCATCTCGCAGGCCCTGCCAGTAAGCTCCGGCTGCTGGCCGGCGGCCGCCGGCCAGCAGCCGGAGCGTCGTTTTGAGCGCGCTGGCCGCCCGGTAGGGAGCTACGACCAGCCAGCGCGAGCCGCTGGCGTGCTTACGAAAAAAACGAACACTGCTAAGGGCCATGTGATAGCGCTCGGCCGGCGAATCCCGGCCGCCAATCGTCACCGCCACCCAATGCCACATCTTCACCTCAGGTACAACGACGATCCGGTAACCGGCCCGGCGAGCCCGCAGACAATAATCTAAGTCCTCATAATACATGAAAAACCGCTCGTCGAATAGCCCCACCTCCTCCAGGCAAGGGCGCGCCATCAACAACCCGCAGGCGGTGACAAAATCTACGTCGAGCGGCCGATCCGGCGGGGCCTGGCGGCAAGGCCGGATTTCCAGTGTCAGCCGGTTACGCCACCCACCCAACGACCAGGTCCGCTGGGGCTCGCCGGCGTAAAAGATGTGGGGCGCAAGCAGCCCGGCCTCCAGGCAGCGAGCAGCTTCTACCAGATGATCTAAAAGCTCCGGTCCGGCATAGGTGTCGTTGTTAGCCAGGAAGACAAAATCGGCGCCCTGGTCCAGGGCGTGGCGAAGGCCGGCGTTCATCCCGGCGGCAAAGCCCAGGTTGCGGCCGTTGGCCAGTTGTTCCACGTCCGGGAAGCGCGCCGCCAGCGCCTTGGCAGAGCCATCTGTGGAGCCGTTGTCCACCACCAGCAGACGGTAATTGGCGTAGGCCAGTTGGC
>JAKEFB010000143.1 GCA_022616275.1 Chloroflexota bacterium
CACTGACCCGTTGTGACAACCCTTCGACCACCCCGCCGACCCGCTGCGGCTCAGACAGGACGACCACGTTGTCGTTGAAGGTCAGGAGGGCCACCTCGTCGCCGGGGTCCAGGCGGGAGAGAAACTCGACCGTCGCCGCCGTGGCCGATTGAATCTTGTCGCCCTGCATACTGCCGGACACGTCCAGGACGACGATGACCGTCGCCTTGCGCTTGGTAATCTGGAACAGGTCAATGACCGCCGCGCTGACGGCCGCGTCCGGGCTGGGCAGGGCCGGGATGGTCGCCGGCGTCACCTGGGGGTCGGTGCCGTGGGCCAGGTCCAGTGGCGCGTGCAAGGCGATGCTGCCATCCAGCGGCCGGAGGTAATTGTCTATAGCCAGTTCCTGCTGCTCGCTGGCCAGCAGGTACTCCTGGAAAACGGCCGCCGCCTCAGCCTGCTCGTCGCCGACCCAATCAGCGTTGTCCAGGATGCAGTAGGGGTGGTCGGCCCAAATGGTGCCCCCGGCCGGGAAGATAAAAGCCAGGGGAAATTGCAGCTCACCACCCCGCTCGACGTTGAAACGCACGGCCTCGGCCTCCGGCACGGCCGCAGCGTGCAGGTAGCTGGGCCCCTGCCGGGCCATCAGGTCCAGCAGGGCCGGAGCCTGGCGGCCGTACTTGGAGGTATTTTGCTCCAGGGTGCGCATCGCCTCTTCGGCCTCGTAGACCTGGGCGGCCGCCAACGGCCCCTGGCTGCCAACGACGCCATAGACAAACGACGTCATGGATAGCAGGCCGGAATTGGCGTAAGCGGGGTGGGTGTGGCCAAAGCGGAACTCGCCCCACTCCGGCCGGCCGTAGCTGGCCCAGCCCTGGGGATCGGCGGCCAGGGCCACGATCGTGTCCCAGCCAATTGGTTGCTCCGGCCAGCCCAGCGTCTCGGCCATCGGCTGCCACATGACAAAGCCCAGAGGGGCGTAAACCGTCGGCCGGCATTCCTGGCTGTTGATCGGCCGGTTGTAGCGCTGCCGCCACGTTTCGTTGAGCTGGTCCACCCAAGAAGGGTCGCCGGGACTCCAGGCCACCGGCGTTGAGTTGCCGTCCAGAATGGCGTTCATCGAGCCGCCCGACGTCACGTGGCTGACCTCGACGATGATGGTGTCGCCGGCGGCCGTTTTTTGCCCGGTGGCGTTAAAGCGCTCCACGACTGCGTCCAGCCAGCTTTCCTTGGTGTTAGACGAAGCCAGCGTGACCAGGACCGAACCGGCCGGCAAGGACGTCGGCTCGGCGGGTACGTTTCCGTTGCCAGCCTGGCTGTTGTCGTCCGGCCGGTCGCCAACAAACTGGGCTGCCAGCGCCCCCATGACAATAACCACCGTAACGGAAAGGATAATGAGGAAAATAAGGCGGGTTCGGTTCATATTGCCTACAATTGCCAGATGTTTTCTCCGGCCAGGAGTTGCCGGATTTGTTCAATTACGGCGCAACTTACGATAAGTGATGCGGTGCGGCCGGTCGGCGGCGTCGCCCAACCGCCGCCGGCGATCTTCCTCGTACTCGCTGTAATTGCCGGGAAACCAGACCACCTGGCTATCGCCTTCAAAAGCCAGGATGTGAGAGACAACGCGATCCAGGAACCACCGGTCGTGAGACACAATAATAGCCGAACCACCGAAATTTAACAGCGCCTCTTCCAGGGCGCGCAAGGTATTCACGTCCAGGTCGTTGGTTGGTTCGTCCAGGAGCAGCAGGTTGGCCCCGGACTTCAACATTTTGGCCAGGTGGACGCGGTTGCGTTCGCCGCCGGAGAGCGCGCCCACTTTCTTTTGCTGGTCAGCGCCGGTAAAGTTGAAGCGGGCCACGTAGGCGCGGGAGTTCATCAACCGCCGGCCCAGTTGGAGTTGCTCTGCTCCACCGGAAATCTCCTCCCAGATACTGTTGTTGGGCTGCAAATCTTCGCGACTCTGGTCCACGTAACCCAGTTGCACTGTCTGACCGACGGCCAACCGGCCGCCATCCGGCGCTTCCTGACCGACAATCAGGCGCAGCAGGGTGGTCTTGCCGGCCCCGTTGGGCCCGATCACGCCGACGATGGCCCCCGGCGGCACGTCAAAGGTCATCTTTTCAAACAGCAGCCGGTCGCCGTAGCTTTTGGCCAGCTCCTCGGCCCGGACGACCACGTCGCCCAGGCGCGGGCCGGGCGGAATATAAATTTCCAGCTCTTCCTGGGCCTTATCACTGTTTTGTTCCAGGAGCTGGTGATAGGCATTCACGCGGGCTTTGCTCTTGGCCTGGCGGGCGCGCGGCGTCATATTCACCCATTCCAACTCCCGTTCGAGCGTCTTCATCCGCTGCGACTCCGCTTTTTCTTCCCGGGCCAGCCGCTCCTGCTTTTGGGCCAGCCAGGAGGAGTAGTTGCCCTTCCAGGGGATGCCGTGGCCCCGGTCCAGTTCCAGGATCCAGCCGGCCACGTTGTCCAGGAAGTAGCGGTCGTGGGTCACAGCAATCACCGTGCCAGCGTAGCGCTGCAGGTGCTTTTCCAGCCAGGCCACTGTTTCGGCGTCCAGGTGGTTGGTCGGCTCGTCCAGTAGTAAAATGTCTGGCTCCTGCAGCAGCAGCCGGCACAACGCCACCCGGCGGCGCTCGCCGCCAGATAGAACGGCAATTGGCGTCTCGCCCGGCGGGCAACGCAGCGCGTCCAGGGCCAGCTCCAGGCGGCTGTCCAGGTCCCAGGCGTTGAGCCGGTCCAGCTCCTCCTGCAGGCGGCCCTGGCGATCCACCAACCGGTCCATCTCTTCGGGTGTTAACTCCTCGGCAAAGCGGGCGTTAACTTCGTCCCACTCGCGCAGGGCACTGACCACCTCCTGGACCCCCTCTTCGACGATGTCGCGGACTCTCTGGCTTTCGTCCAGAACTGGCTCCTGCTCCAGGTAGCCGACGGTGTAGCCGGGGACCAGGACCGTTTCCCCCAGGTGTTCTTTGTCCACCCCAGCCATAATGCGCAGCAGCGTGCTCTTGCCCGAGCCGTTAAGGCCCAACACGCCAATTTTCGCCCCATAGAAGTAAGAAAGGGAGATGTCTTTCAGGACTTGTTTGTTAGGTGGGTAAACTTTACCCACCCGGATCATCGAATAAATAACCTTGTTTTCAGCCATTCGTTAACTTCGTTCGTAACTAAGTAATTCGGTAATTACCCAATTACTTTTGCGCGATTATACAACATGTACCCGATTTTATACCCAGACATATGTCGTGATATATGGTCATCGTTATCTCTTTTTAGTACAGTGCCTCTATGGTTAGGGTAGCAAGCTGCAGATTTTGCCTGCCCCCAGCTTAGTAAAGGAGAAAAATTATGAGGACAGTTATAGGCGTTTTTGACGAAATGATGCATGCCCGCGCCGCCGTCCAGGACCTGGTTAATGCCGGCATTCCCCGGGACGACATCAGCCTGATCGCCAGCGACCCGAACAAGGAATATGCCACCACTCTGGGCGAGGAAGTAGACGACGCGGCCGAAGGCGCTCTGGAAGGCGCTGTAGCCGGTGGTCTGCTGGGCGGTCTGGCCGGCGCCTTGCTGGGCCTGAGCGCCTTTGTCATTCCCGGGCTGGGTCCCATCATTGCTGCTGGCCCGGTTGCCGCCGCCCTGATTGGGGCTGGCGTCGGCGCGGCTGGTGGCGGCCTGGTGGGCGCCCTCATTGGCTGGGGGCTCTCCGAGGAAGAGGCCGGCTATTACGCTGAGGCGATCCGCCGGGGTAGTACCCTGGTGGCCGTCCGTGTGGACGAAGACCAGGTAGACACGGCCGTAGAAGTGCTGAACCGCCACAATCCGGTGGATGTTGACCGGCAGGCGGATTTCTGGCGGACCGAGGAAAGCTGGATCGGCTACGATCCCAACACACCGGCCTATACCCGCGACGAAGTCCAGGATTACCGTAACCGATATTACAACTATGCCGGTATCGGCATGGCCGAAGACATCTACGAAGATTACTCGGTTTACGAGCCAGGCTTCCGCCGCCATTACGACATAGCCTACGCCGCCGCCGGTTATCCCTATTCGCAATATGACCCGGCTTACCGCTACGGCTATAGCCTGGCCACCGACGCCCGTTACCGCGATTACACCGATTGGGAAACATTGGAGCCGATGGCCCGCCGCGATTGGGAAGACATGGCCCAAGGCGCCTGGGAAGATTTCAAGGATGCCATCCGCCACGCCTGGAACGAGACGAAGCAAGCCGTCCGCGAGACTTTCGACACCGACTACGACTATGCCGAGTATGAAGACGACTTCCGCCGCCACTATGACACCGTCTATGGTGTCTATGACTACACCTACACGCGGTATGAACCGGCTTACCGCTACGGCTATCTCCTGGCTACTGACGAGCGCTATGCTGATTACGATGACTGGGAGACGCTGGAGCCGATAGCCCATCGCGATTGGGACGACGCCTACGACGGGCCGTGGGAGGACTTCAAAGAGGCCGTGCGCCACGCCTGGAACCGGGTGACCGGCGCGACCGAACGAGCCTGGGATGAAGCGACCGATACGTTTGACGACCGGCCGTAACGACGATTAACCCCTGACCCTTTTGTCAGCATGGAAGGCCGGCGGCTGTAGATAACAGCCGCCGGCCTTACTCTATTAAGCTGGCTTTTCCTTGGCACGCACTTTCGGGTACTATTGAGCCTGTGCCCTGGCTGCTGGTTTTTGCTATCGTCTTCTTGGCCGTTTTTACTCAGAGCCTGACCGGCTTTGGCCTCTCCCTGGTTTCCATGCCCCTGCTGACCGCCCTCCTGGGCCTGCCGGTGGCCGCGCCCCTGATGGCCGTGGTGGGCCTGGTTTCTGAACTGATTTTGCTGATCAACTACCGCCGGGCCTTCAACTGGCCGGTGGTCTGGCGGCCGATTGTCGCTTCCCTGGCGGGTATTCCCCTGGGTGTGCTGGCTCTGAGCCGGGTGGATAGCCGGTGGCTGCACCTCGCCCTGGGCCTGGTGGTCGCCGGCTACGCCCTCTACGCCTTGCTGAACCTCCGCCTGCCGGCCGTCCGGCAACAGGGCTGGGCCTACGGCATGGGCTTCCTGGCCGGGTTGCTAGGCGGGGCTTACAACATCTCCGGACCACCAATGATCATTTACGGCCACTGCCGGAGCTGGCCGCCGGCCGAATTCAAGAGTAACTTGCAGGGCTTTTTCGTCCTCAACAGCGTGGTGGTGGTCGCTTCCCACTTCCTGGACCGTAACTTCACCCAGGTAATCTGGCAAAACAGCCTGGTTGCCCTGCCGGCCGCGGCCGGGGCCATCTGGCTGGGCCTGCGGCTCGACCGGCGTATAGACCCCCTTCTCTTTCGTAAGATCGTCCTCTGGCTGTTGCTGGTCTTAGGGCTGAGTCTCGCCCTCGGCTCTCTGTGGGTTGGAGAATAGAGAAATCTCCAATCTCTAATCTCCAATCTCTATTGGCTTTGGCCAATTGCCGGGTTGCCACTAAAATACAGGCCACATCTCACATTTGCCGATCACTATGGAGGGTATTTATCAATGGAGGATTTGTTCACTGTCCAGAACCTCGTGGCCTTACTGACGTTGACGGCGCTGGAAATTGTGCTGGGCATTGACAACGTCATTTTTATTGCCATCCTATCCGGCAAGCTGCCGGCCGACGAGCGGGACAAAGCCCGTCGGCTGGGCATTGGTCTGGCCGTGGGTAGCCGCATTGCCCTACTGTTGGCAATTAACTGGATCAGTAGATTGACCGATCCGCTTTTCTTCCTGTCCAGCAACGATATTTCCGGCCGGGACTTAATCTTGTTAGGGGGTGGCTTGTTCCTCATTGGCAAAAGCACCTACGAAATCCACGAACGATTGGAAGCCGTCGAAGGACACCGGGCCCACGAAGCGGCCGGTGTAGGCTCGCTGGCGGCCGTCATTGCCCAGGTCATTTTAATTGACGTGGTCTTCTCCCTGGACTCGGTCATTACGGCCGTGGGCATTTCCGGCGAGTTGGCGGTCATGATCCCGGCCATTATCGTTGCCGCGATCATTATGCTGGCCTTCTCTGGGGTGGTCTCCCGTTTCGTGGAACAGCATCCCACCATGAAAATCCTGGCCCTGGCCTTCCTCATCCTCATTGGCGCGTTGCTGGTCATTGAAGGCTGGAATAGGGAAGCGGTCGAGGAAAACCACCTCAAGAATTACGCCTACTTCGCCATGGCCTTTTCAGTAGCCATCGAGTTGATCAACATACGGGTGCGCCGCCGAGTCGAAGAGCCGGTCAAACTCCACAACCAGCCTACGCTCCCGCCTGGGCAGCAATGAGCAATGAGCGATGAGCGATGAGTAACTATGCTCATTGCTCATTGCTTTCAACTCATTGCTCATTACTTCATGAACCTCGTCACCCTCGAAAACGTCAGCAAGCAGTACGGCGAGCGGGTGTTGCTGGATGGCGTGAACCTGCTGATCAACGAGGGCGACCGGATTGGCCTGATTGGCCCAAACGGCAGCGGTAAGACGACGCTCTTGCGCCTGGTGGCCGGGCTGGAGCCGCCCGACGCCGGCGCAGTCACGGCCCGGGGCCGGGCGCGCATTCATTACTTGTCCCAGGAGCCGGAGTTGGCCGGCGATTTGTCCGTGTTGGAAACCCTTTTTGCCGGCGACTCGCCCCAACTGCGCCTGCTGCGCGATTACGAACAGGCCAGCGCCCGGCTCCACCAGGACCCCCACGACGCCGACTGGCAGGAGCGGCTGGCCACGCTGGCCGACGAGTTGGAACGGACCGGCGGTTGGGCGGCCGAGGCCAACGCCCGGGCCATTCTCACCCGGCTGGGCATAGACAGCTTCGACGCGCCCCTGGCCGCTCTGAGCGGTGGCCAGCGTAAGCGCGTCGCCCTGGCGCGGGTGCTCCTGGACCCGGCCGACCTGCTCATTCTCGACGAGCCGACCAACCACGTGGACGCCGAGACGGTCGCCTGGTTGGAACAATACCTGTTGGCCACGCCCGGCGCGTTGCTGATGGTGACTCACGACCGCTACTTCCTGGACCGGGTGGTCAACCGCATCGTCGAGCTGGACCGCCGCCAACTGGTCAGCTACTCCGGCCATTACAGCCGCTACCTGGAGCTGCGCACCACCCGCCATGAGCGTCTGGCGGCGGCCGAAGCCAAACGACAAAACCTGTTGCGCCGCGAGCTGGAGTGGCTGCGCCGGGGAGCGATGGCCCGTACGACCAAGCAAAAGGCCCGCAAACAGCGCATTGCCGAATTGCAGCAGCTCCGCGCCGACAGCGGCGAAGAGGCGGTGGTTATGGCCCTGGCCGGCCGGCGGCTGGGCAAGAAGGTGCTGGAAGCGCGTGACCTCAGCAAGTCCTACGATGGCCTCTCCCTCTTTGCCGGTGTGGATTTTTCCCTGGTCCCCGGCGACCGGATTGGCATCGTCGGCCCTAACGGGGCCGGCAAAAGTACCCTGCTAGACATCCTGGCCGGGGAGACGGCGCCGGACAACGGCGCGGTCGTTTGGGGCGAGACCGTCCAACTCGGCTATTACGACCAGTTGAGCCGGGACCTGGACGAGTCCAAACGGGTGATCGAGTTCATCAACGATAAAGCGCCGCTCGTCCGCACGGCCGACGGCCACCGGGTGGAAGCGGCCCAGATGCTGGAATGGTTCCTCTTCCCCCGGCCGCACCAACAGACATACATCAGCTCCCTCAGCGGCGGCGAGCGACGGCGGCTGTACCTGTTGTCGGTGCTGGTCAGCCGGCCCAACGTCCTCTTCCTGGACGAGCCGACCAACGACCTGGACATCCAGACGCTGGCCGTCCTGGAGCAATTCCTGGACCATTTCCAGGGCTGCCTGGTGGTCGTCAGCCACGACCGCTACTTCCTGGACCGGACGGTGGACTTCCTGGCCACTTTTGAAAACGGCTCTTTTAGCCCGCGTTACCCGGCCCCCTACGAAACCTTCCAACGGCTGCGCCAGGAACAGACGGCCGCGCCGGAAGAAGAAACACCCCTGCCCCGGCCGGCCAAAGCGCCTGCCCCGCCACCAGAAAAGGAACGGCCGCGCAAGTTGACCTGGAAGGAAGCTCGGGAGCTGGAAGCGCTGGAGAGCAGCATCGAGGCCCTGGAAGCCCGCAAAGCCGCCCTGGCCGAAGCCATCAATACTGCCGGCGGCGACTACGAGCGGCTCCCGGCGCTGGTGGAGGAACTCCGGGCGGTAGAGGCGGAGCTAGAAAAAGCCCTGGGAAGATGGTTGGTGTTATCCATAACAGACGATGGATGACAACTCCATCGTCTGTTATGGACAGAGTAACACCGGCCGGCCGGCCGCCGCCAGCACCGCCTCCACCACGTCCCCCAGGGCGCGCCGGCCGCGGCCATAGCCACCCAGGATGAGCAGGTCGCTGCCCTGGGCGAGAGCCGCTTCCACGATTTTGGCTGCCGCCGGCCCTTCCTCGACCACAAAAGTCGCCTCGACCTCGTGCATGGCCAGGTAGTCGCGGGCGTGCTGCTGCGTTTCCGGTCCGGTCCGGCCGGGTTCCAGGACGGTCAGCACCACCAGGGCCAGGCCATGCTGCTCGGCCAGGTAAGCGGCGGCGAAGAGCGCTTCTCGCGACCTGGGCCGGCCGTCGTAGGCCAGCAAGGCTCGCCGCAAAGGAGATGGCTCATCTGGCGCCACCAATACTGGCCGGGCGCAGCGCCGCAGGATAGCCTGGAGCCCAGGGAAGCGTTGGTCCACCACCACCAGGTCCGTCACCGCCGCCCGCTCGCCAATCACTTTGGCGGCGTCGCCGCCGGCCACTGCCAACCGGCCGGTCGCGCCGGCCGCCTGGCAGCCCTCTTCAAAAAGCTGGCGTAACGTTTGTAGCCCGGCCGCCGGCGCGCCGGCAGCGCTCAGGCACAGCCCCTGGAGCTGGGCCTTTTCCAGCGCGGCCACCACCAACGCCTGGGCCAGGGCCGGCCACTGTTCGGCCGTGTCTGGCGCGGCCACCAGGATGTCGGCAAAGAGGCGGTCACTGTAGCGGTCCAACATCTTTTCCTGGGACCAGACCGGCCGGCCGCCTTTCCGCCGTTTGGGAACGACCACATTCAGGACGCGCTGTCGCAGACGGGTGACCAGCCGCGCCGGCGCCGGTTGGACCCGGCCGGCGAGTTGCGACACGGCTACCTGCGGCCGGATAGACCAGCCTAATTCGTGCTGCAGCGCCGCCTGGTGCCGGGCAATCCAGACGTAAAAGTCCGTCTCCGTCCGGCCGGGGAAGTAGCGCAGAATACCCTGTTCGCGGATGGCCTGGACCAATGGCAGGTAAGCCTCGTCGTACCAGCGGCCCACCGCTTCGGCGTCGGAAAGCTCACACTCTTCGGCCATCTCGACGAAGTAACGGTAGACCTCGATCAGGTTTTCCAGGTGAGGGTATTGGCCGGGGACGCTGACGACCAGGTCGGCCCCCGGCCGGAGCTGGTCCAGGTGAGTGAATTCCAGGAAGTTGGCATATTCGGCCTTGATAATTAACTCGTCGGGCTGGACGTTGGAGCCCAGGGGGACCCGGGTGCGCACTTCCGTGACGTAGGCGTAGATGGTGTCCAACCCCTGCTGCCGGGCAATGGAGACCCGGTGGTTGCCGTCCAGGACAAAATAGATCTGGCCCACCTGGTAGACCTCGATGGGCGGCAGCTCGTTGACGCTGGCGGCGGCGCTTTTCACCCTGGCCCAGCGTTGGACGTTTTCATCCCGGCGGGGCAAAAAGGTGCGGGTAAAATCGGCGTAGCGGCCGACGCTGCCGACAATCGCCTCCAGCGGAACTTCCTGCAGGCCACGGTCCGACTGGCCGGTGACGTGCAACTGGCGGGCAATCTCCTCGTAGGCCAGCAACTCAACCGGCCGGCCGGTGACGCGGGCCATAATGGCCTGTAAAGAGGCCCGCTGCCGGGCGCGGTAAAAATCAACGATGGCTGACTGAAAAGAAGAACCTTCTTTTGGAAACACGCTCCCTGTTTACCATATCTTGCCCCATTAGGCTACCCCTCGTAGAGACGTTGCATTGCAACGTCTCTACCTTAATAACACCTCAGAGAAGAGTCCCAGGCGGTCTTTCCTAGTTGACTAGTACCTGGGTCATGGTTCATAATAGGCTCATCGTGGGAATGCGGGTGCGAGCTGGGCAAGAGCGAGAGATGAAAAAAATCAAAGTACTTGTAGCAGAAGATCATCATGTTGTTCGTTCGGCCATCGCCGTCCTGCTGAACCGGGAACCTGATATAGAGGTAGTGGGAGATGTGGCTGACGGCCGCCACCTTTTGGAAGAAGTGGAGCGGCTGCAGCCTGATGTCGTGTTGATGGATGCCCAGATGCCCCACCATCAGCCAGTGGAAGCCACCAGGGCGTTGCGCGCTCAATGTCCCAACGTACACATTGTCGTCCTGTCAGCTTATCGCCTGGAGGAGTACGTCGTCGGGTTGTTGAAGGCTGGCGCGGCTGGCTACCTGCTGAAGGAGGACCCGCCCAGTATGCTCATTCAGGCGATTCAGGCGGTTGACCAGGGGCAGGAATGGATTTCGCCGCGTGTGGCCGGTATCCTGGTGGATTCGGTTCGTAGTAAAGACAATGTGCTGGCCCGGCTGACTGACCGGGAGACCGAAGTGCTACAATTAATGGCCCACGGCCGGACCAACCCCCAAATTGCCGAAGATCTGGTAATTTCCGAACACACGGTGAAGAACCACGTGACCAGCATCTTTCGCAAGCTGGGCGTAGAGACGCGCGTGGAAGCGGTGCTATATGCCATTAGCTCTAGCCTGGTGTCCGCCGAGGAAATCAAGCACGAACTTGACCTGTCTGCGCAAGCGTGATTGAACCTCCGGGAGGTCGAACCTCCCGGAGGTTTAGAAGGGTTCACAACCCGAAGGGGAAAGTATCAGGCATCCCCTCGGCCGCCTCTTTCTTCAGAGGCGTTACCGCCCGCGTTTCGTCGAACCAGATATATTCGTCAAATTGCCGGGGCAGCGAGGCAAAGAAGTAATGGCTCTGCAGTTCCGTTTCCGGCCGGTAGATCACGCCGATGGCCCGCTCCAGCCGCTCTTCCAACAACCGGCGGCGTACTTCCTGGTCGGCCGGCTCTCGCAGCGCCAGCAAGAAAGCTGGCGTTTCTGTGTCGTGGCACAGCCGCTCATAACTTTGGGGCAGGGCCGGCCGTACCCGCTTGATTTCCATTGGCCCACCCCAATCCGAAGCCGCCGCCACCGTGCCGTGGTCGGTGCCAAAGCCAACCAGGTAAGCCTGGAGGCTAAAGCGCTCCCGGCAGAGTTGGCCGACGTTAAACTGGCCGTGGCCGCCCATCTCCGTGGCCGAGGCGTCGCCGATGTGAGAGTTGTGCTCCCAGACTACCGCCCTGGACTCCGGCCCCCGGAATTTAAGGATGCTTTCCAGTGTCTCAAACATGTGCCGGTCGCGTAAATTCCAGGAAACGTGGGAGCCGTAATACATGAGCCGGTAATAACGCTCGGCGTTGGTAACCAGACGGGCGTTTTGGACGGCATCCAGGAAGCGGTGGCCATCCTGGGCGGCGTATTCCAATTGCTTGTTTAACAGTTCCTGCAGCATGGCCAGCACTTCCGGCTCGCACTCGTGGTAGCGGCCGGAGAGGGTGGCTGCACCGTAAGTCGCCGGGCCCTTTTCCCAGGGGGACAGGCAGCCATAACGGAGCCGGGCCACCTTGGCCGTGTCCGGGTCTATCTCCTCCAGGTAATTCAGGACTGCCGCAATCGAAGCGTGCAGGCTATACAGGTCCAGGCCGTAAAAACCGACGGCCTCTTCCGGGGAGCTAAACTGCTCGTTGTATTGTCGCAGCCATTGGATAAAGGCCAGCACCTGGGCATTGGCCCACATCCAAGTCGGAAACCGGCTAAACGGCCGGGCCCCATCGGCCGGACGGGCCGGGGCGTGGCGGACGTAGCGGTCAATTGTGGCCGCGTCCGGCCAGTCGGCCTCGACGGCGACAATGGTAAAGCCCCGGCGCTCAATCAGTTCCTGGGTGATTCGAGCCCGCACCTGGTAAAACTCGGCCGTGCCGTGGGAAGCCTCGCCCAACAACACCACCCGCGCCTCGCCAATCCGTTCCAACAGGCTGTCCAGGTTGGCTTCTTTGATACTGTCAATTGGTTCGCCGGCTGCGGCAATGGCCTCGGCCAGGGGCCGTTCCCTGGCCGGCCTGTCCACCCGGCTGGGTTCCCCGCCTGGCGTGGTTGGTCCGGCCGCGCTGACAAGGGGTACAAAGCGGATAGCCCCCAGGTCTTCTCGCCGGTATTCATCTACACTTACCCGCCGAATGCGCAACAGCTTCTGCAGCCGTGGTTCCGTTCCCACAGGTATAACCAGCCGGCCGCCGACCATTAACTGGGCTAACAACGGCTCGGCCACGTCCGACTCGCCGGTAGCCACGAGAATGGCCTGGTAGGGGGCGTATTCGGGCCAGCCCAGTTTGCCCTCGCCCTGCCGGACGTGGACGTTGTCGTAGCCCAGTTCTTGCAGCCGTTTTTGGGCGGCGTGGGCCAGGCCGCTGTGGCTCTCAATGGTGTAGACCTCACCGGCCATGTGGGCCAGCACGGCGGCCGTGTAGCCGGAGCCAGTCCCCACTTCCAACACCCGCTCCCCGGGTTTTAGCCCCAGCGCTTCCACCAGCAGGGCGACGACATAAGGCTGGGGGAGCGTCTGTTCTTCGACAATGGGCAGAGGGGCATCTTCGTAGGCAAACTCCACCAGGTCGTCGGCGACAAACGCCTCGCGCGGAACCTGCCGCACGGCGTCTAGCACCGCCTGGTCCCGGATGCCCCGGGCCACCAGTTGGTTCTTGATCATTTGCTCGCGAAGGGTCGTCAAAGATGGCATAGCCAGCTCCTTTTTACACCTCCGGCGACACTAGCCACCCTAAACGTAACACGACGCCCCCCGGACTTCAAGCCTCTCTACCGCCTGAGAGGGAATTTTGATACTCTGGTAGGGGAAATATAGAACTGGGGTCCTATCTTAGCTTCCAGGTAAAGACGCCTGACTCCCCCGGATGAACTGACAGTTACTGGTTGTCCCCTACGGAATTATGACAAAGACGGCCCGTGCTCTCTTCTGTAAATACTATCTGATCACTGATTTAGGTACTGGAAGTGGGCCTCCAGGTATGCCAGCCAGACCTTTTTCAGACCCACGCGGATCCGGCTATCCAGCGGCCGGACCTGTGACTGGTAAACCTGGGTCTCCAACCCCAACTCAGGAATCAGGACCACGTCCTGGTTGCCGCGCCGATCCACGATAATCCCTTCGCCTTGCCAGCCGGGGTGCTGCAGCAGGTAGACCAGCGTCCAATGCTCGTTGGCCCGCCGCTCGGCCCAGCGCACGCTGCCAGTTACGGCGTCGGCCGCGCCGATGCGGGCCAGGATGGCCTGGCTGTCCAGCAACGGCGCGCCGCGCAGGTAAGCCCGCAGTTGCTGGTGGGCGACCAGGTCCAGGTAGCGGCGCAGCGGGCTGGTACATTGGACGTACAGCTCCATCCCCAGCCCGGCGTGTGGTCCGGGAGCGGTGACCTGCTGGCTGGGCTTGAGCGTGCGGCGGAGGGCGAAGCCCTGAGAGGGGGAGAGAGGGTGGTTCGATTTTGGATTTTCGATTTTAAATTTTGGATTGGGTGGTGAATCCAAAATCGGCAATCCAAAATCCAAATTTTCAAAGGGGGGATTTTGGATGGTGTAGGGCAGGGGGATGTTCTGGGCGAGGGCCAGGCGGGCGACGGCTTCGCCGGCCATGAGCATCGCTTCCCGGACCAGGTCGCGGCTGCGCAGCGGCGGCAGGGGGCGAATGACTACCTCCTCGTCTATGACCCGTATCTTGACTTCCGGCAGGCCAATCTCAATGGCCCCGTTGCCCAGCCGCCGGGCCTGGTATCGCTGGGCCAGCCGCAGTAGCCCGGCCAGCAGCGGTTCGTCCAGGCGGCCTTCCGCCTCTTCGTAGCTCAGGCGGGTGACACGGACCCAACTGGGCGTAATCTCTAACTCTCCAATCTCTCCTTCCGGCCCCAGCGCCAGACCAAAGGAAAGGGCCGGCGAGACCTCGTCCAGGCCCAGCGCCAGCCGGGGCGTGGCCTCGGCCGGCAAGATGGGAACTGTCCCTTCCGGCAGATAGAGGTTGGCTCCCCGCGCCTGCGCTTCTAGGTCGGCCGGGCTGTCCGGCGGCACCAGCGCAGCCACGTCGGCAATGTGGACCCACAGCCGGCCGCCGTCCAGGCTCAGCGCGTCGTCGGGGTCGCGGTTGCCTTCGTCGTCAATGGCCAGGGCCAGCAGGTGAGTCAAATCGCGCCGCTCTTCGGCCGGCAGCGTTGGCAGGGCCACGGCCGGCGGCGCGACCGGCAGGCCAGCCCGTTCCGGGTAAGGGTTCACGGCCGGGGTCCAATAACCCACCTTGAGTAAAAAATCGTGGGCGTTTTCCTGGCTTTCTTCCTGGTTCAGGGCGCGCAGCACCCGGCTGTGGCTGGCCCGCCCCACGGCCAGCGCCGCCACCTCTTCCAGGTACGGCCGGTCCTCCGGCCGGTAGTGGTCGGCGGCGATTCCGGCCAGGAAGGCGGCCCAGGCCCGTTCCTCGGCCGCCCGCGCCTGGCGCGCCGCCTGCTCCCGGGCCACCGCTTCCGGCGAATGGGCCGCGATCCGCTCCGGCGAGCCGCTGAAGTAGAGGCCGTCGGCCACCAGATCCCAGGTCGCCCAGGCCGCAGCCGGCGTATAGCGGCCATAAATCAACTCGGCCAGTTCAGCCAGGCTGGCGCTCTCCCCGGCCAGCAACTCCCAGGCCGTCTGCACGTCGCCGGCCGGAGGCCGCAGCGCCGCCAGGCTGTCCAGCGGGCCGGGATGGAGCAGGGTCACATCCTTGGGGCGGACGCTCAGGCGCTGGCCGCCCTCAATTTCCAGTTCAACCTTTTTCTCGCCAACCTGGAGAATGCGCCCCGGCCGGTTCTTGTAGAGGACCAGGCTGCCAGGGTAAAGAGAGTCGTTCGCCATCAAAATAGCAGGTTCAAGAGAGCGGCCGGCGGCAGGTCGCCAAAGTAAGCGCCCACGTCTAGCCCCTCCAGGGCAGCGGCCAGCGCCTCCCGGTCATAGGGCACGCCCACCAGCAGCGCCTCCAGCTCGGCCACGTCGCGCCGGCCGCTGAAGTTGCCGTAGAACTTAATGCCCTGTACCCGGCCGCCGGCCACGTCAATGCGCGCCTCAATTTTGCCGGCCGGGAACGCCTCACTCTTTTGGACGTTAAAGCGGGGCGAGCGGCCGTAGTTCCATTCCCATTGGGCGTACCGTTCGGCCGAGAGCCGCCGGATTTCCTGCCAGTCGGTCTCAGCTAGGTCGTA
The DNA here is from genome assembly GCA_022616275.1 of Chloroflexota bacterium. Lineage (GTDB taxonomy): Bacteria > Chloroflexota > Anaerolineae > Promineifilales > Promineifilaceae. The sequence goes on from JAKEFB010000143.1 coordinate 15,361, forward strand.
GGTGGGTATCTCCCCTGGCCCAAAGACGCCGGCCAGCAGGGCCTGTTTCAACTGGTGGATGTCCATCGCTTCGGCCAGCAATTCGCGAATGTTGGCCACAAAGTTGCGGACCGACTGGACCGCTTTAGACTCAATGTGCGCCTGGCGAGGGTTCAACGCTTTAAGCATGTGCTCCAGGTCAGTGTCAAAGAGCAGCGTGCCGTGGCTGAACATCCGCCCGGCCGTGGCGTACTGGGCGTTGCCGGAAATCTTCTTGCCGCCGGCAAAGATGTCGCTCTTGCCCTGCAGCTCCGCCTCAACCCCCAACCGGCGCAGCACCGCCACCACCGGCTCGGTGAAGCGGGCAAAGTTGTGCAGGTGCTCCCGGCCGGGGGTAACAAAGCTGAAATTCAGGTTGCCCAGGTCGTGGTATACCGCCCCCCCACCGGACAGCCGGCGAACTACATGAATGTCGTTGGCCGTAATGTAATCAGGGTCTATTTCTTGCAGCGTATTCTGGTTCCGGCCGATAATGACCGCTGGCTCGTTGACGTAAAAGAGCAAGATTGGCTCCTCCGCCTGGACGTTGCGCAGCAAATGTTCCTCGATGGCCAGGTTCAGCCGGGGGTCGGTGATATTGCCATTGTCTACGAAGAGCATACTTCCTCCGCTACGCCGGCCGTTTCCTTTGGCAGCCGATTGGCCACCTGCCGCCGTTCTTGCAGCAGCCCCCAGGCGCTCAACAGTAGAGCCAGGCCGACCATGATCGCTACGACCAGCAGCGTATCTTGCAGTCCGGCCACCTGGGCCGCGGCCGGGGCTTCTGTCACGCCACCGGGCAGCGCCTCCCCGGCGTGGTACGAGACCCGGATCGCCCACACCGCCGCCAGGATGGCTGTGCCCACGGTCTGGCCCAGCGTGCGGGTAATGGCCAGGACGCCGGAGACGACGCCCAGCCGTTGGGGTGGGGCCGCGCCCATAATGGCGCTATTGTTGGGCGATTGGAAAATGCCCATCCCCAGGCCAACGGGCATAAAACGGAGCAGGTAACCAGCCACGCTGGTGTCCTCGTCCAGCGTGCTCAGGGCGTAATAGCCAATGAACAGGACCAGCAAACCAGCCACCGTGATCGGCCGGGTGCCCAGGCGGTCGGACAGCGCCCCGGCCACCGGCGCGCTCAGTCCCAGGCCCACCGGGACTACGGCCAGTAAGAAACCAACCTGTTTCTGGTTATAGCCCAGCACATTTTGCAGGTAAAACGGTATCAAAATAATCACGCCGGCAACGGCGACAAAGGTAATAAAACCGGTGACCAGATTGACGCTGAAGAGGCTATTGGCGAACAGCCGCAGGTCAATCATCGGCTGCCTGGCCCGCCACTCGATGGCGATAAAGGCGGCCAGGGATACCGCCGAAGCGGCAAACAGGGCCAGTGTCGTCCCACTGCCGAAGCCCAGGCTTTGGCCTATTGTCAGGGCCAGCAGGAGCGCCAGCAGGCTGATGAGGAGGGTAGCCGCGCCCAGGTAATCAAAACGCTGGCCGCCGGCCGGCCGGAGGTCAGGTAAGAACTGAATCGCCATCCAGGTGCCGATAATGCCGACCGGCAAATTGACGAAGAAGATCCAGTGCCAGGACAGGGCGTCGAGCAGCAGGCCGCCCAACACCGGCCCGACGACAATGCCGACCGAGATGATCGCCCCGGTAACACCCAGCGCCTTACCTCGTTCCTGGGGTGGGAAGGACTCGGTCGTGATAGCCAGGCCCAGGGCCAGGATCATGGCCGCGCCCACGGCCTGGACTACCCGGAAGCCGATCAGCCAGTGAATGTCCGGGGCCAGGCCGCACAGCACCGAGCCGATGGTAAAGACGACGAACCCGGCGGTGTAAATGGCTTTTTTGCCGACCATGTCGGCCAGCCGGCCGATACTCAACAGCAACGTCGTCAGGGCCAGCAGGTAGGCCAGGACCACCCATTGAACGAGGGCAAACTCGGTATTCAGCTCTCGTTCCAGTGTGGGCAGGGCCACGTTGACGATGCTGCCGTCAATGGTGGATAGGAAGAGACCCATGCCCACGGCGGCCATGGCGTACCATTTGCGGTTGTAGTCTATGGTTGGTTGGTTGGTCACCATCTGTCCTTACTCAGGTGACAGGCACTTTTGGAAGTGCCTGTCACCTTTGACCATTACTGTAACAGAGTCAGTAGCAATTGGGCAAACAAGATCTTGGTCATCGTGGCCATAAGAAAGATCAGGGCGTAGCCGATGTTGGGCAGATCGTTGTCGGCCTGTTCCAGCGCATAGCCCAGCACGGCCGGCTGGGTCTGCAAAGCCGATAGCATCCCGGCCAGCAGAGCAAAGGGGATATGTAGCGTTTTGTACCCCAGCCACAGTGTTAAAACAGCCGTGGCCCAGGTGACGGCCGCCCCGGCCAGGAAGATGGCCAGCCCTCCGCTCTGGCTAAAGGTAGAAAAGAAGGTGTAACCAGAGCGGACGCTGATGCCAGCCAGCAGCAGCGTCAGCCCTACCTGGCGCAAAGTCAGGTTGGCGCTATAGGGTAGCGTCCAGACCAGCCGGCCGGTGCGGCGCAGCGCGCCCAGGACCAGGGCGACAATCAGTGGACCGCCGGCAAAGCCCAGCCGGAACGTCACCCCGCCGGGCAGCGGGATGGGGACCAGGCCCAGCAGCAGGCCGGCCGTCAGCCCCAGGCCAAAAGAGACCAGGTTTAACTCGCTCAGATCACGGTAGGAATCGCCGAAAAGCCGGCTAAGGGCCGGCAGCGCCTCGCGCCGGGCCACCACCCGGACCCGGTCGCCCAGTTCCAGGACGGTGTCCCCTTCGGCCAGCAGGTCAATGTCGCCCCGGCGGACCCGGGTGACGACGGCCCCATACTGCCGGGGCAGGTGCAGCTCGGCCAGCCGCCGGCCGGCGATGGCCGGGTTGGAGACAAACACCCGCCGGTAATCGTACTCGCTGCGGTCCCACTCCAGATCCTGGCCGGCCGGCTCGCCCAGTTGGGGGATCAGCGCGTCTACCGCCTCCGGCGTGCCGACGAGGTTAATCAGGTCGCCCGGTTGCAGCGTGGTCTGGGCTCGGGCCAGGCTCACTTCTTCGCCCCGTTTCAGCCGGCTAAAGAGAACGTCCCACTGGTGGTGGCGCAGCTCGCGCAGCGGTACGCCGGTCACTTCCGGCCGGGTCACCCGGACAGTGCGGTTGTACAGTTCCTGCTCGACCACGTGAAATTTGCGCAGCCGCCGGGCCTCGGCCGGGTAATCAATCCGCCACAGTCGCTGGGTGACAAAAACGGCCAGGATCACGCCCAGGACGCCCATCGGGTAAGCGACCGAGTAGCCGACGACCGGCTCGGCCAGCAGGGCGTCGCGCTGAGCGGCCGGCGCCGTGCTGTTGATCAGGTCCAGCAGGCCGGCCAGGGCCGGCGTGTTGGTCAGGCTGCCGGCAAACAGGCCGGCCGTCACCGTGGCCTTTAGCCCCAATAAGAAATGGGCGCCCCCGCTGAGCAGAGCGGCAAAGGTAATCATGCCGACCACAAAGAGGTTGTCGCGTAGCCCCTTGCGCCGGAAGGAAGCAAAAAAGCCCGGCCCACTGCTCAGGCCGACGGTGTAGACAAAGACGACCAGCCCTAACAAGAAGATGATCTCCGGCAGGGCCAGGTCCGGGTGGAGCGCCCCGGCCGCCAGCCCCACAAAAAGCACCGCCGCCACCCCCAGGCTGCTCCCCTTGACCTTAATCCGCCCGATGGCATAGCCAACGGCCGAGACCAGGAAGAGGAGCAGAAGGGGGTTGGCGATGAGGAGGTCAATCATAATAGTTAAGACTGGAGATTGGAGATTAGAGATTGGCAACCAAAGGTTGCTCACAATCTCCAATCTCTAATCTCTGATCTCCGTTACCGGCAACCCCTCCCGCCGCATGATCTTCAAGGCGTTGGTCGTCGGGCTGGGGCCCGGCCGGACAGTGTAGTCAAAGGCCATCCGGTCTTCAATGACCTCGTCCTGGAAATGGTAATTGCGCACCAGGGGCGCTTCCTCGGCCAGCGAGACCAGCTCCAGGTCGTGGGTGGAGATGAGGCCGACGCCCGGCCGGCCGGCCAGCACCCGAATGTAAGCCCGGCTGCCAATCAGCCGCTCCCGGTTGTTGGTGCCCTGGAAGATTTCGTCAATCAGGTAAAAGAGCGGCAGCGGCTGGGAGGTTTCCAGCTCGACCAGCAGTCGCTTGAGGCACTTGACTTCGGCGTAGAAGTGGGAAATGCCGTCCGTCACCGAGTCGCTAATGCGGATGCAGGTACACAGCCGGAAGAGCCGGGTCCGCAGTGACCGGGCGTTAACCGGGCCGCCGGCGTGGGCCAGGACCAGGTTAATACCAATGGTCCGCAAAAAGGTGCTCTTGCCGGACATATTGGAGCCGGTAAAGAGGGCTACCTCACCGATACGGTCAATGGTGAAGTCATTGCAGACCTTTAAGGGGTCTGGGATGAGGGGGTGGCCGGCCGCCTGGACCTGGAATACTGGCCCTTCGTCTGGCCCTCCAGCCACGATCTCTGGAAAGGTATAGTCCGGGTTGACGGTGGCCAGGTTAGCCAGCGAGCCGAGCGCCTCCAGCTCAATCCACGCGTCCATCCAGACGGGCAGGTGGTGGGCTATGTCGGCCTTCAACTGGCCCAGCCGGTAGGCAAAGTAAAAGTCCCAGGGGACGGCGACGTTGAGCGCCAGCCAGACCAGCGGGTTGCCCCGCAGCCCGGTGGCGTTAACCACCCGGTTGAGCCGGGCCAGGAGGCGGGACGGGCGGTGGGCCGGGTCCAGGAACGGAGCGCACAGGGCGGCCAGGTGGGGCTTCCGCCGGTAAGAATACCCTTCCAACTGCTGGAAAACGGCCCCCAGTTGCTCCAGGGCGTCGCGCAGGCGGGTGGCCTCGGCGAACGGCTCGCCCAGTTCCCGGTTTTTGACCAGGAACAGGCCCAGGTACAGCAGCAGGCTGGCTTTCCACAGGGACGGGCTGAGGCCGGCCAGGTCGGCCAGGAAGAAGAGCAGGTTGGCCGCCGCCAGCGCGCTAAAAACCACCAGCCAGTAGCGCAATGACCGGGGAAAAGGGCGCTCTTGCAGCCAGGCCAGCAGCCGCTCCGGCTCTTGCCGCCGGCCGCTCCGGCCGGCCAGGGTAGCCGCCAGGGCCAGCCGCTGCCGGAACAGGCTGAGTGGTACGAGTTCGCGTACTAACTGCTGGCGCGCTTCAATTTGCTGGTGGCCGGTCAGCGGGTTCACCAGCCACTCGCCCAGCCGTTCGCCGCCCGGCCGGGAGACGGCCGTGTTGAGCAGCCGGTGCAGGGAGTGGTCGCCAAGCAGGTCCAGATCGAGGGCCAGGGGGTGGTCCGGCGCCAGGGAGGAGGGGGGAATGTGCCCCCAATCCAGCCGCATCCGGGCGATTTGCGTCGCTTTCATCTCCAGCCACACTTTGTGCCGGGCGATGCTGGTCTCCAGCCGGCGGTGCCGGGCGACCACCAGGCCGAACACCAAGAGGGTGGTGAAGAAGGTGCTCCAGGCCAGCCAGGAGCCTTCCAGGAAAAGGAAGGCCCCGCTGGCGATCATACCGGCCGTAAAAATAGCCAGCCGGACCCAGGAATAGGTGTAGCTGGTCCGTTCCAATTGAACCAGGCGGCGCTGCAGCCGCCGGATTTGCCGTTGGTGAGCCTGTAAACGTTTTTCTTTGGTCATACAAACCGGAATTATACCGGATGTATGGGCCAGCGCGCCTGGAATCCTCGTCCTAAATAGCTATCCGCTATCCGCTTTCAGCTATAGTCCCAGGACCGGATCGAGCGCGAGGCTGCCTGCGCCGGTGAACAGCAACGCCAGCGCCGCGGCCAACAGAATAAATTCAAACTCCCAACCGATGCCCTCTGTCATAGAGCTGAACTTGGCGCCCATTGGTCGTCTGGCGCGCACAATGGCCACCAGCATATCAATGGCGAAGCCCAGGGCCAGAATACGCGTTCCTAACCCAAGGATGAGCAGCACTGCGCCAACTGTCTCCAGCAAGACGACGACCCAGGCGAAAAACGTGGGTAGAGGAATACCCATCTGTTTCAGGCCCATGGCGAATCCGGCCGGGCCTTTGATGGGCGAGTTCGGATTGAGTTTTGGCCAGCCGTGGGCAATGAAGATGATGCCCATAGACAGGCGCAGGATTAATAGACCCCAGTCGCTGAACGGTGAGAAGATGTTTTCTAACATAGTGTCCTTTAGAGTGGCTGAATCACAAAGCGGCCGTAGGCAACAAACGCAGCCAGAGCCAAAAGAATAAGATTAAAGACGATGTTGGGATATTCGCGGCGCATAAGGTGGAACCCGGCCGCCAACAGCATGATCAGGGCCAGACCGGCGGCCGCCAATGGTGTCAGCCAGGGCAGAATTCCCGTTAGTGCCGGCACAATCACACCGATCCCGCCAAGAATCTCGGACAGGGCGATAAAGTTCAACAATCCCCGGGGGACGGCCGCAATCCACTGCATTCCTTGTTGTGACCTCATTTGCTCGGCGCGGAAGCCGTGGGTATATCCGGCGGCCACAAATGCCAGCCCGACCAAAACCTGCACAATCCATAAGACCACATTCATGGTTTGCCTCCTTTCACTTGCCTTAGCGTTGAAAACAACTGTTGTGAAAACTACAAATGTCGTGTATCATGTATATGATAGATTTCTTGGCAGGCTCGTCAACCGACAAAGGCGTGTTTTTGTCGCTTAAGCGACAGAGGCTTAAAAATGTTGCTTAAACAAGAAGAAAAGAAATTGGATCCCCGGGTCAGGCGCACCCGCCAGTTGCTACAGCAGGCGCTGATGGCGCTGATGGCCGAGAAGAGCTTTCAAGCCATCACCGTCCAGGATATTGCCGAGCGGGCGACGGTCAACCGGGTCACCTTCTACGCTCATTTTGCCGACAAGTACGCGCTGCTAGAATACGCCATCCGTGAAATGATCCAGCAGCGGTTGCGGAGCCAGGTGCCGGAAGGCACCCTCTTCAGTTCGGAGAACCTGGCCCGCCTCATCCTGACGGTCTGTGAGTTTCTGGCTGAGATCAACCGCCGCTGCCCGCCGCCGCACGGCCAGTTGGGGCCGTTGATGGAGAAGCAGATTAAGGTCGAGCTGTACGAAATCCTCCGGACCTGGCTGGCAGAGATGCCGGCCGGTGAATCAAGCCGGCCCGCAACGCCGGAACTGGGAGCAATGGTCACCAGTTGGGCGATCTATGGCGCGGCCGTCCAATGGAGCCAGCAGGATCGGCCGGTTCCGGCCGGCGAATTTGTCCAGCAAGTGCTGCCGCTGATCCTGGCCAGCCTGCAGCCTTCGGCCAAATTGCCGGCGCCTTCATGATCACCGGGTCGGAAATGGAGAATGGTCCAGTCTCCAAGACTGGACCACCCGCCACTCAGGCAGGGAGTGGGACGGTTTGCGCCGCCGCTTCTAGCATCAAATCAGCCAGCAATGTGTAAGCGGCCGTCCACGCCGCTTCTACCTCAGCCGTAAACCTGTCCCCCAGCCCCTGGTTCAATGTCCACAGCAGAGCGCTACCAACTGTGTTGTAATGGGCTGGTTGCACCCCGTAGGTTGCGTGTCGCTGGCCGAGGTGCTGAACGGCGGCAATGATCGTTTCCGGTTGCTGTAAGTCGCGCACGACGAGGGTCAGGGTGGCCATCAATTTTTTGCCCTGTTCGTCCATGTTACTACGGAATAATGGACGTAATGAGGGGTCCAGGGTAAACAGGCGGGCATAAAAAAGCGCGGCCGCCTGGTCGGCCATCGGGGCCACCAGGGCAAATGTTTCTTGTACGAGTTCGATTTGTTTCGGGGTCATCTTCATTCTCCTTGTTCATAGTTTGATAACCTCCCGGAGGTTCAAGCGATGTCGCCGGGCCGCCCGGCGGCATCGCCAACCTCCGGGAGGTTATTTGTTCATAGGCCCACCATACCAGGCTATCGTTTCAACATCGTTTCAAGCTATAATGAACCAGTGCAACAGCTACACCTGGCCCTGTTGGGCACGTTCCATCTAATGACAACCGGCGGCGCCACTATCTCCCTGGCGACGGACAAGGTGCGTGGCTTGCTGGCTTACCTGGCGGTGGAAGCGGATCGCCCCCACCGGCGGGAAGCTTTGGCCGGGCTGTTCTGGCCGGATATGCCCGATCAGCAGGCGCGCAGTAATTTGCGCCTGTCTTTACACCGGTTACGGCAGGCGGTAGATGAGATTGTGCCCGGCGTGAGTGACACCATGCTCACGGTGAACCGGGATGTGGTGCAGTTACACACGGCCGGGCTGGCGCGGGATCATCAGCTTTTCCAACAGGCCCTGTTGGCCTGTGATAGACACGATCACCCGGAACTGGAAAGCTGCGCGGAATGTTTACAGCAATTGGAAACCGCGGCCGCGCTCTATCGCGGTGAATTTCTGGCCGGGTTTTCCCTCGATGAGGGCGAGACGTTCGAGGATTGGCTACTGGTGCAACGAGAGTTCTTGCAGCAAAAAGCGTTGCTGGCCCTGCATACCTTGACCGATATGCAGGCCGGACGGGGCGACGTCGAAGCCGCTCTTCATTATGCCCAACGCCAGATGGCCCTCGATCCGTTTTATGAACCGGCCTACCAGCAGGCGATGCGCGTCCAGGCCTTACACGGTCTGCGGCCGCAAGCCCTCGCCCTTTACGAACAATGCCGGCAACTCCTCGCCGATGAGCTGGGTGTGGAACCTGCCCCAGAAACGACCCATCTCTGGCAACAGATCAAAGATGGGAGTTTACAGTCCATTCCGGCCCGCCCCGCCCAAACCGAAATCCACCATTTCCCCACGCCGCTTACTCCCTTTATTGGTCGCCAGCGCGAACTGAACGAGATCGTGACCACCCTGGCCAACCCGGCCTGCCGTGTGCTCACCTTGCTGGGGCCGGGGGGCATGGGCAAAACGCGACTCAGCCTGCAAGTTGGGCATCAGCTTGCCGGCGGCACCAGGCTGTATCGCGATGGCGTCTATTTCATCCCCTTAGCTACCGTCACCGAAGAGGACCTGCTGGTGACAACCATCGCCCAGCGGTTAGGGTTGCGCCTGGAAGAGCAGACCAGCCCTCGCCACCAATTGCTGGCCTATCTGCGCGACAAAGAGATGCTCCTGGTCTGTGACAACTTTGAGCAAATCGTCAGCGGTGCCCCTTTCGTGGCCGAAATGGTGGCGACTGCCCCCCAGGTACAAATTTTGCTGACCTCTCGCGAACCGCTCAACATCCAGGCCGAGTGGCGGCAACTGATTCGGGGGCTGGATGTGACCGGGGAAAGTTCGGAAGCGGTGGAACTGTTCCAGCGTAGCGCCCGGCGCATGGTTCCCAATTTCCAACTGCGACCCGGTGATGGGGCGACGGTGCTGGAACTGAGCCGGCTGGTGGATGGGATGCCGCTGGCGCTGGAGATCGCGGCCGCCTGGGTGCGGGTCATGGAACCGGCGGCCATCTTGCGCGAAACCAAAAAGAGCCTCGATTTCCTGGCTTCTCCTTTACAAGATATGCCCGAACGGCACCAGAGCGTGCGGGCGGTGCTGGCCCAAACGTGGCAACTGCTGGCTACTCATCTACAAGGGGTTCTGGCCCGTATGGCCCTGTTCCCGGCCGGGTTTACCCTGGAAGCGGCGCTGGCCATTCTGCCCGACGTGACCATGCTGGACATCGCCACCCTGCTCGATAAATCGCTCCTGCACAGGCTTCCCCAGGGGCGGTACGAAATGCACGAACTGTTACGCCAGTTTGCCCTTGGCCAACCCCAACCCCAGCGGTACAGTTTTCAGGAGAGGTATAGCCATTACTACCTGAGCTTGATGGGACAGCAGGCGGAAACTTTACGTGGCCGCCATCCTCAATCCGCCATCACCATCACCCAGGCTGAATTAGAACACATCCGCCAGGCCTGGCAATGGGCCGTGGAGCAGCAACAGGTGGACCTGCTTCGCGCGGCCATGTCCGGGCTGGCCCGTTTCTACCATCTGGCCGGGCTATTCCAGGAGGCCCAACAACGGTTACTGGCGACCATTCAGGCGGTACAATCCTGGCCTGTCGCCCCCGGAGCCACTTTGTTGCTCTGTGAACTGCACGCCGGGGCTTCCGATTTTCTGGGCCAGAGCGGGCAATATGAAGCCGCTATCCGGCACGCCCAGGCGGCCCGGCAACTGGCTGAATCGGCGGCGGCGGCCGACCTGCTGGCCCAGACGTACACTCTGGAAGGGGAATGGCGCCGCCATCTGAGCCAGTTTGACGAGGCCAAAAAGGCTTTAGCGCAGGCGTTGCACTTTTATACCGCCCCTGCCCCCACTGGCGAGGTGGCCCACGTTCTGAACGAGATTGGTTTTGTCCACCTGAAACAGAGCCAGTACACGGCCGCGCTGACCGTTTTTGCCCGGGCCCGGCAAATTTACGAAGCGGTCGGCGATCAAACCGAAATATCAACCACGCTGGGAAACATCGGTTATGTGTATCAGCTCAAGGCTGAGTATCCCCAGGCCCTGGATCATCTACGCCAGGCGCTGGCTATCGCCGAGACCATCGGTTACAAGCAGGGCATCGTCAAACATACCCTGGGGCTGGGCACTGTTTACCTGGATCAGGGTGACATCGCGGCCGCGCGCAAGGCCTATGAAAAAACCTTACAAATGGCTCAGGGGTTGGGGTACGTGCGGGGCATCATCAACAGCCTGATCCAGATGGGTAGCACTTACGTCAGCAAGGGGCAACTTCAAGAAGCCGGGCAATGGTTTCAGAAAGCCAGAACACAGGCAGAAGCGGCCGGTTTGCGCGATTTGATCGCCCTGGCGATTGGTAAACAGGCCACCATTCTGGCCTTGCACGGTGAGAATCAGGCCGCCATCGCCCATTACGAACAGGCCATTCAGTTGTGCCGGGAACTCAACGATCAAGCCGAATTAGCCCGGAATTTGAGTCACCTGGGCAATATCTATTTGCGCCTGGGCGATCCCGAGCAGGCGTGCCAGCATTTTGAGGCTGGCCTGGCCGTGGCCCAGACTACGGGAGCGCAGCAGATCGTTGCCAACACCATGCTGGCGCTCGGCAATGCTTATAAGCGACTGGGGCAATATGATCGGGCCTTAGCCTATTACCAGCAATTGCTTACCCTCAGCCAGACACTGGGGCTTCAACCCAGCATCGCCAATAGTATCGGTTCCATCGGGCTCGTTCATTTTGAACAAGGCAACTATGAAGCGGCGCGGCAGGCCTATGAGCAGGCCTTGCAGCTAAACCAGGAATTGGGGAAAGCGTTATCAGAAGGGCTCTGGTGGCTGAACATCGGACAGGTGGACATGGTGATGGACCGGTACGAATCCGCTTTACAAAATACACAACAGGCGATCACCCGGTTTCGAGCGTTGGCCAATCAACGCTATACCGCCATGGGGTTGTTACAACAAGCCCAAATCTTGTTCCGGCAGGGGCAGTCAGAATCGGCCTTTCTGGTGCTGACTGAAGCTTTACAAAGTAGCGAGCCTTTTCAAGAAAAACAGGTGCTTTTTGAAGGCTACCTCCTCCGGGCCCGCTTGTGGTCTGCACTTGGCGAACAGGGTAAAGCGCGGGCACAGCTTGATACAATGTTAGGCCACTATGGCAGCCCGGCCGAGCAAGCCCAGCTACATTATGATTTATGGCAGTTGACAGGAGACGTGAGCAGCAAAGAGACGGCCACGACGTTATACCAGCAATTATTGGCCCAAACGCCCAATCATCAATACCGGCAACATTTAAAGGCCTTATTGGCAGACTGACCGTTTTCGCGAAAAAGCGCCTGTTGGCTCTAAGGCCAACAAGCGCTTTTCGCTTTTACCGGTTTACTACCGGCGCTAAACCTGAACGCGGGCCTTATCCGGCGCAGGGATCGGCCGCCAGGGGTAGCTCGGCCAACGCCTCGAAAGAAACGGCCTGGCCCGGGACAGAATCAATAATGTCGAAGAGGACAATGTCGCCACCGCCACCGCCACCTGCCGGCCGCCCCTGGGCGCGACTGTCGCCCACTGCCTGCCATAAGCCGTTTATTTGCTGGTAGCGCGTGCCGTAAACAACCACGGCCGCTTCCCCGGCCAGGCACAGCGTGGCGCCGCTCTCGACCACAATGCGGTCGTCGCTATCCAGTTGGATGGTGCCCACGGCCGGGCCGTCGTTCAAGACCAGCAGGTCGGCCGAGAAATCGTCTAACTGCCCGTCGCCATCGGTGTCCACCTGGGCCGCCGGGGCCATCACCCCGGCCACGTACTCCCGTTGCCATTCGCCGCTGGCCATAAAAACAGTGGCACTAGCATCAGTCTGGAATTGGAAGTCGGGACCACTACCGCCCCCGGCCGGTTTGGCTTCCACCTGGACGTTGCCGGTTGCCTGCCATTGGCCGTTCACCTTCTGGTAATGGACCCCGTCCAGCACGGCCTTCTCTTCACTGCTCGTCCACACGATGTGGCCGCTCTGCAGCTTAATCTTGCTATCGCTGTCCAGGAAGATCACGCCGCTGGCGGTGTTGTCACTGTTGACGGCAAAATCGGCCGAAAAGAAATCGAGGCTGCCATCGCCATCGGTGTCAATTCGTTGCTGAGGGGCATGGATAAAGATCAGTTGCAGGCCGATAGCCTGGGCCGATTGGGCCAGCCACAAGGCCATGAACACAGCCAGGAGGCTGAGCCAGCGCATCGGCTGGGTCCGGATACGACGAATGAGAGTACTCTGCTGAAACATGATAGATTTTCCTTATACTGTGATTTGGTTTGAATGGATACCATCTGTATCCTCACAGTCGAGTGTAGCAATCTATCGTTTCAAGTTCGTTTCAACATCGTTACCCCCACACCCCTACACCCCTACACTTCCACACCCCTACACGCTACAATTCCCCCTCCCGGTGCAACAGGGCAAAGGCAATATTGCGCCCCAACCCCTGGACGGCCGCCAGGTGAATCCACAGAATGGCTAACGGCTCCAGGGTGCGGGCCAGCTTCAGCGGGCCGCAGTCTACCACCCCAAACCCCAGGTCGCTGGCCAGGCTGGCGACGGTAGCCCTGGCCCCGGCGTCGTCGCCGCAGATGAACATCGTCGCTGGCCGGCCGCCGTAATCGGGGTTGGCCATATTCTCCGCTCCCGTCGTGTTGAAGGCCTTGACCACCCGGGCGCCGGCCGCCCAGCCGGCCACCTGCTCCCCACCGGAAGTGGTCAGCCCCACGGCCAGCTCCAGCCCCGGCTTGATTGGATTGGTGCAGTCCACCACCACTTTGCCGGCCAGGTCGCCGGCCGAAGCAATGACGTCCCGGACGGCCGCCCAGGGCGTGGCCAGGACGACGACCCCGGCCGCAGCCGCCGCCTCGGCTACCGGGGCCGCGCTGGCGTTGGGCCCGGCCGCCGCCACAATCTGCTGGACCTCGTCGCTATCCGGCCGGCGCGAGCCAAAGATAACCTGGTGGCCGGCCCGGGCCCAGCCCGTCCCCAACGCCTGCCCCACCCGCCCCGTACCGATAATGGCGATTTTCATCTCGCAATCTCCAATCTCTAATCTCCAATCTCTAATCTCCCCTTACCTGCTATAACTGGCATACACCCGCTCCAGCCGCGCCTCAATGGCCTGGACCACGTCGGCAATGGTCGTCCGGGCCAGGACTCCTTCCATCGCCCTCTCTGCCCGGTAAAAGACGGCCGACAGGACCGGCTGGATGTTGCTGCCGCATTGGCACAGGGGGTTGGGAGTGTTGGGGTGTAGACTGAAGAGGTCGCCCTTTTCGGTGGCCCGGTAGACTTGCAGCAGGGTGATCTCCTCGGCCGGCCGGGCCAGTTCCGCCCCTCCTTCCGAGCCTAGCAGCGTGTTGACCAGCCCGGCCTCGTTCAGCGCCCCCAGGATGCGGCGAATAACCACCGGGTTGGTATTGACGCTGCCGGCGATGTAGGTGGAAGGCAACGGCCGTTTCTCCAGAGTTAACAGGGCCAGCGTATGGACGGCCACGGCAAAGCGGCTGCTGGTGCTCATAAGTAACTATTTTAGTTACACATTTGCCTTTGTCAAGCCCGCCTTCACCAGCAACCTCCCGGAGGTTGCCAACCTCCGGGAGGTTCCAGTATCATTTCCTGCTAGAAACAGATCCTGTTAGCCTGCAGCCGGGCACACAGACTAGACAGTCTGGGCCACGCTTGTACTGGAGAAATGGAATGGATAAGGGGTCAGCAAAACCGGAGGAGCTAAAAGTATTTATCACTGTTAAAGAATCTACTTGTGCCGAACACGCCTGCCTCAAGTACAGCGGACGGGTCGGCCGGTCGGCCGCGGCGAAGGATTTTGACGAGGCGGCTATCCGGCTGGCCATCATGGCCCACATTCGCCACCGGGAAACGAACTACCATACGCTCCTGGCCAGGGGCTACGAACGCTGGGATGCGCGGGCAGAAGTCGAGCCGGCCGTCGCCAGAGTCATGGCCCGTTGGGAGCAGCCCCGGTGAACGGCAGCAGCCTGGCCGGGCCGCTCATCCGTTTGACCCACCTGCAAAAGGTGGTGGACCAGTCAACCCTGGTTGACATTGAGTTGCTGGTCGTCGAGGCGGGCGAAATCGCCGCCGTCGTCGGCCTGCGCAACCAGAACAAGGTCGCCTTGCTGGAACTGCTGGCCGGCCGCTCCCAGCCCACAGCCGGCACAGTCGAAGTGGCCGGCTTGAACCCGGCCGCGGCCCAACCGGAACTGGCCCGGCGCCTGGGCGTTTTGCTGGCCGACAACGCCCTCTATCCTCGCCTGTCGGTGCGGGAAAACCTGGCCTTTTACGCCCGGCTCTATGGCCTGCCGCCCGGCCGGGTAGAGGAAGTCCTGGCCCAGGTCGGCCTGGCCGACCGGGCGACGGCGCGGGCCAGCGTCTTATCGCCGGGGCTGGGGCGGCGCCTGGCCTTTGGCCGGGCCATTTTGCACCGGCCGGTCGTGTTGTTGCTGGTCGAACCCTTTGGCGACTGCGATAATTCCTCGGCCGAGCTGCTGGCCCGGCTGGTCGGCCAATGGGCGGTGGATGGCGTGGCCGTTCTCGTCCTGGCCGCCGACGCCGCCACCGTCGCCTCGCTCTGCCGGACCATTCACGTCGCCGAGAACGGCCGCCTCAGCCGCAGCTACAACCCCGGAGCGGAAGGGCGGGTGGACTTACCCTTCAAGATACCGGCCCGGCTGGAAGATAAGGTCGTCCTGGTCAACCCCGGCGACATTCTCTACGCCACCGTCGAGAACGGCCAGTCCTACCTCCAGACGGCCGGCGGCCGGATTCCCACCCACCTGAACCTGTCCGAGCTGGAGGAGCGGCTGGCCCGTAGCGGCTTCTTCCGCGCCCACCGCAGTTACCTGGTCAATCTGCAGCACGTCAAAGAAGTCATTTCCTACACCCGTGACAGCTTCACCCTCATCCTCGACGGCCCCGGCCCGGCCGAAATCCCCCTCAGCAAACACTCCGCCCGCGAACTGCGCGAGCTACTAGGCTACTAAACAGTGTCACGTATCACGTGTCATATGTCAGGTATCGTTGCACTTGATACTTGACAGGACTTTGGCCTTGCCAAAGTCTGACACCTGACACCTGGCACTCCCCCGCGCCATTCAGCCCCCTTTTACTGCCATTCGGCCGCCCTATGCGCCTTTCGGCCGGAATTTGCTGCGCCCCGTGGCCGATTCTGCTAGGCTGTCAGCATGACTGCGCAACCGAACCTCACCCGATTTCTTGCCATTTCCTTGTTATTGCTCCTCGCCCTGGCCGGGCTGGTGGCCTGCGCTGCCCGCCAATCGGCCGCAAACGGCGGGCCGGCCGTGGCCCTGGAACCGTGCCGCCTGCCGGCCGGGGTGGCCGCCCGCTGCGGCACGTTGACCGTCTTTGAAAACCGGGAAGCTGCCAGCGGCCGGACCATTGACCTGCGCATCGCCGTCATTCCGGCCACCGGCAGCCTGCCCGAAGCGGCCCCGCTCTTCTTGCTGGCCGGCGGGCCGGGCCAGGCCGCCAGCGAGGCCTTCCCGCCCTTACTGGAGCTTTTTACGGCCATCAACAAAGAGCGCGACCTGGTCCTGGTGGACCAGCGCGGCACCGGCCAGTCAAACCCGCTGGCCTGCGAGAATTTCACCGACGCGTCCCTGACCCGGCCGTTGTCGGATGAAGAGAGAGTCGCTTTAACCCGCCAGTGCCTGGCCTCGCTGGACGCCGACCTGACCCGCTATACGACCGACGTGGCCATGGCCGACCTGGACGACGTGCGCGCCGCCCTGGGCTACGAGCAAATCAATCTCTACGGCGGTTCTTACGGCACGCGGGCCGCGCTCACCTACCTACGCCTCTACCCGGAGCGCGTCCGCACCGTCGTCCTGGACGCCGTCGTCGGGCCGGAACTGGTCCTTTTCTTGCAAGCGCCCCGCGACGGCCAGCGGGCGCTGGAGATGCTCTTCGCCCGCTGCGCCGCCGACCCTGCCTGTAACGAGCAGTTCCCCGACGTAGAGATGGAATTTCAGGCGCTGCTGGCCCGGCTGGAAACGCCCCTGGAATTTGCTGTTGCTCACCCGCTCAGCGGCGAACAACTGGAAGTGATCCTGACCCGCGACCTCTTCGCCCAGGTCATCTTTAACCTGCTGTACAGCACCGACCTGACCTCATTGCTGCCGCTGCTCATTCACCAGGCCCACCAGAGCGGCGACTTTGGGCCGCTGGTGGCCCAGGGGCTGCTCCTGGCCGGGGAGACCGGGCTTTACCATGGCATGCTCTACTCCGTCACCTGCGCCGAGGACGCACCGTTTATTGCCCTGGAAGAGGCCAAGGCTTTCCAGGCCGGCACGATCTTCCCCTTGATGGCTGAACCATTTGTCCAGAGCTGCGCTGAATGGCCACACGGCCAGGCGCCGGCCGCCCTTCACCAACCGGTTGTCTCCAGCGTACCTACCCTGCTCCTCTCCGGCGAGGCCGACCCGATCACCCCACCGGTGTACGCCGCCCAGGTGGCGGAGTCGCTGCCCAACAGCCTGCACCTGGTTGTGCCCGGCTATGGGCACGTCGTCATCAGCGTTGGCTGCCTGCCGCGCCTGGCGGCCGACTTTATCGCCCAGGGTACGGTCGAAGGGTTAGACGCCACCTGCCTGGAACGGCTGCAACCACCGCCGTTCTTCGTAGACTTCGCCGGCCCCCAACCATAAATAGGACGCAGATGAACGCGGATTGGCGCAGATAAAGGTAAAAATCAGCGTAAATCAGCGAAAATCTGCGTCCCGTTGGAGAAAAACGGAATGATTGAAGTGAGTCAACTGAGCAAGTCTTTTGGCCCGGTGAAGGCGGTGCAGAACGTTTCTTTCACCGCGCCTAATGGGTTGATCACCGGGCTGCTGGGACCGAATGGCGCAGGCAAGAGCACGACGATGCGCCTGATTGCCGGCGTATTACGGCCGGAAAGCGGCCAGGCGACCATTGACGGCCACGACACGGCCGTCCAGACCCTGGCCGCCCAGCAGCGGATCGGTATCTTGCCTGACAAGCGCGGGCTGTACCACCGGCTGACGGCCCGGGAGAACGTCCGCTACTTCGGCCGGCTGCGTGGGCTGAAAGGGGAGTCGCTGGAACAGGAAATTGACGGGTTGCTCCAATTGCTGGACATGGCCGACATCGCCGACCGGCGCGCCGAGGGCTTTTCCACTGGGCAGCAGATCAAGGTGGCCATTGCCCGCGCCCTGGTCCACCGGCCGCAAAACGTCATGCTCGACGAGCCGACGACCGGGCTGGACGTGATGAGCACGCGAGCCATGCGCGAAGTCATCCGCCGGCTGCGGGATGAGGGGAAGTGCCTGCTCTTTTCCAGCCACGTCATGCAGGAAGTGGCCATGCTGTGCGACAACATCGTCGTCATTGCCCACGGCCGGGTGGTCGCCCAGGGTTCCCCTGACGCCTTGAGGCAGCAGACGGGCCAGGAAAACCTGGAGGATGCCTTCGTGGCCGTGATTGGCACGCCGGAAGGATTAAAATAAACCTCCCGGAGGTTCCCAACCTCCGGGAGGTTAGCATAAGGAATCGAAACATGCTGGATCGGATCTGGATCATCGCCTGGAAAGAAACCATTGACAACCTGCGTGACCGGCGCTCGGTGGGCAACGCCCTGGGGACGGTCCTTTTCAACCCCATCTTTTACATTGTCCTCTTCGGCTTTGTGAATCGCAGCGTCAGCCAACAGGCCGAGCGGCCGCTGCAGTTGCCGGTGGTCGGCGCCGCCCACGCGCCCAACCTGGTGGCTTACCTGGAACAAAACAACGTCGAAATTCTGGCCGCGCCGGCCGAACCGGAAGCGGCCGTGCGTAGCGGCGAGGCCGACGTGATCCTGGTCATTCCCGACAGTTACGGCGAGTCGTTTAGCAGCGGCCGGCCGGCACCGGTGCAACTGCTGGCCGACGAATCCAATAACAGCGCCAGCATTGTTGTAGACCGGGCGGAGGAGTTGCTGCAGGAATACAGCGGCCGGGTGGGCAATCTCCGCCTGCTGGCCCGGGGCATCAGCCCGGCGGCGCTGGCCGCCGTCCCGGTGGACGTGGTGGACGTGTCGCCGGCTACGCAGGGTGGGGCCAGCTCGGTCCTGAATTTGCTGCCGGTCATCATGATTACGGCCGCCTTCTTTGGCGGTTTCTACCTGGCCGTGGACACGACGGCCGGCGAGCGGGAGCGGGAGTCATTGGAACCCCTGCTCCTCAACCCGGTGCCACGCTGGGCTATCCTGCTAGGTAAATACCTGGCCGCCCTGGCCTTCACCATTGTCGCCACCGGGCTGGCGACCTCGGCTTTCATTCTCTTGCTGCGCCTGCCCCAGGTCCAGGAATTTACCAATATCCGTCTCGACGTAAACAACCAGACGTTGCTCACCGCCGTGCTGCTGATGGTCCCCGTGGTCACGATGGCCGTCGCCCTGGAGATGTTGATTGCCGCCCGGGCGCGCAGCGTGCGCGAGGCCCAGACCTACACCCAACTGGTGGCCCTGGTCGGCTTCCTGCCGGCCGTCTTCCTCTCCGTTCTGCCGGTCAAACAGCAGGCCTGGATGCAGTTCGTTCCCACCGTCGCCCAACTGTTCCTGGTTAACAACGTCTCGCGTGGCGAGCCCCTCGACTGGCCGGCGGCGGCCGTCGCCTCGGCCATCACTCTTCTCCTGACCGTCGCCGCCCTGGCCGCCGCCATCCGCTACTATTACCAGGAGCGCATTGTTTTGGGGAAGTAATGAGTAATGAGTGATGGGTGCTCATCACTCATTACTCATTACTTGGAGGACTTATGTTACTCAAACAATTCATCCAACGTTGTGTGGTTGCCTGGACGGCCCGGGACGCGGCCGCGGTGGTGGTCGTCGTCGCCACGCTCGTGGCTGGCGGCGCTGTCTACCTGGCTGTTGATACCGTCTGGTCTACGGCCGCTATGGCCGCCATCTTTACCCTGGGTTGCCTGGCTATGGCCGTCCTGATGGCCGGCGACACCACGACCAGGGGCGCGCTCGTGGCCGGGGCGATGATCCTGGTAGCGACGATGTTTTTGCCTCTTTTCCTGTCCGGCCGGGCTTACTGGCAGGAGCACCTGTTGGGGCTGGGCATCTCGGCCGTGACCTACACCTTCATCCTGGGCGCCACCCGCTCCCAATCAGCCGGCTACCTCCTGACCGGCGCCCTGGCCCTGGCCGTGGCGATGTTGTTGCCGCCGTATCTTTTCCTATAATCATGTAGAGACGTTGCCATGCAACGTCTCTACATCATAAGGTCTGGTATGGAAACCTCAACCCCGCTCAAAATTGGTTCAACCGGCGGCCGGCTGGCCCGCTGGCAGCTCATCCTGGCCCTGGTTCGCAAGGACCTCCTCAACCTGGCCAGGTCGCCCAGTATGCTCCTGATGATGGTCCTGCCCCTCTTCCTGCAACTGTTCTTTCAAGTTGCCTTTGGCGACCTGTCAGGCGTGCCCGTCCTGCCGGTGGCCCTTTACGATCCGGCCGGGTCGCCGGTGGCCGCCCTGTTGGCGGAACTGCCGAACGTTGAACTCCAGCAGGTGACCTCAGAAGCGGCTTTGGCCGCGGCCATGGAAGACGCTGCCGCCGGCATTGCCGTGCCGGCCGATTTTGCGGCCGCCCTGGCCGGCGGCGAGCGGCCGGAATTGACCGTCTGGCTCAATTCCCGGCCTATCTGGGAGTCCGAGCTGGCCGACTTCCAGCAGGGCCTGGCCGAACAGGTGTGGGAGCTGGGTGGGCAACAACCGCCGGTCCGGTTGTCCTGGACACCGGTGGCCGGCACTGCCGAGCTACCGGACGACGACAGTTCGGCGGGTGCCTTCCTGCTGACCTTGTTGCTCATGACCGGCATGGCTATGAACGGCCTGAATGTTTCCCTCCTGGTGGTGGAGGAAAAGGATGAACGAACCTTGGACGCGCTGCTGCTCTCCCCGGCCGGCAAAGCGGAGTTTGTCATCAGCAAGGGACTGACCGTTTTCCTCTATACGCTCCTGATCACCGGGGTCATGTTTGCCATTAGCGGCCAGATTGGTGGCGCCTGGCCGGTCACCACGGCCAGCCTCCTCCTGGGCGCTTTGTTCATGGTCGGGAGCGGCTTATTGCTGGGCAGCATTTTTCAGACCAAGAACCAGTGCAACGCCTGGGGCGGGCTGATCATGTTGGTTCTGATTATGCCCAGTTGGCTGGCCGTCTGGCAGCCGACCCAGTCCTGGCTGGTCGTTTTGCGCGTCCTGCCCACCTACTACCTGACGGACCTGCTAATGATGTCCCTGGGCCAGGCCCTCGTTGCCACCCGCCTGCTTCTCGACCTGGCCCTGCTCCTGGGCAGCGTCCTGCTGGTGTTTTTCCTCACCGGCCGGCGGCTGGACCGTTTCCCGCTAGGGGCGTAAAGAAGGTGTAGGGGTTTAGGGCCGCGTAACACGCAGGTAATCTATCTCAAAATCGCCTGGGCTAACTGTAGGATCCAGGCGGAGTTGAACAATTTGATTCAGCCACGTCCTGACACTAGACATATCAATCGTGTAAATGTGGTATTCTCCATCGCTGATGATCGCGAAGTGCTGTGATTTCTCTTCGCCCCAGGAAGGATCTTGATCGGTGATAAAGTAAACCGAGGCGCCATCACTGGCGCTCGTTCGCATGCGGATTTCAATCTGGTTAAATTCCGCTGCTTCGATACCCAGATAAGGTGACTCCAGATACGGGTCAGAACCCGTGGCCGTAGAGATCAGGCTTTCACCTCTGATTTGTAATGGCAATAACTCATTCCGGGCAATCCATCCATCGGCATCCTGCGGGTGGTTAAATTCCCAGCCATACAACGCGTGTTCCACCCGGATTTGGTCAATTTCCAGGACAGCGGGCATTAAAGTTGCCAGTTGAATTTGCGTAACCAGCCCCTCCATCCATGAAGGATTGGTCGAAAAGTCGAAGCGGTAGTTTCTAAATACCCCCGGTTGTATCTGTTGGCAGGCTGATTTCGCCGTGCTCCACAGCCAGTCGCTAAAAGTGATGAAGTTCAAACATACCTCAGCGCCGCCATTTCCTGCTCGCGCGGTCATTTCGACCACGGGCGCATGGGAGCCGTAATAATTCAAACCGGGCATAGATGTCAAAGAATCGGCCGCAGACAGATTGGCGGTTAAGACGCCACCCGATACTCCAACCGGTTGGCCCGAACTGCTCCACCCCTCGGCCGTGTTGAGATCAAAAGTCCAGGTCGTATGGGGAATCAGATCGTAGACAATCGAGCGGCCCTGGGCTATCGGCCCGGGAATCAGGTAATAGGTCAGCTCGTGTACCGTAGATGGCTCTGTTTCTAAGTAGGCAAACGGGGCAATATAGCCAAGCGGGCTGGGGGTGTCACCCTCAATGGTGAAAACTGACCAGTCAGGAAATACGTTGCGCTGAGGTGGAAGCGCCAGAATTAACCCATTCCCCTGCTGGTCACCAAAAGCCATCCAGCTTTCAGAAGCAAAGACAGGTGGATCCCCTTTTACCAGATTATATTGCTGGATGGGGCCGGCCGTAAACGGATCTGCTCCTGTATAACCATATTCCAGCGTGAGAGCGGCCCCAAAGTAGGCCGCCGGAAACTCCGCCCGCGCCGCACTATGGCTATCCGTCCCCGTGTGGGTCAGACGGATATGAACTTCAAAGAAACCGCCCCTTTCCCAGGCCCAGGTTTCATAAATCACATCTGAGATTCCCAACGAGTGCCCCCATTCCACGGCCGGGGCTTTGACGTAAAGCCCATCGGCCCAGCGCCGATATTCCTGGACCTGGGCCGGCACTCCGTCTACTGAGCCAGCCTGCAAGGGATTCCAACCCCAGGTCACGTAGCAAGACGATGGTTCGCAGATGTATTGAGCGCCGCCGTCGTAAGGTGAAAATTGAATATACCGCCCAAAGTCAGTGTCATCTATGAAGTCCGTGCCATAAAAAAGCAGGCTGCCGATGGCGCCGCCGGCCGATAGGTCAAAGCCCAGGGCGACAGTGCTGGGATCTCCCAGGTAAACGTAGCCCCCCGGCAATGGTTGTATTTCACCCATGGGGGCTAAGGTGGCTGCCGGGGTCGGCGTTGGCAACGATTGGGTCGTTGGGCTTGGCGTTGGCAGCGCCCCGGATGTTGGTGTGGCCGATGCAGGTTGGATTTCACCCATGGGGGTCAATGTGGCCGCCGGCGTCTGCGTTGGCAGCGATCCGGCCGCCGGCGTAGCCGATGCAGGCGTCGGCGCTGGATTGATTCTGCACGCGATCATAAGCACCAACGCGATCCAGAGTAAACATTTCCGGCCGGCGACGGTTTCCATCTTGCGCTCCTTTTCGTTCAGATGATGATAGAAGTTTCGGCCTTTGGCGGCAATTATGCCCACGGACCAAGGGGGAGCAAGTACATCGTTGGCACGACTGGCTGCCAGAGGTAGCCACCGTGCCAGCGATACGTGCCGTTATACACCGTCTGCGCGCCTTGCTCACTTACTACTTGATGGACCTGCTACTGATGTCCGTGGACCAGGCTCTCGTCGCCGCCTGCCTGCTCCTCGACCTGGCCCTGCTCCTGGGCAGCATGCTGCTGGTGTTTTTCCTCACCGGCCGGCGGCTGAACCGTTTTCCAGTAGAGGCCTAAAGATAAGGCAAGCTGCCAGGAAAATAACCCTCATCAAAATCCTTCCCAAATAAGAACATTTGTGCTAAAATCCAGCTAAATCCGCCCATTCCCAAGCCAGAAGGACATTATTAGCTTAACATAAGACAAACTCATCACTCATCACTTTTTTGGAGGTACACCCCAATGTGGAGACACGGAGACGTTTTAATCGCCCCAATTGAAGCCCTCCCCCCGGCCGCCCAGAAACGCCCGACGCTCATCCTGGCCCAGGGTGAACTCACTGGCCACAGCCACCGCATTGCCGAACCCGGCGCGGCCGCGCTGTGGAAACACCAGGAGGACCTCTTCCTGGAAATTGTGGCCAGCTCGGCCACGGTCATCCACGAGGAACATGCGCCCATTGTCCTGCCGCATGGCCTCTACCGGGTCTGGCAGCAACGCGAATACACCCCCCAGGTCGTCCGGCCGGTCAAGGATTGAGTAATCAGATGAGTGACGAAGCGATTCCGGCAACGCGCGCCGCCGAACTGATCATTTCTGGGCGGGCTCCGGCCGGTCTGCGCGTCCGCGGCCACCTGGACCTCTCCGGCCGGGAATCGCTGGCCACCCTGCCGGCCGGCCTGGCCGCTAGCAGCCTGGACTTGAGCGGCTGCACGGCTTTACGCGCTCTGCCGGCCGGTTTGCGCGTCCGGCGGCTGGCGCTGAACGGCTGTACCACGCTGCCTGGCCTGCCGGCCGGCTTTACCTGCTACGAGCTGGAAATGCGGGAAACGGCCGTCCGCTCGCTGCCGGCCGATCTGCGCGTCGAATACCGGCTGGATCTGTCTGGCTCCCGCCGGTTGCAGGCCCTGCCGGCCGGCCTGAAAGTCGGCTCGCTCATTCTCCGTGACTGCACCGCCCTCGCCGTGCTGCCCGAAGGGCTGGACGTCTACTTTCTGGACATCTCCGGCTGTACCAGCCTGGCCGATTGGCCGGAGACCGGCTCGCTGAAAATCGGCCGCCTCAGCGCCAGGGGCTGCACCCGGCTACGGACCCTACCTGCCTGGCTAGGGACCCTCTCCCAACTGGACGTGCGCCATTGCATCAATTTACGAGAGCTGCCGGAGGGACTGCGCGTCACTTCCTGGCTAGATCTGGCTAATACCCAACTTCAATCCCTACCCGCCTCCATGCAGGGCGTCCAACTGCTCTGGCAAGGCGTGCCCATCAACGAGCGCATCGCCTTTCAGCCTGAGGCCATCACCGCTCAAGAAGTTCTTCAGGAAGATAACCTGGAACTGCGGCGGGTGTTGCTGGCCCGGATGGGCTACGAGTCATTTGTGCAGCAGGCCGGGGTCCAGATTCTGGACCGGGACTACGACGCCGGGGGTGAGCGCCGGCTGTTGCGGGCGCCGCTGCCCAACGAGGAAGACCTGGTTTGCGTAGCCGTCCTTTGCCCCTCCACCGGCCGGCAATACATCATTCGCGTGCCCCCCACCACCAAAAGCTGCCACCAGGCCGCCGCCTGGATTGCCGGCTTCGACAACCCCAACAACTACCGGCCCATCCTGGAAACCTGAAAACCCCGCACTTATAAACCCCGTAGGTCTCAGAGGGCACGTTTCGTGCCCCGACCTACGGGGTTTGGGGCGGCCAGGACGGCCTGAATTTCGGCCGTGTACGTGTCCACCCCATCACACAACACGCCCAGCAGCAGATCGCCAAAGGCGTTGGCCTCTAAAATGGCGTGCCGGCGATAGCCGGGCGCCACCAGCACGTCCAGTCCGGCGTACAGGCTGGCTGGGAAGCAGCGCGCCGCCGCTTCGCAGGTGGACCGGACGTCCTCCCAGGCGGCCGGGGCCATCCGGGTGAGCAACTCCGCCAGCGGGCCACGCTTGTTCGCCAGGTGCAGGTTGGTCATCGGCCCCCGGCTCAACCGCACGACGGTGTGGCGAACCTGCCCGGCAATGGTCAAGACCCGCAGGTCAAAGCGCCGGCCGCCCAGGCCGGCCTTGGGGATCCACTGTTCGACGTGGACGCAATGCCGGCAGAGGGCGTTGATTAATTCGGCAATCTCCACCACCCGCCGGTAAGTATGCAGGCGCAGGGAATTGTAGAGGCGCAACTCGCCGTCCTGGCGGACCATTTCTACCGTAGTCGTGGCCTGGTGCTGCCGGCCGTTGGTCTGGTAAGCCACTACGCCGGAAGCGCTGGAGCCGTGGGCCAGCTTGACGAAAACGCGGTAGCAGTTGGCCTGCTGCATCCGCGTCACCAGCTCGTCAAAGGAGTGGACCGGGCCAAGCGTCCGGGGCACAGGAACGCCGTGGGCCAGCAAATGGGCCTGGCAGCGGCGCTTGTCGAACATCAAGGCAATCTCGGCCGGCTGGTTCATCAACCGGTGGCTGGGGCAGCCGGCCAACTGCTGCTCAATCAGTTCCAGCGCCCGGCAAAAGCCCAGGTACCACTGGCGCGGATAAAGCAGGCGGCCGCGCTCAAAGGCCAGTTGAGCCACGGCCGGCCCGGACAAACGAGCGTACGCTTCGTCGTCGGGCGCGCCGGCGCCCAGCGCCAGCAGTTGTTGCTCGACCTCAAAATCCTGGCCAGGGGAGTCAATGCGGACAACCGAGCCCGGCCGGACGGCATCTGGTAGTGCTACCCGCCCACTGAGTAGGTCCCTGTAGGCGATGACTTCGGCGGCACGCAAACCCAACCAGGCCAGCGCGGCCTGGAACAGCGCTACCGGCCGGCTATCGGGGTTGCCGATGACGACAAAATGGGCCAGCCGGCCGGTTTCACTCGCTGACGGCCATATAGCGCCAGCGCTCGCCCCCGTAGACCTCTTCCTTTTGCCTGTCGCCGGCGTTGAGGCGAATCCCGGCTTTTTCCAGCCTGGCCACCATCCCCTTGGAGCAAAAGTGGTGGTGAATGTCCAGCAGTTCCAGCCGGGCCACGGCCGGGCTGGCCAGGAGCGCGGCGGCCCCTTCGTCGCCCAGCGTCCCCAGCGACAGGTCCAGAACCCGAATGCGCTCTAAAATCGGGGCCGGGGCTATTGCCCCGGCAATAGCGTCGGTAAATTCGCTGTCCCTTAGCCCCAGATAACGTAGCTTGGGGAGCAAATGGCCCGCAAAAAGGGGCGCCAGGTCTTCGACGGTCGTCGTCGCCCCGTAATGCTCGCTGCCCAGCCACAGCTCCAGGTGTTCCAGCGCCGGCAGCTCGGCCGCCAGCACCTGGCGCACCACGCCAACGTCCAGGCCGCCGCTCTCAATTACCAGCGATTTGAGCCGGCCGTGGCGCAGCGAGCCCAGGCTTAACCGGTTGCCCCCACGCACGGTAAAATGCTCCAGGGCCGGGTAGGCCTCGAACAGCGGGGAAACGTCCGTTTGTTCAATCCAGGAGATCTCGCTCTCTTCCATAATAATGTCACCCAGGAAGAGCGCCGCCAGCCTGGGTAGCCGCTCACGGGCCGCCACCAG
>JAKEFB010000144.1 GCA_022616275.1 Chloroflexota bacterium
CAACAAGAGTTCGGTGAGCATTTCTCCTCCTCTCGTTTTGCCCACCAATTTTGCTGCTATGGCGCATCATTTTCCACTTTCACATAAAACGCGGGAGAACCGTAAAAGTGCAACACCGGTAAGGAAAAGCGGCCGAGGAAAATGTCAACACCTGGCACTTTCCGTTAGTATCACCGTTCGGAATACTAACGGAGGTAAAGGAGATGTTGACGGTGAAAGAATGGGAACAGATTCGTCGGGCTTACCACGTGGAGGACAAAAGTCTGCGGGAGATCGTCCGGCAGACGGGGCGGGCCTTTCGAACGGTGAAGAAGATGGCTGAGTCGGAAGAGCCACCGCGGTATCGGCGGCAGGAATCGCCTCAGGCGCATAAGTTAGGGCCGTACAAGGAGCGGATTCAGGAACTGCTGGCGCAGAACCAGCAGTTGCCGCGCAAACAGCGGTGGACGGCGCCGAGCATCTACCGGCAGATTCAGGCCGATGGTTATGCGGGGGCCGAATCCACGGTGCGCCACTACGTCGGCCAGGTTCGCAAGCTGCTGAAGCAGCCGGCGGTGTATCTGCCGCTGACCTTCGACCCCGGCGGCGATGCCCAGATGGATTGGGGGGAAGGGGACGTCATCTTGGGTGGCCAGCAAGTGACGGTGCAGTTGTTCCTGATGAAGCTGAGCTATTCCCGGCGGACGTTCATGATGGCCTTTTCCGGCCAGAAGCAGGAGGCGCTCTTTGCCGGTCACGTGGCCGCCTTCGACTTCTTCGGTGGTGTGCCCCAGCGCATCAGCTACGATAACCTCAAGACAGCGGTCAAGGAAATCCTGCAAGGTCGGCACCGGGTCGAGCAAGAAGCGTTCTTTCACTTTCGGGGCTATTACCTGTTCGAGAGCCATTTCTGCACGCCCGGAGCGGGCAACGAGAAGGGCCAGGTCGAGCACAGCGTCGGCTTCAACCGGCGCAACTTTCTGGTGCCCTTACCAGAGGTGGCCAGTTTTGCCGAACTGAACGACTACCTCTTGCGGCGCTGCCTGGCCGATGACGAGCGCCAGGTAGATGGTCAGCCCAACTCCATCGGCCAGATGTGGCAGGAGGAGCGAGGCTGGTTGCGGCCGTTGCCGGCGCGCCCCTTCGACTGCTGCCGGACGACGACCGTGACCCTCAATGGCTACAGCCAGGTGCAGTTGGAGACCAATCGCTACTCGGTGCCCAGCGATTTAGCCTGCCGGGAGTTAACGGCCAAGCTCTATCCCTTCGAGGTCAAGCTCTATCGGCCGGGGGAAAGCGAACCGATTGCCGTTCATCCGCGCTGCTACGACAAGCACCAGGAAATCCTGGACCCGTTGCACTACTTGTCCCTGCTGGCTCAGCGGCCAGGGGCTTTTGACCATGCCAAACCAGTGCGCCAGTGGCGAGCGGCGTGGCCGTCGGTGTACGAAACGTTGCTGGCCGAGCTACGCGACAAGTGGCCTGACGGCCGGGGCGTGCGCGAGTTCATTGCCATTCTCCAACTGCACCGCGACCACAGTCAGGCCGAGATGGAGCAGGCTATCGGCGCCGCGCTGGCCCATCATTGCGCCCACGCCGACGGCGTTCGCCTGTGGCTGACCCAATTGCGGCAACCGTCGCCGACCTTCCCCACCCTAGACCTGACCGACCGGCCCCGCTTGACCGGCATTGGCGAACAGGCCGTCCAGGCAGGGACTTACGATGCGCTACTGGGAGGTGGCCAATGAGCGAGGCTGTGGATAAAGTCGTCCTGGAAAGCTACTTACGCAAGCTGTGCCTCTCCTCCTTCATCCGCCACTATGAGGCCTTCGCCGCCGAAGCCGCCCAAAGCAACCAGAGCTACAGCCGCTATCTCTTAGCCCTGGCCGAGCAGGAATTGTTGGAGCGCGATAGCCGCCGGCGCGAACGGCGACTCGTGGAGGCCAAGTTCCCGGTGGTCAAGGAACTGAGCACCTTCGACTTTGCCGCCATTCCCCAACTCAACCCGCAGAAAAGCCGCCAACTGGCCCAGGGTGAGTACATTGACCAGGTCGAACCGATTATCCTGGTTGGGAGCCCTGGTCTGGGGAAGACTCACATCGCTACCGCCCTGGCCGTCGAAGCCACGCGACAGATGCGGCGAGTCCGTTTTTACAACGCCGCCGCCCTGGTGAATGAGTTGCTGGCCGCCCAGGCTGAGGGACGGCTGGCCTCCTTCCTCAACAAGGCCCTCAACTGGCAGCTCATCGTCCTGGACGAATTGGGCTTCATTCCCTTCACCAGTAGTGGGGCGCAGTTGATGTTCCAGTTCTGCTCCACCCTCTACCAGCGCGTGGCTCTCATCATCACCACCAATCTCAAGTTTGCCGACTGGACCCAGCTCTTTGGCGATGAACGGCTGACGGTGGCCTTGCTCGACCGGCTGACGCATCGGGCGCACATCATTGAATTCGTCGGTGAGTCCTACCGCTTCCGGGAACGGCAGCGCCGCCAGGAGGCCCTCTGATGCCCTACCAGGATATGCCTTTCGTGTGTGAGGAGCGCCTGCGCTTACCTGCTGGCCGACCCATCCGGGTCGGCTCGCCGGCCTGGTTCGCCTGGCTGGATCAGGCCAACCACTTTAGCTACCAGCCACCTAGCGGGAATGACCGTCTGACCTTTCGCAAGGAAAAGCGTCGCCACGGTTGGTACTGGTATGCCTACCTGAAAAGAGACCGGAAGTTATACAACGCCTACGCCGGCCGGTCGGCCACGCTCACCTCTGACCGACTGCAACAGCTTGGCCGCCAACTCCTGGCTAAGGCCAGGAAGGGCCACAAAAGGCCACCTTAATAGTCAATCACCTATTTCTCCCGACTTTTGACTCGCCAAAAGTCGGCAAAAGCGAGGCTCCCCGTGGTTGGCGCCTGGTCCAGCCAGGGAGAGCCTGGCCCTCCTGCTGACACTTTACCCGGCCGGGTGCTGACTTTTTGCCCGGCCGCCATGAACAAGTTTTCTCGAAAGTGGTGACATTTTGCTCGGCCGATTGTTGCACTTTCCTCTTGCCAAAAACACTACATGCTGATTCTCTTAGTGAGGTACGCCCTCCAGGGCAATGGAGGGCGACAAAGTGGAAATATCGAATCCGGGAATAACCCGCAACCAAGTGAAACCTCTAGAGGCGTTCTTGCCCCGGCAAGGCACGGCATAATTGGTAATATTGCCTTTTATTTACTCATCATAGTTGTTTTTGCAGTACTTAAGGGAATGGGCATTCTGGACTCCTGGCTAAGAGCCGCTTTGGAGGCTATCAGCAAGTAGTCTGCCAGGTGCCGTCCCCGGCCGCTCATTCAATCACTCACTCCCGCACTCATTCCCCCGGAACGCTATACACCCACCGCGCACTGACAGCCACTGACCCACTGCACCTGGCGCACACAGCCCGATAGCCCCGGCCGGCGTCTGTCGGCCCCGGCCATGTCCAACATCCGCACGGTCAGTACGGCTCATGTCGTCTTTTGCTGTCTCGAAGCCCAAGCCCACACCTTTTCTTTTAGCAGGTCGCGGGTTGACGAAAGAGTCTTGAGCACTTGCTCGCAAAAACCGTCCAGTATTACGATCTTGTCGATTTCGTCCTCACCGATTTTTAGAGAACGAATACCAAGGATATCTCGGTGATCTTTTATAAAGCGCCTTATGTCATTCTCGTTTTTGCATCCGTTCAGGGTATCCTCGCAATGGACAATACAGTTTCTAATCTTTCGGTATTTGTCTATTGTTGCCCACTCATTGCGACCAAACGGAAAATCTACCCCGGCTTCCCTTAAGTAAACTTTGGCTACTTCTAATTCATTCTGCTTGTCCTTGCCTCCGGGATCAAATGCGGGCAAAGAGTCGTTTTGGCTTTTCAAGAACTGGCATACCTCAAACAACATATTTCTGGCGTAGGTATAGAGCATGAGAAAGAGAGACTTGTACAGTGTCTCCTGAAAATGGTCAACCATTTGTGCAGAAAGCAGCTCCCCCTCTTCCCAGCCCGTCGTACTGAAGAACCAGTCGCGAAGCATATCCCTGTCTCCGGAATTATTGAAGTCAAGCACCCTGCCCAGTTCCTCTTCTAATTTCCGCTTCGCCTCCCATGCACGAGACCTTCTTTGTTTGTCGTATTCGGCCAGATGCGAGTCCCGCTTAGCCTCTAGGAAATCTGCTACGCTTTCCAAGTATTCTTGGTATAAAAAGAGATCGCCTCCAGGAAAATCGAGATCAAAAAGAAAAAAACCTGTTGTGATTTCTGCCATTATCTAAGCCTCTCATTTACTCCCGCTCAATCACCAGTGTATCACTTGGCGGCACACGAGTGTGGGAATTGTAGACTCTCCCCGCCCTCCCGCAATGCTTGAGCACAAATAAATAGGCCCCGAATCAGGGGCCTTTTTTGTTTCAGGCTACCAAACCCGCCAGCCGTCTTTCGCGCCCTGCGCCCGGCCGGTCCCCGGCATTACGCGCTGCAAGCGGCCGGGGTGGGCGTCTGTTGGGGTGCGGCGGCACTGACTGGGGAGACGGCGCCGCCACTGCCAGTCATTCCCTATCCGCGGAAGCTGCGGAAGAATGTGCGCACATCGCTGACAAGCAGGTCAGGCGCTTCCATCGCCGGGAAATGGCCCCCCTGATCGAAGTTTGACCAATGTTTTATCTTGTGGCCAGGATCAACCATTTGTCGCATTGCCTTCTCTACATTCTTGACGTTGAAGGCTGCAAAGGCAGTAGGCGTATTAGACTCTGCTGCCCAGGGGGCGGTAGAGTGAGAGGCTTCATAGATAAAATTGGCAGCCGTTGCGCCCGTGTGGGTAAACCAGTACAGGCTGATATTGGTGAGTAGCTGATCACGGTCTACGGCAGTGTCAGGTAGAGGGGCATCCACGTTTGTCCATGCTTCAAACTTCTCAACGATCCAGGCTAACTGGCCGACGGGTGAATCCGCGAGGGCATAGGCCAGTGTCTGGGGCTTCGTGGACTGAATCTGAAGATAGCCCTTTCCTTCGGCCTGCAAATCCCGCAGGTTCTGCAGACGCGCTTTCTCACCCGGCGTCAGCGCCGGATCGTCGTTCGGGTCTGCAATGGGCGGGCCGAGCAGGGCGAGTGCTGTCGGGTCGGTGCTGATGTGCGCGCCGATGATATGGTCGGAATCAATACTGCCTAGCATTCCGACCACCCCTGCACCGATGTCGCCGCCCTGAGCGACATAACGGTCATAGCCAAGGCGGCTCATAAGCTCGGCAATGGCACGGCTGGTATGGTTGAGTTCCCACCCGGCTTCTCGCACGGGTATAGAGAAACCAAAGCCGGGAAGCGAAGGAACCACTACATGAAAGGCATCGGCCGGGTCGCCCCCGTAAGCGCGCGGGTCAGCGAGAGGGCCGATGATGTTCATGAACTCGACAACTGAACTGGGGTAACCGTGCAGGATGAGTAACGGCAGAGCGTCCGGTTCGGGCGAGCGGACGTGCAAAAAATGGAGGTTCTGCCCATCAATTTCAGTGATGAACTGTGGAAACGTGTTCAAGCGCGCTTCTTGCCCGCGCCAATCGTAGCCCGTGCGCCAATACTCGGCCAATTCCTTCATATAGGCAACCGGCACGCCGCGACTCCATTCCGCGCCGGGCAGCTCATAAGGCCAGTTGGTGCGAGCCAAACGTTCGCGCAAATCGTCCAACGCCGCTTGAGGAATGTTGATGCGAAACGGCTGAATGTCCATTTGTGAGTCCTCCAATCGTGGCGAGCGAATTACAGAGTGATGAACTGTTCATCTCAGGCATAATAGATGAATCAAACCTCTAACTTTGACTATAACATGGGATTAGGACAGAATCGGTCCTAATCATAGGAGATTTGAGAAATGTACTCTCCAACTGAGCGCCTGTTAACTGTGCTGGCACTTCTGCAATCATATAAACAAATGAGCGGCTCTGAGCTTGCACGACGGCTTGAGGTGGATACGCGAACCGTGCGGCGGTATATCGTCACGCTGCAAGATATGGGCATCCCCATTGAAACAGAACGCGGACCTTACGGCGCGTATCGGTTGCAGCGAGGCTATAAACTGCCGCCGATGATGTTCACAGATGCCGAAGCCATCGCGTTGGCACTGGGTTTGTTAGCTATTCGTGAATTTCGCTTTCCTGTTGATGTGGCCGCTGTTGAAGGAGCACGCGCTAAAACGGAACGCGTGATGCCGGAAAAACTCCTTCAGCAAGTCAGGGCGCTGCAAGAAGCCATCACGTTCAATGTCTTGCAACCACCAGCCCAATTCCAAAATGACTTTGTTGCTCCGTTAAGCTCGGCTGTCCAGCAGCGCCAACGAATTCTTCTGCGCTATCGGTCGTGGCGTGGCGATGAAAGTGAACGCAGGTTTGATCCTTACGGCATCGTTTTTCACGAAGGGTACTGGTATACATCCGGTTACTGCCACCTGCGCCATGACGTGCGAACCTTCCGTCTGGATCGTATCATCACCCTGGAATCGGATGAGCAATCCTTTGAACGCCCTGACGATTTTGACACCTTGGAGCATGTGCTGAGGTCATTAAGTACGTGGCCGGGCACGGATCAGGTCGAGGTGCTGATGAAAACGTCGATTGAACGTGCGCAGCAGGCCATTGCTCCAATCATGGGGACCGTTGAGCTATCGGAGGACGGTGTTATCTTCCGCCGCGCCGCCTACCAATTGGAGTGGCTTGCCTGTTTTCTTATGCATCTTGATTTCCCAGTATTCGTGCGACAGCCAGTTGAATTGCGCACGATGATCCGACAGATGGCAGCTAACGGGCTCCAGATGGTGGGTTAGGGCTTCAGCGGGGGCATCGTTGAAGGCGTTATTTGGATGACCTGGATTTGCCTGCCCTGGCCTCGTTCTCGGCCAGGCGGGCTTGAACAAGCTTTTTGACGAGTGATTCAGGGAGGGGTTTGTCAGGGGAGAAGTGGATGGTGCCTTTGGAGGTGTCGTAACCCTTAAGGTCAGCCTTATGGGCCTCCATGACGGCCGGGCTCATGACAAAAAAGCTGCAATGGTCAGGAAAGGCGGCATAGGCTACCAGCGAGCCCCGGTACTTGAAAGTCGGTACCCGGTAACTGATAACCTCCGTTGCCTCTGGTACGACCGATTTAATTGTCTGGCGAAGCTTTGAAAGCGCTTCCCGTGCCGCTTCGGGCAGAGCTGCCAGGTAGTTGTCTACATCGCTGGCGTCGGTGGTGTTAACGTTTTTAGGAGACATGGTTTGATCCTCCTGGCTCATGGTCTCCCGGCCGGCGCAGGGGCAAAAATGACCAGGAATGAAAAGAGCCACCCAAGGGACTTGAACCCTTAACCGATCGCTTACGAAGCGATTGCTCTACCGTTGAGCTAGGGTGGCAACGGGGGAATTATAGCAGAGGGATGGAAGCGCGGCAATTGGATTTTTAGGGGAACACAGAGAGCACAGAGAAGGGCAACCAAGGGTTGCATAGAGATTCACAGAGAGGACACTGAGTTTATCTCTATTCTTTGACTTCCCAGGCAGGGTTCCAGGCGATTTCCCAGAGGTGGCCGTCGGGGTCCTGGAAGTAGCCGGAGTAGCCGCCCCAAAAGCGGTCGTGGGCCGGGTCGGTGATGGTGGCGCCGGCTTTTTCGGCTTGCTGCATGATGGCGTCTACTTCTTGTTTGGAGTTGACGATGTGGCCGAGGGAGAGTTCGGCCGGGCCTGGCGGACTTAGAGGTATTTTGGCGTCTTTGGCCAGGGCGGTCCTGGGATAGAGGGCCAGGATTAAATCGTCGTTCAGGTTGAAGAAGACAACAGCGCCGTCTTCAAATTCGGCGCCGACGATGCCTTCCGTCGGCAGACCCAGACCGTCGCGGTAAAAGGCGAGGGCGTTTTCCAGATTGGAGACGCCGATGGTGATGACTTTAATTCGTGGTTTCATGGTGACTCCTTAATGGGACGCGGATTTACGCGGATGATTTTCATTCGTCATTGTAGCAGTTTTTCAGGGGATTTGTTAAGCGATCGCTTACGAAGCGATTGCTCTACCATCTGGGTTGACGGCCGGGCCGGCCGTTGCTACTCTCTTGCCTGACGAGGTGTTTTTATGGTTGTAGCTATACTTTCCGACATTCACGGCAACTTGCCGGCGCTGGAGGCGGCGCTGGGGGCGCTGGCGGCCGAACGGGTAGACCAGGTGGTCTGCCTGGGGGACGTGGCGGCTTTTGGGCCGCAGCCCAGGGAGGCGCTGGGGCGGCTGCGGGAAGTGGGTTGCCCGGTGGTGATGGGCAACACCGACGCCTGGCTGCTGGACCCCCAGCCGCACCCGCCCCGAGACGAGAATAGCCAGCGGGTGACGGAAATTGAGCTGTGGGCGGCCGGCCAGTTGACGGCCGAAGACCAGGCTTATATTCGTACTTTTCAAGCGACGATTGAACTGTCGTTGGGTGAGGGCGCGTCGCTGCTGGCTTTTCACGGCTCGCCGCGATCGTACAACGAGGTGATCCGGGCCACAACGCCGGACGAGGAGCTGGCGGCGATGCTGGCCGGCCGGGAGGCAACGGTGCTGGCCGGCGGCCACACGCACACGCCGCTGGTGCGCCGGCTCGGCCGGGCGCTGGTGATTAACCCGGGCAGCGTTGGCCTGCCCTGGCAGGAAAGTAGCCCTGGCCAGATCATTAACGCGGCCTGGGCGGAGTTTGCAGTGGTGCGCTGGGAGAAGGGCGCGCTAGGGGTGTCGCTGCGGCGGGTGCCTTACGAGCTGGGTGAACTGGTGGCGGCCGCGCGAGCGAGCGGGATGCCGCACCTTGAGTGGTGGTTAAAGGATTGGCGGTGATTGGGGGATTAGGGGTTTTTAATAATGAGGTGTGGAAATGAGTATGGAGATAGCGTCTGACCTCGGGCAGTTGCGCTCAGAGCACCACCTCAAGCGCTCGCACCAGCTTCTGCTGCTGGTCGTCGGGTTGTTCCTGGGCGGGGCCGGCCTGTTCGCCCTGGTGTACGGGCTGGCGTCGCTGCTGGGCGCCGATAGTACGGCGCCCACTTTTTTCTGTCTCCCCATCGGGTTACTGCAACTAGGGGGCGCGGCCTGGTTCCTGTGGCAGGCGATCAGCGTCCACAACCTGAGCGCTCGAGTCTATGAGGGCGGCCTCGTCTTTGGGCGCCAGACGATGCGCTGGGACGAGCTGGCCAGCGCCTACACGCAGGCGTTGAAGGTCGTCAGTAAACGTGGCGGTGTTTATTCGACGACGCACACCTATCGCCTGGTTGCCGGCGACGGCCGCCAAATGCGCTTCAAGGTCTTCGACCGGCAGATCACCGGTGCGGATGCACTGAACAACGCCATCTACGAGGCGGTGGTCCGCAGCCAATGGCCCAAGGCAGTGGCCGCCTTTCAGGCCGGCCAGACGCTCCAGTTTGGCCCCTTTGCCGTGAGCCGCGAGGGTGTCAGCAACAAAAAGGAGACGATACCCTGGCCGGAGGTGGAATGGGCGCGTTTAAGCGGCGGCTACGTTACGGTGAAGCGGCGCAACCAGCGAAGGGTCTGGGGCCACGCGGGCATGATGGCCGTGCCGAACACGATGGTGTTTGTCAACCTGGTCAACGAGGTGGCCAAGAACGCGCAGCGCACCTGAAATAGAGCGTGGTGGAGATTGAGGCCAGGGAAACCCTGGCCTCAATCTTTGCTATTCCCACGTATCCGGCCGCCAGGCGGGGGAGAGGATAGAGAAGCCGGGAGGGACGATCTGGTCAACCAGGCCGGTGGCGACGTTGACCTTGTAGAGCCGGCTGTCGTAGAGGTAGCCGCCGACGACGAGGAGGGAGTGGTCGCCGGGCGACCAGAGTAGGGGCCGTAAGAAGGTGAAGGAGGGGGTCAGCCGGCGCTGGTTGCTGCCGTCGGGGTCCATCAGGTAAATGGCGTAATTGTTGGCGCCCGTCTCCCGGTCGGAGAGGAAGGCGATCTGGCTGCCGTCGCCGGACCAGGCGGCGCCGTGGTCGTTGGACGGGTCGTTGGTCAGCCGGTCCAACTGGATGTTGCCGGGGTCGGTCAGGTCGGCGGTGTATATCTCCCAGTTGCCGTCGCGGTTGCTCTCGAAGGCCAGGGCGGCGCTACCGGCCGCCCAGGTGACGCCCAGGTCTACCTCCGGGTGATCGGAGACGTTAATGGGCATGCCGCCGGCGGCGGGGACGATGAGCACGTCCTCGTGGCTGCCGACGTAGGCGGTGAAAGCAATCCACTGGCCGTCGGGCGACCAGAGCGGCTCGCGGGCGGTGAGGCCCTCTGGGGAGAGGGGGGTCTTGTTGCTGCCGTCGGCGTCCATGACCCAGATGCGCCAGTCGCGCCGCCAGGCAATCTGGCTGCCGTCGGGCGACCAGGCCGGGTTCAGGTCTTCCAGTCCAGCCACGTCGTTAGTCAGGTTGAGCTGGTTGGCCCCGCCCGACTCCATTGTCCAGACGTCGGCCTCGGGGTTGAAGGCGGAATAGAACAGGTATTTGCCGTCCGGCCGCCAGGAGATGCCGCCGTAGGTGGGGGCGGGCAGGGTCAGGGCCCGGCTGTGCTGGCCCCAGTCGTCGCTGCTGACGATGTAGCCGGAGCTGTCATACCAGGCGACGTAAGCGATGTCGTGAGTCAGGACGTCCTGGAGGACGGTGACGGTGTTGGCGTCGCTGTTGGTGATAAAGATGAGGTTGCGGCCGGGGTCCACGGCGATGCCCTCTTCGGAACCGCCGCCGATGGGCAGGGAGACGATGTGGCCGTTGTCACGCCGGTCGTTGACGGCCACGGTGTCGCCCAGGACGGAAAAGAGGTGGCCGGTGCGGGGGTTGACGCCGACGACGTAGGTCTCGCGGCCGGTGACCAGCGTGCCAGCGATGGTGTTGGGATTGACGTCAATCAGGGTCAGGCTCTGGCTGCTGCCCCGGTTGGCGGCGTAGAGGCGGAAGGTAATGGGGTCGAAGGCCAGGCCGTAGGGGCTGGGCACGCCTGGCAGGTTGTTATAGAGGGCGCCGTTGAGCAGGTAGTCAATGGCGCTGTCGCCGTAGGCGGAGAGGTAGACGAAGCCACGGTCGTCGTTGCCGGCCAGCAGCGCCGGCTGCAGGCCGACGGCCAGGGTGTCGCTGACGGCGTTGGCGGTCACGTCAATGAGGGACACGCTGTCGGAGCCAAAGTTGGCCACGTAGGCCAGGTCGCTGGCGACGACGACGCCGTCAGGCATGTTGCCGACAGGGATGTTCTGGACAAAGAGGCCGGCGCCGGCGTTGACGACGCTGACGTTGTTGGTGTTGCGGTTGGCAACGTAGACCTGGCCGGTCGCCGGGTGGTAGGAGACGCCGTTGGGGCCGTCGGCGCCCGGCAGGGCGATGGTATCCAGGACGGTCATGGCGGCCGTGTCCAGGATGGAGAGGGAGTTGCCCTCGTGGTTGGCGACGAAGGCGCGCTGGCCGGGGATGTCCAGGGCAATGCCGTGGGGGTGGCTGCCGGCCGGCAGGGGAATCGTTGTCAGGATGGTGGGGGCCGGCGGCGGGGCGACCGGCTTGAAGAGAAAGGGCAGGTAAAGCTGGGGGTTGCCCTGGCCGGCGGCAGGCAGCGACTGGCCGGCAGCCGGCAGTGGCCGGGAGCCGGCGGTGACGAGCAGCAGGGCGGCCAGGATAGCCAGGGAAAAAATGGTGAGGATGACTCCCTTGACGGTACGCATCTTAATCCTTCCTTTGATCGTAGAACGATTTTATAAAATTGTTCTACCTGGGATCGCTACCGCCTTATTATTATACACCCAAAGCGGCCGGGCCGCTGCGATCGGCCGGGCCGGGTGTGGTATAATTCACGCCAAATTCACTGATGGGACGCAGATTTTCGCTGATTGGGTTTTATCGCGAATGACTCGGATGGGCGAATGACGCGAATATTATTTAATGGGCTATTCGTTGGATTCGCGTTTAAAATCTGCGTCATCTGCGTTAATCGGCGTCCTATTATTGGGAGAGTGGTATGGAAATCATCCTTAACATCAACGGCCGGGACGAGGCTATGGAGGCGCTGGCGACGGATACCTTGATGAGTGCGATGCGGCGGGCGGGGTATTACAGCGTTCGCTATGGCAGCGACAGCGGCGAAACGGGGGCGGCTGCGGTGCTGGTGGACGGCCGGCTGGCCAGCAGCGAGGTGTTGCTCGTCGGCCAGGTCATCGGCCGCCGGATTGAGACGGTGGAGGGGCTGACCGGGCGGGTGGGCGAGCTGCACCCCATCCAGCGGGCGTTCATCGAGACGGGAGCGATCCAATCCGGCTATTCCACCCCGGCGATGATCCTGGCGGCCAAAGCGCTGCTGGGCCACAACCCCAACCCAAGCGAGGCCGAGGTGCGTGACGCTTTGTCGGGCGTGCTGTGCCGGGAGACCGGCTACGTCAAGCCGGTGGAAGCGGTGCTGCGGGCGGCGGCATATTTGCGCGGCGAAGAGCCAGGCCCCTACGAAGGGCCGGAGATCGTGGACGCCAGCTACGTGGCCGAAATGCCCCCGGGCGACGACGACCTGGCCGGCCCGGAAACACCCCTGTCCCCTTTCCAGCCGCCTATCGCCACCGAGACCAGGCCGCAGACGGACATCGTCCTGACGAGCAAAATCCCGGAAACGGCCGTGGTCGGCAAGCCGGAAACGAAGGTGGACGCCGTCAAGCTGGCCAAGGGCAACCCGGCCTTTGTGGACGACATGGAGATGCGAGGCCTGTTGTACGCCCGGCTGCTGGCCAGCCCCCACGCCCACGCCCGCATCGTGGACATTGACGACAGCCAGGCGCTGGCCCTACCCGGCGTCCGAGCAGTGATCCATTACCAGAACGTGGCCCGGGTCAAGTACGCTTCCGGCGGCCAGTCCTACCCTAACCCGCCGCCGCACGATCAGGTCAGCTTTGACAACAAGGTCCGCCACGTCGGCGACCGGGTGGCGGCCGTGGCGGCCGACTCGCCGGAAATTGCCGAAGAAGCGCTGAAGCTAATCCAGGTGACTTACGAGGTGTTGCCGGCCGTTTTCGACGAGAACGAGGCCATCCAGCCCGGCGCGCCGGTCATTCACGACGAAGAAGATACGGCCGGCATCCACGACGCCGGCCGGAACGTCGTCCACCACATCGCGGCCGAAGTCGGCGACGTGGCCCAGGGCTTCCGGGAGGCGGACCACGTCTTCGAGCACACGTACACCGTCCACCAGGTGCAACAGGCGCCGATCGAGCCGCACATCGCCATCAGTTGGTGGGACGCCGACGAGCGGCTGGTCATTCGGACCTCGACCCAAGTGCCGTTCCACGTCCGCCGCATGGTCGCCCCCCTGCTCGGCCTGCCGGTCAGCCGCATCCGGATCATCAAGCCGCGCATTGGCGGCGGCTTTGGGGCCAAGCAGGAGATGTTGATCGAGGACATCGTCGGCCACCTGACCATCGCCACCGGCCGGCCGGTCCGGCTGGAACTCAATCGTTCGGAAGAGTTCCGCAGCAGCCGCACCCGCCACCCCCAGACGATTACCTTCAAGAGCGGCGTCATGGCCGACGGCCGGCTGCACAGCATGGAAATGAAAGTCGTCGGCAACACCGGCGCGTACGGCACGCACGGCCTGACGGTCCAGACCGTCACCGGGCTGCGCGGCCTGAGCAGCTACAACTGCCGGCACCGCCGTTTTGATTGTCTCGTTGTCTATACGAACTTGCCCGTCCCCGGCGCTTACCGGGGCTACGGCGGGCCGCAGGCCCTCTTTGCCCTGGAGTCACACGTGGACGAAGTCGCCCACGGCCTGGGCCTGGACCCGATTGAGTTCCGGCGCAAGAACTGGGTCCAGGCCGGCGACACCCTGCCCATCGCCCCACTCCTGGGCGAAGGGGAAAAGGAGGCCGTCCACTTTGAGCCGGTCATCCAGTCCTGCGGCCTGCACGAATGTTTTGAGCAGGGCCTGAAGGCCATTGGCTGGGAGCGGCGCAACCAGCCGAACTGGGGCCAGGTTCCGGGCAAGCCCCACCTGCGGCGCGGCCTGGGGGCGGCCATGTGCATGCACGGCACGGCCATTCCCGGCCTGGATATGGGCGGCGCCAGCATTAAAATCAACGACGACGGCTCGTTTAACGTCCTGGTCGGGGCGACCGACCTGGGGACCGGCTCGGACACCGTCCTATCGCAGATTGCGGCCGAGGTCCTGGGCGTGCCGCTCAGCGACATTATCATTTACTCCAGCGACACCGACATGACGCCCTTTGACACGGGGGCCTACGCCAGCAGCACGACGTACATCTCCGGCACGGCGGTCAAGCGGGCGGCCGAGCAGGTGGCCGACCAGGTCCGCGAGCGGGCGGCGCTCATGCTGGGGCTGGCCCAGTGGCGCGACATTCGGCTGGAAAACCGGCAGGCGGTGGCCGCCGACGGCCGGGCGGTCAGCCTGGAGAAAATTGCCCTGCACTCGCTGCACCAGGACCAGCAGCGCCAGATCATGGCCACGGCCTCTTACGTCAGCATGGACTCGCCGCCACCCTTCGCCGGGCAATTTGCCGAAGTTGAGGTGGACGTGGAAACCGGCCAGGTGACGGTGACCAGGCTGGTCATGGCCGTGGACGCCGGGGTGGCGATCAACCCGATTACGGCCAGCGGCCAGGTGGAGGGCGGCATGACCCAGGCGCTGGGGTACGGCCACTGCGAGGAGATGGCCTACGACGAAACTGGCAGGCTGGTCAACGACGCCTTTGGCCCCTACCACATCTACCGGGCCGACGAGATGCCCTGGATGAAAGCGATCCTGGTCCAGACCCACGAGCCGAGCGGCCCGTTTGGGGCCAAGGCCATCGCCGAAATCCCCAAGGACGGCGTGGCCCCGGCGATTGCCAATGCTATTTTCGACGCCACCGGGATACGGGTTCGTCGCATTCCGTTTACGCCGCAGCGGGTTTACCGGGCGTTGCAGGGAACAGGGGATAGGGAACAGGGAACGGGGGGAGGGGGTGAGAGGGTGACAGGGTGAAGGGGGGACTATGGGTGGGTTGAGTGTAACAGGGCCTGGTGGAGGCGGCGGCGCTGGTCGTAGAGGAGCAGGTTGTGGGCGACTTCGCGGATGGCGGCGTATTTGAAGGTGTAAGCGGGTTCGGGGCCGGCCGTTTCCTGGCGGAGAAAACCAAGCTGGGCCAGGGTCTCCAGGTGGTCGGGCAGACGGTCCCGCTCGGCGGCCACAGGGCAAATAGTCGCCAGCGCCTGGCTGGTAAAAATCGAGCCGACGACGCTGGCTGTTTTCAGAACTAACTGGTAAGCCGGGTTCAGGCCGTCCAGGCGGCCGGTAATTGCTTTCTGAATGACCTCGGGGGCCGGCAGCTCTTCCAACGCGGCCAGGCCGGCGGCCAGGTGAGCCTGGGCGCCGTTGACGTGAAGCAGCCCACTCTCGCACCAGGCGCGGGCGAATTCCCTGGCCAGGAAAGGGTGGCCGCCGGTGCGCTGCTGCAGCAGGCCGGCCAATTCTGCGGGCAACTGGCCAACGGACAATTGCTCACAGACCAGGGCGGCCATTTCCTCGGCCGAGAGCGGCCCCAGGTGCAGGTGGTGGACTCCGGCGGCGTTGACCAATCGCCGGCAGGCCTTGGGGAGCGGGGCGACCACAGCCTGCTCGCGCAGCGGCCGGGTCACAATGGCCAACACCAGGGGGCGGACCTGCTGGCTGACCACCCAGGCCAGTTCCCAGGAAGCGTCGTCCAGCCACTGGCTGTTCTCCAGGACCAGCAGGCGGAGGGGGCCGCTGCGGCCGTGGCTGGTTAAAACTGCCTTTTGCAGCAGGCGCAGCAAAAAGAGGCGGGTCGTTCGCTGCCGGACGTCGGCCGGCATCCGGCCGGTTAGCTCGTTTTCTGGAAAGCCCAGGGGTAAAACGGCGTTCAACAGCGGCGACAGGCGCAGGGCCAGAGCCGGGAAACCGCGCTCGCCCGGCAAGGTGGGCAGGCGGCTTAAGACATGGGAACGTTGCGCCGCCGCGTCGCCAAAGAGCGATTCCAGCCCAAACAGTTGCTGGAAGACCGGCCGCCAGGCGTAATAAGGGGTATGCTGTTCCAGGGGGTGGCCGGCGCCGCTGAAAGCGGTCATATTCCTGGTTCGCGCCTGGGCCAGGAGGTTCTTGACCAGGACTGTCTTGCCAATACCGGCTTCGCCCTCGACCAGTAAAACTGCTCCCCCTTCCTCCGGCGATTGCCGCACTTGCTGCAAAATCTCGGCCAGGGCGGCCAGCTCGGCGGCTCGACCGACCAGGACGCCGGGATGGCTGGCCGTTCCCCAGCGGGGCAGGGATTGCTGGCGCGGCCGGAACACGGCCACCGGCTCACTCTTGCCTTTGACCTCAATGCGGGGCAGCGTCTCAAAAGCCAGGTCGCCGGCCAAAACCTGGCCCTGGAGGGCCTGTTCCTGAACCGCCTGGGTGGTGGCCTCGTCACAGAACAGTTCGGACAGCTCCTGGCGAGCCGTCATCCTGGCTTCGGCGGCCTGCATCAGCCGGGCGGCCATGTTGACCACGTTGCCGACGACGGTGTATTCCCGCCGCAGCTCGTTGCCCACCGGCCCGCAAAAGACCCAGCCGGTGGTAATGCCAATGGCGCTGCGCCGCCCCAGGCGCAGCAGGGCCTGCTGCATCTCCAGGGCGGCGTGAACGGCCCGGGCAGCGTCGTCCCGGTGGGCCAGCGGCGGCAGGCCCAGGGCGGCCACCAGGGTAATCCCTTTGTCGTCCACGTTGAGCTTGTTAATGCTGCCGGCGTAGCGGTAGAGGGCGCTCTGCAGGGCGTGCATGACGGCCTGGGCTTTGGGCAGGGTGCGGGCGTAAGGGTGCTTGATAGATGTGCCATAACTGGGCAGCTTGACGAATATGACGGTGATGCGGCGCAGCTCGGAGACCCAGTCCCCATGTCCCGCCTCCAGCCGGGAAAGCACGGCGGCCGGGATGTAAGCCCGGAGGCCACGCCGGGCTTCAGGCGGCAAGGCTGGCAGCGCCAGCGGCTGAACCGGCAGCGGCGGGCTAACGGACTCGACGGCCACGTAGTGGCCAGCCAACGGCCGGCCGGCGCAATGGTCGTGAATCAGCCCCCAGGCGTCGGGCGAGACGACCACCTGGCCCGGTTGGGCCCGTTCTTTGGCCAGGCTCATTTGCACCAGCGGATCGCCGGACAGCAAAAACTCCCAGCGGCCGAAGACCCCACCCAGGTGAACGCTGTAAACGTCGCCGGCGCCAAGGCCGATTTGGAGCGACAGGGGAATGCCCTCGGCGGTGACATACCCGTGCAAGGCCTCCTGCACGGCCAGGCCGCACTGGACCGCTCGGAGGGTACCTTCGGCCAGGGCGTCGCGGGCGCCCCGGCCGCCCCTGGCGACCAACTCCGAAATCGGCCAGAGGGCCAATAGGGCATCGCCGGCAAACTTGGTTACCTCGCCGCCGTGGGCGTGGATGAGGGCGATCAGGCGGCCGAAGTAATCATTCAGCAAATGGGCTAAATCTTCCGAGCCGGCCAGCCCCCGTTGGGCCAGGAGTTCACCCAGGGCGGTGAAACCGGTGATGTCGGCAAAGAAGACGGCGGCGGCCGAACGCTCGGCGGCCGGTTCAGCCAGCGGGGCCGGATCGGCCGCCAGGCGACGGACGACCAGCCCGGGCACGTAACTGGCCAGGGTTTCGACTAGCTCCTGCTGGGCAACTTCTCGCATCTTAAGCGCCTGGCACTTCTCCAAGAAAGACGCTCAGTAGATCGCATTGGAACGCGGGCATCTTGCCCGCCTTTGCGGACAGGATGTCCGCGTTCCCAGGGCACTTCGATCTACTGATGCTGGCATTATGGAGGAAGTTAAGTCGCCGTGCAAGAAGCGTTGGAGTAGGGCATTCTTCAGCCCGCCGTTCGCATCTGAGGATGCGAACTCCTCATTGACGACGGACGACAGTAAGCCAAACCGCCAAGTTATTTGCGGACAGTTAATAAGAAATCTAAGGTCTGGGGGGCCTGGTCGGTGGCAGGCCGGGTCGTTTGAGAAAGACGATGCCAGCCAACAGCAGGGCAGTGGCCAACGCCAGCCAGCCGCTGTCGCCGGCCGTTTCTGGCGTTGGGTTCTGGCTAGCGCCTGGCAGAGTAGCATCGTTCCCTAACAAGCCAGGGCTGGTTTGGTCAGGGGCCAAAGGTTCGTCCGTCTCTTCCGGCTCTTCGGTCGGTTCCGGCTCTTCAGTTGGTTCCGGATCTTCGGTCGGTGGCGGGCCAGGTGGATTGGGCGTCCGGGTCTGGCCAGGTGGCTGCGGCGTGCGGGTCTGGCCGGGCGGCGTCTGGCGGGTTGGCGTCGGGTCGGGTGGGTCGGACGTCACGGAGACGGGCGGCGGTGAAGGGTCT
Organism: Chloroflexota bacterium; assembly: GCA_022616275.1. Taxonomy (GTDB): domain Bacteria; phylum Chloroflexota; class Anaerolineae; order Promineifilales; family Promineifilaceae. Next base: position 18,332 of record JAKEFB010000144.1, read on the forward strand.
GGCGGTGGTGACGGGTCAGGGGGAATCGTGACCAGGAACGTGGGCGTGGCCTGCACGGGCGCGCCGGTAGCGCGGAGTGAGGGTGTCGGCCGGGGGGTACGGCTGGGGGTAGCGGTCGGCGTGGCCGTGGCCACCACCGTTCTGGTGGGGCGGGGTGTAGTGGTCAGGACCACCAGGGGCGCCACGACGGCCGGACCAGGAGAAAAGCCCGGCTCGACAGTCGTCATCAGTCCGGCCGGGACAGCCACGACCACACCCTGGGCCTGGACTTCGACCTGGCCTTCGTGGACCATGACGTTGGTGACGCCACCGGCCGTTACCTCCGTGGTAAAGCGGGTACCCTGGACAATAATGGCCGTGGCCGGCGTTTCCAGCCTGAAGGTAGAATCGGGTGAGGGGAGCGGCTGGACAAGGCTCTCTGACTGCCCAACGAGCTGATAAAGGAAAATTTCTCGCTGCCGGCCGTCGCCTTGGCCGGCAAGCCGGACAATGGTCAACTCGCTGTTGGCAGCCAGGTAGAGGACGCTGTTATCGAAAAAGCGGAGGGAGGCAGTGGCCTCCTGGCCGGTGCGGAGGCGGTCGCCGCTCTCCAGTTGCTGGCCGGTGGCGGCCGGCTGCCACGTTTCCTGGCCGGCAACCAGAACTTCTACCGGACCACTGGCTTCCAGGGCGGCCGTCTGGGCAACGCTGCCCCACCCGTTTTGCAGCAACAGACCAGCAGCCAGAAGAAGGGCCAGAACGGCGGCCACGGCGACGGCCCGCGTCAGCGGGGGTGAAAAAAGAACCCGCAGCCACTCGCCAATGGAAAAGGCCGGGTCTACCGGCGGCTGGCGTTGCTGAAACATCTGGCGTACGCTCGTTTTTAGCTCGGCCGGCGGCTCCAGCCAGCGGTCGTTGGCCATCAACGGAATGGCGCTGCGCAGCCAGGCCAGCGTGGCCTGGCACTCGGAGCAGCCGGTTTTCAGGTGCCTGACGACCGGTTCAGTCTCAGCCCGGCCCAACCGCCCCTCAGCAAAATTCGCCAGTTGTTCTATGGAAAGGTGGTCCATTCCCTCAGCTTGCCTTTAGTTATACAGAGTAGCCAGGCGGTTGGTTGATACACTTTTGACTACCTTTACCAAACAGTGACGACGGACGACAGACGACGGACGGCGGACGATAGCAAGCCTATTCTTCAAGCAGGCGGCGGAGTTTTTCCAGGCAGCGAGCGCGGGTGGGGCCAATTGAACCGATGGGGATACGCAATTTGGCGGCAATGTCGGTGTAAGACGGCCGGCCGGCATCGTAGTACAGTTGCCACAACAGGCGGCGGCAGGGGTCGTCCAGGTGTTTCAACGCTTCACGCACCTTCGCCTGGCGCTCGTAAAAGGTGACGACCTCCTCGGTGCTGGCTTCCTCGATCCAGGCGTCGGCGCCAATGAGGCCCGCTTGCGGGTTCTGCGTTCGCTCGTAATCTGCCCCCCGGCGGCGCTCCCAACATTCGCGGCGGGCGGTCGTTACCAGCCAGGCGGACAGTCGCTCTGGCTGGCGCAGCGCAGGCAGATGCTGCAGCAAGGAGAGCCAGACCGACTGGAACACGTCCTGGACTTCGTAGGCCGACAGGCCATAGCGAATGGGAATGGTATAAACCAACCGTTCGTAGCGGCCGACCAGCATATCCCAGGCTGCTTCATCCCCGGCCCGGCAGGCATTGACCAGTTGTTCGTCCGAGAGTTGGGAATAGTTGGACACAACGTATAAGCATACCCCAGGCAGGCGCAAAGCAAAAGGCCGCCCGTGGAGGTTGGGTGGCCTTAATCGCGCGGATGGCGGCCTGCTTTACACGCAGGCTAACAGCCTGCTTTACTGTACTACGCTTTTTCCGCTTCCAGCTCGGGGATAGTAACGGTGATAGGCTGCCGTTCGCCGCAGTGGGTACATTCGGCCGTGTGGCGGTCTAACTGGACAACCAGATGGCCACACAGCCGGCATCGTTGGGGCAGCGGCCGTTTCCGACTGGTCCACTCGCAGGCCGGGTAGTTGGCGCAGCCAAAAAAGAGCCGGTTGCCCTTGCGAGTGCGTTTCTCCACCAGGTCGCCGCCGCAATTGGGGCAGGTGACGCCAATCCGGGTCAAAATCTGCTCGGTGTGGCGGCACTTGGGGAAATTGCTGCAACCGATAAAGCGGCCAAAGCGACCCTCCCGGTAAAGCAACGGGCTGCCACATTCCGGGCAGGCCCGGCCGACCGGTTCCGTCTCTGTTTTAACCTCGACTTTGGCAATGGCCCGGTCGGCGGCCGCCAGGTCGTGAGACAGGCCCTTATAAAAGCCGTCTATGACGGGCACCCAGGACTTGCCCTCGGCAATTTCGTCCAGTTCATCTTCCAGCCGGGCGGTAAAGTCTACCGACAATACATCGGGGAAATATTCGACCAAGAGGTCAGTGACCAACTCGCCAATCTCGGTGGGCCGCAGCCGTTTTTCTTCCAGCTCGACGTAGCCCCGCGATTGGATGGTAGAGATAGTGCTGGCGTAGGTGCTCGGCCGGCCGATGCCGTTCTCTTCCAATTCTTTAACTAGCGTAGCCTCACTGAAACGGGGAGGCGGCTGGGTAAAGTGCTGCTCCGGCAGGAGGCGCAACATATCCAGCGCTTCTCCTTCGGCCAGGTCGGCCGGAACTTTGTTCTCGCTTTCCTCCGGCCGGTCGGTCGGCTCCGTCTCCTCGTAAAGGGCCAGGAAGCCGGCAAAGCGCAAGGTCGAGCCGGCGGCTCGGAAGAGATAGGGCCGGCGGGCGGGCACGCTGCCCGGTGGGCCGGCCATGATGTCGGCCGAAACCGTGTCATACTCGGCCGGGGCCATCTGGCTGGCGACAAACCGCTCCCAGATGAGCTGGTAGACGCGGAACTGCTCGCGCGACAGGTATTCCTTCATCTTTTTCGGGGTGCGCTCGACCGAAGTCGGCCGGATAGCCTCGTGCGCTTCCTGGGCCGTTTTAGAGCGGGTCTTATAAACCGGCGGCTCGGCCGGCACGTAGTCGCGGCCAAAGTGGCGGATGATGTGGTCGCGGGCCTCAGCCTGGGCCTCTTTGGCCACGGCGACGCTGTCGGTACGCATGTAAGTAATGAGGCCGATTGTCCCTTCCTGGCCGATGTCTACGCCCTCGTACAACTGCTGGGCAATGCGCATCGTCTTATTCGTGCCCAAGCCAACGCGGCGCGAGGCTTCCTGCTGCAGCGTGCTGGTGGTAAACGGCGCCGCCGGCCGGCGGGTCCGCCGGCCCAGGCGCACCTCCTGGACCGTCCACTCGGCCTTTTCCAGGGCAGCGACGTGGGGCAACACGTCGGCTTCGGTGGACAGGACCGGCTCTTTGCCGTTCAACTGGTGCAACCGGGCCTTAAAGAATGGCCGGGGATCTTCTTGCCGCTGGGTTTGCCGGCTCAGTTCAGCGTCCAGCGTCCAGTATTCTTCGGGGACGAAGCGGTTGATTTCTCGCTCGCGCTCGACCACGAGCCGGACGGCGACCGACTGCACCCGGCCGGCCGAGAGCCCGCTGCGGACCTTGCGCCAGAGGAGTGGGCTCAGCTTGTAGCCGACCAGGCGGTCAAGGATACGCCGCGCCTGCTGGGCGTTGACCCGCTCCATGTCAATCTCGCGAGGGTGCTGGAAGGCCGCCTGAACGGCCGGACGGGTAATCTCTTGGAAGACCACCCGCCGGGTCCGCCGGGGATCCATTTCGGCCGCTTCCTGGACGTGCCAGGCAATGGCTTCGCCTTCCCGGTCCGGGTCGGTGGCCAGGTAGACCTCTTCGGCCTTCTCGGCCGCCTCTTTCAACTCCTTGACGACTTTGCGCTTGTCGTTGGGCACGCGGTATTCCGGCACATAGCCGGACTCGATGTCCACGCTGAGGCGCGACTTCAGCAAGTCGCGGACGTGCCCGACGCTGGAGAGGACGCGATAGCCCCGGCCGAGGTACTTGCCAATGGTCTTGGCCTTGGCCGGCGACTCGACGATGACCAGCTTGCCGGAGCGCTTGCCGTTGGCGGCCGGCGCTTTGGTGGCTACCGGCGCCGGCTTAGCTGTTTTACCGGCCCCGCGGGCCGTCTTAGACGCCTTTTTAGGGCTGGCCTTGGCCGCCTTTTTGGAGCCAGCGGCGGCCGACCTTTTCTGGCTTTCAATCTTTGGCTTGGGCAGGGTATCGTGGGCCGTGGTGTGGCCGCGCTTATAGATTTGGGCGCCGCATACCGGGCAGGTCCCTCGCGTGGCCGGCGTGCCGTTTGGCGCCCACTCCGGCTGCGGGTTCTGCATGACCCGGTGCGCCTTGCATTTTAAGCAGTATCCTTCCAATTTATGTCCCTTCCAGGGTAATTGAGTAATTAAGTAATTCAGTAATTGAACAGGAAATTACCACATTACTCAATTACTTAATTACGACTTCTTCATTAACCGTAACTTTCCAATTCCGTACCGGCCAGGCCATCTACCATTTGTTTGACCAGGGGAACGTCGTCTTTATGGACAACGAGGATGGCGTCTTCGGTATTGACGACAATCATCCCTTCCAGGCCAATGGCCACCAACAATTTGCCAGCCTCGTAGTTGTACAATAAGCAATCGTTGGAATCGTCGGCCAGGACCAGCCCTTTTTTCACGTTGGCCCGGCCATCCGGGTTAATAGCTTCCTTTAAGGCGTAGAGCGTGCCGGGATCGCTCCAGCCCATGTTGCCGTGCAAGACAAGCGCCTCGTCGAGGTGAATGTTTTTAGCAATGGCGTCGTCAAAGTGAATGACCGGCAACTCTGGGTAGAGTTCGGCGAGCACGGCCTGGTATTCCGGGCGGCCAATGGCCAGGCCGATCTCCTGCAGACTGGCCCACATCTCGGGCTGGTGCTCCTGGTAAGCCTGGCACATGAAGCCGACAGTGGTCACAAAGTAGCCTGTGTTCCAGACGTACTTCCCGGCGGCCAACATGCGCCGACATTCGTCCAGCGGCGGCCGGTAAACCCAGGAATCAAAGGCGTAGTGGGGCTGCCCGTTGGCGTCACCACGCTTCTCTCCTAAGCCAATCCAGCCGAGGTTCTCATTGGCAAAACGGGCCGTTTCGCCAATAAAGATGATCTTGGCCTGGCCTGCTTCCAGGAGGTGGCCGGCCGTGTTCAACAACTCTAAAAAGGTGGCCGGCTTGGACATGTAGCTGTCACCCCAGATAATGGCGACCTGCTCGGTCTTGTCAAAGCGCCTTGCCAGATGGGTCATGGCCAGCCCCACGGCCGCGGCCAGGTCCCGCCGGGCCGGTTCGCCAATAAAGTTCTCCTCCGGCAGGCGCGGCAATTGGCGCTGCAAGATGTCCAGGTACTGGACGTTGCTGGAAATAAAGATGTTCTCCAGACCATAAGTCGCCTCCACCCGCTCGACAGCCAGTTGGACCGTTGACCGGGTCCCAATAATTGCTTCAAACTGCTTGGGCGAGCTTTTGCGACTAATCGGCCACAAACGGCGGCCAGTGCCGCCGGCAAAAATAACAATTTTCATGATGCCTCGTATTTGGTTGGTAGTTGATGGTTGATGGTTGATAGTTGGTAGTTAGTTATCAACCGCCAACTATCAACTATCAACTGTTTCCTGCTTATTGACCTCATACACCGGGTCTGGTTCCCGGCCGAGGACGTAATTCATGCCGCCAACCTGCTGGACCATGCCCTTCAACTCCATGAGCGTCAGGGTGCTACTGACGACAGCGCTCGACAGGCCGGCCTCCCGGCTTAATTCGTCCACGTGGACCGGCTGGTGCGACAACAGCGACAACAGCAACACCTCCTCGGCCGATTCAGGCAAAGCCAACTGGATAGCCTGCCGCTCTGGGACCAGAGCCAGGTTCAACTCTTCCAGGACATCCTCTACGCTACCCACCAGCTTGGCCCCTTGTTGGATCAGCCGATTGGTTCCTTTGCTGGCCGGGCTGGTGATATTGCCGGGAACGGCAAAGACCTCCCGGTCCTGCTCCAGAGCGAAGTTAGCCGTAATCAGGGCGCCGCTCTCCTCGCCGGCTTCAACCACGATCACGCCCAGGGACAGGCCGCTGATGACCCGGTTGCGCGGCGGAAAGTTTTTAGCCTCCGGCTGGACACCCAGGGCATATTCGGAAATGACAGCCCCGTGCCCGTCCACAATATTTTTGGCCAGCGTCCGGTTTTCGGCCGGGTAAATGCAGTCCAGCCCCGAACCGAGCACGGCAATGGTCCGGCCGCCCATCTCCAGCGCCGTCTTGTGGGCCACGGCGTCAATGCCGCGCGCCAGGCCGCTGACAACGGTCACGTTATGGCGTACCAGGCCGGCCACCAGGTCGTGGGTGACCTGGCGGCCGTAGCTCGTCAACCGCCGGGTGCCGACCACCGCTACGGCCCACTGGTCAACCTCGCTCAGTTGGCCGTTCAGGTACAGCACCGGCGGCGAGTTGGGAATTTCTCGCAAGTAACGCGGGTACTCCGGCATTTCCCAGGTCAATAGGTGAATACCGGCCTTCTCCGTCCGAGCCAGTTCGGCGTCCAGGTCAACGGTTGACCGCGCCGCCAGGAAAGCCTGGATAGCCCGCTGGTCAATGCCAATTTGCTGCAGTTGCCACTCCGTGGCCTGCCAGGCGTGGCGCAGCGACCCAAAATAATCCAGCAGCGCCTGGAGTTTGGCCGGCCCGATTCCTTTGACCAGATTAAAGCCCAACCAGTATTTCAGGTCGGGCAAGGAATTTTCACTCATGGCAACGAGGATAAGGGGTTAAGCGAGATGTGTCAAGAATCTCAGACCACGCAGGTCGGGCACAAAGTGCCCCGGAGACCTGCGGGGTCTTACTTCAGGGAAGCAGACCTGGTAGGAGGGAAACGGTCATCCGGTTATTGGTAAAATCAATTTCCCGGATCACCTCTTCAGTGTCCGGCAAAAGCACCTCACCACGCGGGCCTTTGACGACAAAGACGTTATTGGCCCCGGTCTCCAACACGTCGGTCAGCTCGCCCAGGTATTCCCCGGCGTCGCTGTAGACGGGCAGGCCTAGCAATTGGTAAAGATAATATTCGCCTTCCTCCAGGGGAATGGCCTCTTCCCTGGGCACCTGTAACCACTCGCCGCTCAATTCAGCCACTTCCTCCCGGCTATCATAACCGGCCAGCTTGAGCAGCACCCACGACTGGTGAAAGCGCACGCTCTCGACCACCACCGGCTGGGGGTCGTCCTCGCCGACATAGACTCTCTCCAGCCAGGTGAAACGCTCCGGCACATCGGTTATAACTTCCACCCGCACCTCGCCGGCGATCCCATGCGGCCGGGCCAGTCGCCCAATGACCAAAAAACGAGGCCCAGTGGAGGGGTCCACTAAGCCCCGTTGGTCCGGGGGGTTGCCTGGCGCAGCGCGAGGTACGTGGCGCTCACGAAAGCGGTTGCGCTTAGGAAAGCGGTCGCGCTTGGGAAAGCGGTCGCTACCTGAAGAGGGTTTCTTTTCGCTACTCAACGATCTCTAAAGAAACGTGCTTGCCCTGCTTGGCAGCCAATACCTGGACCAGGGTGCGCATGGCGTTGACCACCTTACCGCTTTTGCCAATGATCCGGCCCATGTCAGAATCAGCCACGCTGACTTCCAGCACAATGGCGCCGGCGCCCTGCACTTCGCGAACCTCGACCTGGTCAGGGTAGTCAACCAGGGACTTGATCATATACTCGACAAGCTCTTTGAACATGGCAGCCGCTCCCGGCGTTACTCTTCCTCGTCGGCGGCAACCGCCTCTTCAACTGCCTCGACCACATCGGCGACGGTATCAGCGGCGGCCTCGGCCACTTCTTCAACAGCGGCGGCAACGGGCTCGACAGGGGCGGCCACAACCTCGGCCGTCTCGGCCGCGGCGTCGTCGGTCACTTCTTCGACAACCTCGCTAACGGGCTCGACGGCGGTGGCAACAGCCTCCGTCGTTTCGGCCACGGCCGCGGCGACAGCGCCTTTCTTCTCTTTCCTGGCCCCGGCCGGCTTTCCTTCAAACTCGGCCACCAGGTCCTCCAGCGCCTCGCCTTTGTGCAGGCGAGTCAATCGCTCGAGAGTACCCTGCCTGACCAGCAACCGGCGCACCGGGTCCGAAGGTTGCGCGCCCACGCTCAACCAATAAAGCGCCCGGTCCTCTTTAATGCGATACTCCAGGGGTTCGGTGCGGGGGTTGTAATGACCGATCCGCTCCACAACCCGGCCGTCACGCTTGGCCTCTATATCAGCCACCACAATCCGGTAGCTGGCCTGTTTCTTACCGCCTGTACGGCTTAAACGAATTCTAAGCATCCTTTCTTATTCTCCACTAAATAGTTAGAGTTAGAGTTAGAGTCCCACTCTAACTCTAACTCCAACTCCATTCTCCTAAAACCGGCCGCCCAGGAGCCGGCTGAGGTTCCGGCCACGGCCGCCTTGAAACTGTTTCATCATGCGCTGCATTTCCTGGAACTGCTTCAATAGCATGTTCACGTCCTGGACAGAGGTGCCAGAACCGGTGGCAATGCGGCGCTTGCGGCTGGCCTTAATAATTTTCGGATTGCGCCGCTCTTCGGGCGTCATAGATTGAATAATGGCCTCAATCCGCTTCAGGTCCTTTTCCGCGCCGCGCAGGTCCACATCGCCCACCATCTTATTCATGCCCGGAATCATCTCCAGCAACTGACCCAGCGGTCCCATCCGCTTGATCTGCTGCATTTGCTTCAGGAAATCTTCCAGGTCAAACTTGCCGCTCAACAGGCGCTTCCCGGCCCGCTCGGCCTCTTCCTGGTCTACTTCCGTCTGGGCCCGCTCGATGAGGGTCAGGACGTCGCCCATGCCCAGGATACGGCTGGCCATGCGATCGGGGTGAAAAACCTCCAGCCCCGACAACTTTTCACCGGTGCCCAGGAACTTGAGCGGCACGCCGGTTACTTCGCGCATGGAAATGGCGGCGCCGCCACGGGCGTCGCCGTCAATCTTGGTCATAATCAGACCGGTCAATTGGACGGCGTTGTGGAAGTCGGTGGCCACGCGCACGGCTTCCTGGCCGGTCATGGCGTCGGCCACCAGCAGCGTCTCAACAGGCTGAACCCGGGCTTTAATGCCCCGCAGCTCGTCCATTTTCATTTCGTCAATGTTCAGCCGGCCGGCCGTGTCCAGGATGACGACGGTGGCGGCCGTCTGAACGGCCTGCTTGACGGCGTTGGCGCAGACGTTGACCGGGTTGGCGTTAATACCTTCGCCGTAGACGGGAATCTCCAGTTGGTGGCCGAGCGTTTCCAACTGGTCAATCGCCGCCGGGCGGTAGACGTCGGCAGCCACCAGTATCGGCCGGCGGCCTTCCTTGCGCAGGTGCAGCGCCAGTTTGGCGGCCGTGGTCGTCTTGCCGGAGCCTTGCAAGCCAACCAGCATGATGACGGCCGGGGATTGCATGCCCAGGTTGAGGCGGCCAGGATCGCCCAAGGTCTGGATCAACTCCTCGTGGACGATCTTGACTACTTGCTGGCCAGGCGTCAAGCTACGCATCACTTCCTGGCCTACAGCCCGTTCGCGAACGCGCTCGACAAACTTCTTGACGACCTTGAAGTTGACGTCCGCTTCCAGCAGCGCCAGGCGGACTTCCCGCATGGCGACATCCACGTCCGCCTCGGTCAATTTGCCGCGCCGTTTTAAATTGTCGAAGGTCGCTTGCAGGCGACTGCCTAAGGTCTCAAACACGCCGAACTTCTCACAAGTAGACCCGTCGGGCTTTGCAGGCAAAACCCGGCGGGTCTAAAAAATTACCAACTGCAAACTCGTTGATTCTAACGCAGCCGCCTGGTGGCGTCAAGGAGAGGCGAGCGGAGTTGAGAGTTGGGATACCCAACTCCGCCAACTCAATGCTTGCGGTCCCTGGTCAGGCAGTGACGAGGTGGCGGTCGGCCACGGCGGCTTTGAGTGTTTCCGCCTGGCCGGTGTCCTCCCAGGGGGCTTCGATGTCGTCCCGGCCGAAGTGGCCATAGGTGGCGGTCGGCCGGTAGATAGGCCGGCGCAAATTCAGGTCGCGAATAATCGCTCCCGGCCGCAGGTCAAAGTGGTCTCTGATCAGGGCGACCAGCGATTCCGGGGCCAGCTTGCTGGTACCAAAGGTTTCGACGTTGATGCTCAAGGGCTGGGCCACGCCAATGGCGTAGGCCAGTTGGACCTCGCAGCGCTCGGCCAGGCCGGCCGCGACCAGGTTCTTGGCCACCCAGCGGGCGGCGTAAGCGGCGCTGCGGTCCACCTTGGTGCAATCTTTGCCGCTAAAGGCCCCACCCCCGTGACGGCCCATCCCGCCATAGGTGTCTACGATAATTTTACGGCCGGTCAACCCGGCGTCGCCCATCGGACCGCCAATGACGAACCGGCCGGTGGGGTTGATGAAAATCCGCAGATCATTATCCACCAGGTGGGGCGGCAGCACGTAGTTGATCACTTCCTCGATAACGCCCTGGCGAATGGTGTCGTTGTCCACGTCCGGCGCGTGCTGGGTGCTGATCAAGACGGTGTGGACCCGTTTGGGCTTGCCGTAGCTGTATTCAATCGTCACCTGCGACTTCCCGTCCGGCCGGATCCAGGGCAAAATGCTTTCCTTACGTACCTGGGCCAGGCGGCGGGTGAGGCGGTGGGCCAGGTCAATGGGCAACGGCATCAGGGTTGGTGTTTCGTTGCAGGCAAAGCCAAACATCATGCCCTGGTCCCCAGCTCCAGTGGCCGCAATCTCGGCCTCGCTGTCGCCGTTGCGGCGATATTCCAGAGCCATGTTCACGCCCTGGGCGATGTCCGGGCTTTGGCTGGCAATGGCGGCCTGGACCCCGCAGGTCGTGCCGTCAAAGCCCTTGCTGCTGTCGTCGTAGCCGATCTCGACCACGACCCTGCGCACCAGTTCGTCGAAATTCACAAAGCCGGCGGTGGTGATTTCCCCCAACAGGATGACGAAACCAGTCTTGACGGCCGTTTCGCAGGCCACCCGGCCCATCGGGTCCTGGGTCATCACGGCATCCAGCACCGCGTCGCTGATCTGGTCACACATCTTATCCGGGTGTCCCTCCGTCACCGATTCGGACGTGAACAGCAAGCTAGGCGCGGTCATAAACGTTGTACTCATGATGTATTCCTCCAAAAAGATGTTTACTTCCTGAAGGTGCCTGGCACTGGGCGAGACACCTCTATTGGACTCGGTATTCTGCCCAGTGCCAGGCACCTGAGCACTTTCAAATAAAAAAGCCTCTTGACTGGTCAAGAGGCTTGCATATTCGCGCCTTTGCCTCTTATCTTCCAGCCATTGCTGCCGGAGTTAGCACCTTCCCAAAATTGGGGGGTTGCTGCAGCTTCAACGGGCCGGTCCCTCCGCTGCTCTGGATAAGGGCTGATTAAACAGCTTCACTTATATTGTGGTCAGGAGTATACCGAAAGGCGGCCAGGTGTCAAGTCTGCTCCCACTTTTCCGGCGGTTCGGGCATACCCAGGATGTGGTAACCGGCGTCTACGTAGACGACTTCCCCGGTGATGCCGCTACCCAGGTCGCTACATAGCCACAAGGCTGTCCGCCCCACCTCTTCCTGGTTCACGTTGCGGCGCAGCGGGGCCCGTTCCCCGACGTAGCCCAACATCTTACGGAAACCGGCGACGCCGGAAGCAGCCAGGGTTTTAATTGGCCCGGCCGAAATGGCGTTGACCCGGATACCGGTTGGCCCCAGGTCGGCCGCCAGGTAGCGCACGCTGGCCTCCAGCGCCGCCTTGGCCACGCCCATGACGTTGTAGTGGGGCACGACCTTTTCTGAGCCGTAGTAGGTCATGGTGACGACGCTGCCGCCGTTGGGCATTAGTGGTTCGGCCGCCCGGACCAGGGCCACCAGGCTGTAGGCGCTGATGTCCAGAGCCAGGGCGAAGCCGCTCCGGCTGGTCTCGACGAAGCGGCCGGCCAGTTCTTCCTGGGGGGCGAAAGCCAGGGAGTGGACAAGGATATCAATCTGGCCAAAGTGATCGGCCGCCTTTTGAAAAACGGCGGCAATATCTTCGTCCTTAGTCACGTCGCACATCTCGACAAAGCGGACATCCAACTCCTCGGCCAGGGGCTCGACCCGTTTTTCCAGTTGAGGGATGCCGTAGCTAAAGCCCAGCTCCGCCCCATGCTCGTGAAAGGCCTGGGCAATCCCCCAGGCAATCGAATGTTTATTGGCGATGCCAAATATCAACGCCTTCTTGCCTTCCAACAGTTTCATTTTCTATTCTCCTGAGGTAGGACTAGATGGACACAAAGGGATTGCCGGATAGCCAGAAACGCCAGGGCATCGAAAACCAGGGCTCCGGCGTCTGTCCCAGACCTACGCGCGGCCCGACGCAGACCGCTTCCGGCCGGACTGTCCAACCTTCCTCCACCCATAAAACCCCGTCCGGGGCAAAAAGATTTGCCCCATTCAGCGATTTGTCAATGGCCAGGGCCTGGGCCAACCTGGCCGGGCCGTTGGTCCACTCCCGGCGCCGCCGGCCCGGCCGGTTCTGGGCTATGATTTCCTCCCCCTCAAATGGCTCTAAAGCCCGGACCAGGACGGCGTTGGCTTTCCCTTCCCGGCCGGTGACGACGTTAAACATCCAGTGCATGCCGTAGGTAAAGTAGACGTAGGCAAAGCCGGCCGGGCCGAACATGATCTCGCTACGCGCTGTCGGCCGGCCCTGGTTGGCCCGGTCGCCGTGGCAGGCCAGGTCGGGCTCGTCGGCGTCGCAGTAAGCTTCTGTTTCGACAATAATGCCGGCCACCCGCCGGCCGTCCAGCAGCCGCACCAGCCGCTTGCCCAGCAGGGCCACGGCCACTTCCCGGGCCGGCCGGGCGTAAAATGCCTGGGGGAATCTTGCCATGTCAGGTGAAAAACAGGCGAGTCTGCCACCGATTCGGTGGCAGACTCGCCAACTATGGAGCGTGAACAGGATGTCTACAGGCGGGCGGAGTTGGCAGCCAACTCAATGCCCGCGGTCCCAGGGGGTTAGGAGACCAGTTTGGCGTTCACACTAATTTCGGGTCCGGCCAGCGCCCGGGAAATCGGGCAATTCTGCTTGGAAACCTCGACCTTGTCCATGAAGGTCTTCTCATCCAGGTTGGGGACTTCGGCCTCGGTATCCAGCTCAATGTGGGTGACCTTGGGGCCAACGTCGTCCCGGCCGAGGTGAACGGTGGCCACGGTGTGGACGCGGGTGGGCGTATAGCCGGCGCTGGTCAGTTGGGCGGACAGGAACATGGAAAAGCAGCCGGCGTGGGCCGCCCCGATCAGTTCTTCGGGATTGGTCCCCTGCCCTTCCTCAAAGCGGGAGGCGTAGGTGAAAGGTCCTTCGTAACCGGTGAAGCGCATCTTGCCAGCGCCCTCTTTCAGGGTTCCCTCCCAGGTTGCGTTTGCTTTTCGTACTGCCATGTTTTGTGATCTCCTTGTGAATAGTCGTGATGACGGTTTCTAATGAACCTGTACCGGGTCCTTAATGGCCCCTCGCTCCAGGAGCGGCCGGTGGTAGCCTTCATCCAACCCTTCGGGAGGGGTTGTTTTCTCGATTTTGACGGCCGTGTTCTTGTAGTCGGGAATTTTGGCCCGGCCGTCTATCCGGTCCAGCGTCAGCAGGTTGGCGGCCGCCTCGGCAAAATGGAAGGGAACAAAGATAGTGCCTTGCGGCGAGCGGCCGGTGACCAGGACGCGCAAGGTAATCGTCCCCCGGCGCGAGCTAACGTTGACCCAATCGCCGGTTTCTAATCCTAACCTGACCGCATCGTCAGGGTGGATCTCACAGGTCGCCTCAGGGTAAATCTCTTCCAGGCGAGAGTTGCCGGTCAATGTGCTGCCGCTCCAGTGATAGAGTACCCGACCGGTGCTGAGGTTAAAGGGATAATCCTCGTCGGGCAATTCTGATTGTGTCCCATATTGCACCTCCCAGAACTTGCCCTTGCCCCGGGGGAACTCCTCGGCGAAGAGGAATGGTGTGCCGGGGTGGTCAAAGCTGGGGCAGGGCCAGTGAACGCCCCCTTCTCGCTCAATCCGGGCGTAATCAATGCCCCAAAAATCGGGCGTCACCTGGCGCATTTCCTCCCAGATCTCCTCCGGGTGGCGGTAAGCAAAGCCGGCCGAGAGGGTCAGGCCCAGCCGTTGTTCAATGCGGCGGCCCAGGTCGCAGAGAATGTCCCAGTCCGGCCGGGAATTGCCCACCGGGGCCACGGCCGCCCGGCAGCGCTGGATACGCCGGTCGGTGTTGGTAAACGTCCCGTCCTTCTCGGCAAAGCTGGTGGCCGGGAGAATGACGTCGGCCAGCTCGCCGGTTTCGTTGATGAAAATGTCCTGGCAAACCAGGAACTCCAGTTGCTCCAGAGCGTGGCGAGCGTGGTTCTGGTTCGGCTCGCTCATCATCGGGTTTTCGCCCAGGACAAACATGCCCCTGACCGCGCCGCTCAACGCACCGTCTACCATTTCGGTGGCCGTCAGTCCCGGCTGGGGGTTTAACTCGGCGCCCCAGAAACGCTCAAACCGGCCGCGGATCTCGGGGTTGTCCACCCGTTGGTAGGCGGTGAAGACGTTGGGCAGCCCGCCGCTGTCCGAGCAGCCCTGGACGTTATTCTGGCCGCGCAGCGGGTTCAGCCCGGTGCCCGGCTGGCCGACGTGGCCGCACATCAGGGCCAGGTTGACCAGCGACAGGGTGTTGTCCGTACCGTGGGTGCTCTGGCTGATGCCCATGCCCCAGTAAATGGCCGCCCGGCCGGCCCCGGCGTAAATATGGGCTGCCCTTCGGATATGCTCGGCCGGTACGCCGCTGACTTCCTCGGCCCACTCTGGCGTATATTCCTCCAGCGACTCCAGGTAGTCCTGGAACCCCTCGGTGCGCTGGGCGATAAAAGCCTCGTCGTACAACTGTTCCTTGACGATGACGTGGGCCATAGCCTGGAAGACGGCCACGTCTGTGCCCGGCTTTTGCCGCAGCCAGAGAGTGGCAAAATCGGTCATTTCAATCCGGCGCGGGTCCACGATAATCAATTTGGCCCCATTCTTGCGCACGGCCCGCTTGAGAAAGTTGGCAATGACGGGGTGAGTTTCGGTGGTGTTAGAGCCGGTAACAATGAACGCTTCCAGGTTTTCCATCTCGGCAATGGAGTTGGACATGGCGCTGGAGCCAATGGACAGTTGCAGGCCGGTGACTGAGCCGGAGTGGCACAACCGGGCGCAGTGGTCCACGTTGTTGGTCTGGATCAGGGCGCGCATGAGCTTTTGGAAGATGTAGTTGTCCTCGTTGGTCGCCTTGGCGCTGGCGTAGCTGGCAATGGCGTCGCCACCGTAAGTGGTGGCAATACGGGCCAACTCGCCGGCCACCAACTCCAGGGCCTCGTCCCAACCGGTTTCCCGCCAGACCGGTTTGGCGCTGCGCCCTTCCTCGCGGTTGGCGCGGATCAGTGGGTTCTTGATCCGGCCGGGATGCTTGACGTAGTCGGTGCCAAAGCGGCCCTTGACGCACAACATGCCGTAATTGGGCGCGGCATTAAAGGGCGCATCCACCCGGTAGATGTAGCCATCGCGCACGTTCAGGTTCATCTGGCAGCCTACCCCACAGTAGGGGCAGGTCGTTCGCACCACTTTGTCTGGAATAATCATCGCCCACCTCCAGGTAGAACGATTTGGCAAAATCTTTTTACGACTTCAGGTGTTGCCTACAATGGCCTGCAAGGCCCGCCGATTTTCGGCCTCGTCAAAGACGGCGCGCACCGGGATGGCAAAACCTTCGACGGCCATACTTGCCAAAATGCCGGAATTAACCTTCAACAGCAGTTCGAAATGATCCTCGTCCAGTTCGTATTGCTCAATGATTTCCAATTCCGGGTCCACCAGCCAATACTCAGCAACCCCGTGCGCGGCGTAATCTTCAAATTTGACGCCCCGGTCAATCTCGGCCGTGCTGTCCGACAGCACCTCAACGACAAAATCCGGCGCAGGAAAACGAGTTTGCTGGGCGCTAAACTTCTGTGCCCTGGCTTTCTCAAAAAAGCACAAGTCAGGCTCGTAATCGTTTTGAGTGAGAGAGATTGAGAGCTTTTCATAACCAACAAAACCCAAATCGTGTTGGCTTACGTAGCTGCAAAGAAGCATTACGAGTCTCCTGCTGGCGAGGTTTTCCCGCAACTGCGCCGGTGGATGGTATACAATCTTGCCATTGACGAACTCGGCTTTGTCATTTTCTTTAACGGTCCGGTAAAACTGCTCTCGTGTAATCATCTACCCACCGATTATACCCAAATTTGAGAGCAATCGGCCGCCAGAGTAGGGCAAGTTTATAAACTTTCCCTACGCACGCCGCTTCGGCCGCGTCTGGTAGAAAATCTCGTCCGGGCTGATGCCTTGCTCCAGCAACGCCTGGCGCTTAGGCTTGAGCGCGCCGGTGGGGCAGGCCCCCACGCACTGGCCGCAAAAGACGCAGGTGGTGTCGGGCATGGGATCGCCGTCAAAGGTGGCAATCTGGGTGTGGAAGCCCCGGCCGTCAAAATTCAAAGCGAAGGTAAACTGGGCATCCTCGGCGCAGACCTGGACGCAGCGCCAGCAGTTGATGCACTGGTTGTAGTCGCGGATGTAAAAAGGGTTGTCGTCGTAGACCGGGGCGGTGCGCCGCTCGCCGCCGGCAAACCGCTCTCCATCGGCGCCATACTCTTCCAGCAGGGCCAGGATTTCAGGCGCTTCGGCCAGGTCCACCGTCGAAGCCAGCAACTCCAGGATCGTCCGCCGGCCGCGCTGCACCTTTTCGCTTTGCGTCTGAACATTCATGCCCTCGGCGCACTGGGTCACGCAGGCGGCCGCCTGCACCCGCCCGCCCACGTCCACCGAACAGACCCGGCAGAGGCCGTTGGCCGTCAGGTGGGGGTGGTAGCAAATGGCGGGGATGTCAATACCTACCTGTGCGGCCGCGTCGAGAATCGTCGTTCCCTTGGGGACGGTAATTTCCCGGCCGTCAATCGTTAACTTAACAACATCACTCACTAGGTCACTCCAATCAGAGGAGCGCGGCATTCTAAGGATGCTGCTGGTCGCATCTGAGGATGCGACCTCCTCTACACGCGGTCCTCAGTCCTTAGTCCTCGTTACTATTTCGACTCGCTCCGGATGTGTGTATATACGCATCCGGTCCTGCCGTATGTACGCGACAACAGTCATATTCCAGGCTTCGGCCAGGGCGACGGACAGGCTGGTCGGCGAGGTGCGTGAGCAGACAATGGGCGTTTCCAGGCGGCGAGCCTTGTTGATCATCTCGCTGCTGATGCGGCCGCTGCTCAACAAAATCCGGTCGCGCGTCTCCAGCCCGGCCAGCAGCGCCCCGCCGCGCAGCTTATCCAGGCAGTTGTGCCGGCCGAGGTCCTCTACCTGCAACAATATCTGCCCCGGGCCAGCCAGGGCGGCGGTGTGGATGCCCCGGGCGCGTTGGTACAGTTCCGCGCCCAAGTGGACCTGGCGCATCAGGCTGGCCAGCTCGGTCGGGCTGGTCTGTAACTGGGAATGCAGCGGCTCGTGGCGCTGCGACAAGTCGTCAAACGTCACGCCGCCCCCACAGCCGGCGGTAATAATCGGCCGGGTGGGCAATTCCACGTCCAAATCGTGCAGCCAGACGTCCACGCACGTGTCGCCGGCCGAAATATGCAGCGAACGGACGTCGTCCAGCCCGGCAATCAGCCCCTCGTTGGCCAGGAAGCCCAGGGCCATCCAGTCCAAATTGTTCGGCGAGCACATAAAGGTGGCCAACTCCCGGCCGTTAACGGCAATGCAGACCTGGGCCTCGTCAACTATTTCCCCATCTATGTCCTGCGGCGACCCAGCCCCCACACTAATATAATGCACCGGCCGGACGCCAACTCCATTACCAGGTTCTTTTAGGGTAGATTGTTCTTCATCCAAGCGGGATGTAGTCATACCTGTTCCACAAGCTCCGGCCATAAGCGGATGGCGCTCACAACGGCCGACGCGGCCGTCTGTCCCAGGCCACAGAGAGACGTTTCGGTCATGGTAAAGCCCACGTCTAGCAGGGTTTGTTTGTCGGCCGGGTAGACCCCGTTGTGAGCCACGCGCCGCAGAATTTCCATCTGCCTTTGCGTGCCCAACTGGCAGGGGAAGCACTTGCCGCAACTTTCGTGGGCAAAGAAGCGGCTCAACTGGTAGAGAGCCTGGCGCAGGTCGGCCGTTTCGTTAAAGACCATCACTACCCCAGAGCCCAGGGGAATGCCGTTGGCTCGCGCGTCTTCGTAGGTCAGCGGCGTGCCCAGTTGCTCCGGGCCGATAAAGACGCCGGCCGCGCCGCCCATCAGAACGGCCTGGACCTGCTTGCCACCGGGTACTCCGCCGGCCAGGTCCAATAACTCCCTGATTGTTATTCCAAACGGTACTTCGTAAACGCCAGGCCGGCTGACGTGGCCGCTCAAACAGAACAGCTTTGTGCCCGGCGACTGCTCCGTGCCCAGGCTGCGCCAGGCGTCCACGCCGGCGTTCAGGGCGGCCAGGGCCGCCACCAGCGTTTCCACGTTGCTAATAGCCGTTGGCTGGTGGAACAGGCCGTGGGTCACGGGGAAGGGCGGCTTGATCCGAGGAAAGCCCCGCTTGCCTTCAATGGCTTCAAAGAGGGCCGTCTCCTCACCGCAAATGTAGGCCCCGGCCCCCAGGCGCAGCTCAATGTCAAAGTGGAAGCCGTCCCGGCCGAGCACGTCGCGCCCCAGGTAACCGGCGGCTCGGGCCTGGTTGGCTGCTTCCTGCAGCCGGGCAAAGCTGCGTGGGTACTCGCCCCGGATAAAAATCCAGCCGTTCTCCGCTCCCACAGCGTAAGCGGCCAGGGTCGCCGCCTCGACGATGGCAAAGGGGTCTTCCTCCATCAGGCAGCGGTCCTTAAACGTCCCAGGCTCGCTCTCGTCGGCGTTGACGACAATGTGTTTCTGCTCCGGGCCGCCGGGCGCGCCCCGGGTAAAGCGCCACTTCCGGCCGAGGGGGAACATGGCTCCGCCTCGCCCCAGGATGCCGCTCCGTTCAACTTCGGCCATCAACTCTTCCGGCGCCATCTCCAGAGCGTGGCGCAGGCCCTGGTAGCCGCCGTGGGCTTCGTAATCGGCTAGGCTGGCCGGGTCCACCTGGCCCAGCCGGCCCAGGACCCACAACGGCTGGCCATACACTTTGGCGGTTGGCTCCGGGTACGTACCAGCCAGAAATTCGGCCACGCCGGCCGGCGCTAACTCCCCGGCCGGGCGCTGGCCGTTCAGCGCGGCCGGGGCCAGCTCACACATTCCCAGGCAGGGCACACGCTCATAGGTAATACGGCCGTCGCGACCGGTCTGGCCGTGCGCCAGGCCCAACTGCCGCTCAATGGCGGCCATCACTGCCTCAGCACCGGCCAGGTGGCAGGCCGGGTCTTCACATACTCGCACCACCCGCCGGCCCGTTGGCTCGTTGTAAAACATCGTATAAAACTCGACGACCCCATGCACGTCGGCCAGAGGGACGCGTAACGTCTCGCCAATGGCCTGCTGTACGTCACGCGGCAGCCAACCGTAAAGGGCCTGGGCTTCGTGGAGCAGGGGCAACAGAGCATCTCGTTGGCGGCCGTGATACTTTTCTAAAACGGGAAGCAGGGGCGATAAATCAACTGTGGTCGTCGTGTTCGTCACCATGTTACCTCATCCGTCACCAAACCCCGCAGGTTGGGGCACGCTTCGTGCCCTCAGAAACCTGCGGGGTTTCTAATTTAGCCTCATTTTACGGCAGAACCAGGCAAATTTCAAAGC
Organism: Chloroflexota bacterium; assembly: GCA_022616275.1. GTDB lineage: Bacteria > Chloroflexota > Anaerolineae > Promineifilales > Promineifilaceae. Next base: position 38,096 of record JAKEFB010000144.1, read on the forward strand.
TACCCCAGGCGACGAGTCTGCGTCCTTTTTGCGGGAGCCAGGGGATATTGCTCACCCTCGACTGCTAACAACCAGACTGTCACCGTCGTCCCCTGGCCCAGCTCACTCTCCAGCTCAATCTTCCCCTGGTGACGGTCCACAATTTCCTTGCAGATGGCCAGACCCAGCCCCGTTCCCGGCGATCCACTCTCCTGGGCTGCCTGGCTGCGGAAAAAGCGTTCAAACAGCCGGGGCATATCGGCCGGATCAATTCCGTAGCCTGTGTCGGCAACTTTCAGCCAGATCATCGCTTGGCCGTCCAAATTGCCCAGCCCGGCCGTCACCCGCACCACCCCCTTCTCCGGGGTATAGGCCAGGGCGTTGTTAATCAGGTTGGTGATGACCTGCTCAATCCGGTGGACGTCTATCAGGGCAGCCGGCAAGACGGCCGGGAAATCTCCCTCCAGTCGAATGCCCTTAGCCTCGGCCTTGGGCATAAAGGCGCTGAGCAACATGCGGATCGGCCGCTGTAAATCGGTCGGGGTCAGGTTCAGGGGAACTCGTTCGGCATCCAGCCGCGACAATTCCAGGACATCTTGCAGCAACCGTGTTAACCGCTTCGTTTCGTGACTGAGCACCTTCAGGTAATGGTCCCGCCTTTCCGGCTTCCCCCGTTCCATCAACGCGGTATACGTCTCGATGTTTGTCAACGGCGTGCGTAATTCGTGAGACACGTTAGAGACAAACTTCGACTTTAGCCGTTCCACCTCTTTCAGCCGGCTAATATCAGAGTGGATCCCGACAAAGCCGGCCACCTCCCCGGCCGTGCTGCGGATAGGCGCCAGCGTCAAATTGAGGTCGTAGAGAGTGCCGTCTTTGCGCCGGCTCATCAGCTCTCCGCTCCAACTTCGGCCATCCTGGATGGCGACCCTGACCTTTTCATAAAGCTCGGCCATACCAGGCACAGTTGGGTCGGGCAGGAAAGCCTGCTGTTGTAGCTCGGCCGCCTGGTAACCCGTAATCTGGGTCATGGCCGGGTTAACGTATAAGATCGTGCCCGCCCGGTCGGTGAAGAAAATTCCCTCGCCGGCGCTATCCAGGATCGCCTGCATGCGGTCTCGTTCAGAGCGCAAAGCGGTCGTGCGCTGGCTCACCTCCATGGCCAGGTGAGCGGTATAGCGGCGCTGGGCCTCGTACAGTTGGGCCCGCTCAATGGCTGTGGCCACCTGCCAGGCCAACGTTTTCAGGAAGTGCAAGTCGTTTTCAGAAAAAGCAGCCTGACGGGAACTCTCCGCGTTGATGACGCCAATAACCCGGCCGCGCACGTTAAGCGGCACGGCTATTTCCGAGTGGCTGGAACTCAATATCTGAAAGTAGAGGGGGTCTTGATGCACATCCGGGGCCAGGTAAGGCTGGCCGGTGCGCAATACGTGGCCGGCGATGCTCTGATCCAGAGGAATGCCTCGTTCGTGCTCCCCCGGCGGCAGGCCGTGAAAAGAAGGGTGAATACGCAACTGGCCGGCCGCCTCATCCCAAAGCAAAAAGCCAAAGATATCTGGGTACAGAGTGGCGGCCACGATTTGCGTCGTCTCCGTCAACAACTCGTTTATATCCAGGATGGTCGCCGTAGCCAGGGCTACCTGGTGCAAAATGGATGCTTCTCTGCCCCGGCGGCGCGTTTCTTCGTACAGGCGAGCATTCTCAATAGCCACCGCCGCCTGGTTGGCAAAGGCCGCCACCGTTTCGCCCAGCCTGTTGTCATAGGTGTTGGGCCTGGCGCTATCCACGTTTAGAAACCCAATTGTCTGTCCCTTCACTCGCAGGGTGGCCCCCACCCAGGAGCGGATATACTTTGTCTCCGGGAAAACGGTCCAACGATCATCTTGATAGGTATCTGGGATGGTCGTGAACGGCTCATCCAACTCCCACTTGGCCAGCACCCGTCCTGAGAGGGTACGGATCAACTCCTGAACGCGCTTCAAATCGGGAAAGCCCCGGCCGGCCACCAGTTGTAGCCGGCCGCTGTCGTCAAGCAGTTGCACGGATACACTGTCGTAAGTGACCACTTCGGCCAGCAGATCAAAGATGTGCTCATACACCTCTTCCAGGCTCAGACTGGTCGTCAACAGCGCTCCCACCGCCTGGAGCGTTTGGGCCAGCTTAAGTTGCTCCTGCTGCGATTTGAGCAGGCGAGCATTTTCAATAGCCACCGCCACCGTCTGGGCCATCGCCTTCACCAAGTGTACGTCCTCCGGTCCAAAATACCCCACCTCGGCGTGATCCACCATCAAGGCCCCAATCATTTTGTCGCGGGCGACCAGGGGAACGGCGATAAATGAACGAACGTGGGTGGCCCCTGACACCCAGATCCACCCCGGCAATTTCCGCACGTCGGGGCTGACGACAGGCTGTAAATCTTTGACCATTCCAGCCAGAATAGGGCTTTTTTCCAGTAGCCTGGCCCCCTCCCGGTTGGTCAAAGCCTCGTCGTCGTAACCGGCGCCTACGACCAACTCGTGCTTCATATTCTCGTTATAGATGAAGACAGAAGCCGTATCGAACCTCAGAACTCCCCGTAACTGTTCCAGACAACGGCGTAACACGTCGTCGCGTTCCAGGCCCGCGCTGACTATCTCGGCCGCCTCGCGTAACACCTCCGCCCGGTCCCGGGTCAGCCGATCCGAGTCGTACAGGTGGGGGCTCTCCAGGCCCATCTCACTGCTTTCCTGCTGGTAGATGGTTTCCTCAGGCCTCTTTCGTTGACTGGCGTCGCTTAAAACCCCCTCGTAGTACAGGAGGTGGTCCTGGTCATCAAAGATCGCCCGGGTTCTTTCTTCAAGCCAGACAGTTTCCCCATTCCCAGACCGCCACCGGGCTACCTGGCCAAGCTCCGGCCGGCCGGCCGCCAGGGATGCTTGCCAGCGTTCCCAGCTCTCCGGATCAGCATAGAGGTCAGCCAGGCTGACACAATGCAACTGTTCCCGATCCGGATAACCCAGCAACGCCGCCAACGCCGAATTAGCCTCTACGATTTGCCCCACTGGGGAGGCACGGTAGATAGCAACCGGCAGACGTTCAAACAACCCCTTGGCCATCCGCTCCTCTTCCCTACCCTCCTAGAGTTAGACTATTCACTCCAACTTTAACTCTTGCGCTTACTCTTAATGATACCATAAAACGAGGTTGGCCAGTTATCCAGGTCAAGTTAAAATGAGCGTATGCTCCAGTCCGGGGTCAAACAGTTCACAGGATAACGAAGATGTCTGCGAAAAAATACCCGCGCCTGACGCTCATCGCCACCGTCGTCCTGGTCGTTTTACTGCTCCTGCTCACCCGCTACGGCGGGCGCTGGCTCCGTTTCGGGCTCGTCCACCTGGCGCGGGCGACCTGGGCGCGCAACCTGGCCAACAACTGGCTGCTGGCCTGGCGGGTGGCCAGCCGCTTTGTCGCCGGAGAAACGATTGACGATGCGCTGGCGGCGGCCCGTGATTTAAATGGCAGGGGAATGCTGGTGTCAATGGATTACCTGGGCGAAAGCGTCACCGAAGCGTCCCTGGCCCACGCCTCGCGTGACGAAATCCTGCGCCTCCTGGACTGTATCCGGGCCAGCGGCGTTCAGGCCAACGTTTCGGTCAAGCTCAGCCAGCTTGGCTTGAAAATACGGCGGGAGCTGGCCCTGGACAACATGATCCAAATTCTGGAGCGCGCCGGGCATTATAACAACCGTATCCGTATTGACATGGAAGAGAGCGCCCTGGTAGACACCACTCTGGGCCTCTACCGGACGTTGCGCGACGACTACGGCTTTCAGAACGTAGGCGTCGTCATCCAGGCCTATCTATATCGCAGCGAAGCCGACGTGCGGCAACTGATTGGGGAGGGGGCCTGGGTGCGCCTGTGCAAGGGCGCTTACGCCGAACCGCCGGACGTGGCTTTCCCGGTCAAGGCCGACACCGACGCCAACTTCGTCAAACTCGTCCAACTACTGCTTGGCGAAGAAGCCCGGCGCAACGGCGTATACCTGGGCGTGGCCACTCACGACGAAAAAATGATCCAGGCCACCATTAACTACGCCCAGGCCAATGGAATCCGGCCGTCTGAGTTTGAGTTCCAAATGCTCTACGGTATCCGGCGCGAGCTGCAAGAACGGCTGGTGCGGCAGGGTTACCAGTTGCGCATTTACGTGCCCTACGGCACAGCCTGGTATCCCTACTTTGTGCGTCGCCTGGCCGAACGGCCGGCCAATCTGTGGTTCTTTATCAGCAATCTTCTACGGAGATAAATTTCCTCATGCCTTTTTTGGAAGAATCAAAAGCTATTGCCGGTGTTTACCTGGTCCATCTACGGCTCTACGCCGACGAGCGCGGCCGCTTCGTGGAAACTTTTCGCAAGGAATGG
>JAKEFB010000145.1 GCA_022616275.1 Chloroflexota bacterium
CCGTTGGCGCCGTTTAGCAAGGCCCGGATCCCTTGCCGGACCATGTAGTGATCGTCAGCCACCAACACGCGAATAGTATGGTTCATAGAGAAGTAAAATCCTGAGCATTTAAGTTGAACCTCAGAATACACCCTCGATCATGCCTCAGGATCTATCAAAACGGTATAGGGAGGTTCCCTACTTCTCCGGCTATTTATCCAGGAAAATCAAGTTATGCTTGATCGCTTGTCGAATCAACGAGGGCAGATCGTGAACGTCCAGCTTGGCCATGAGGTTGGCCCGGTGTTTCTCAACCGTCTTGACGCTGATCGTCAGGGCTTCGGCAATGGCATTGTTCGTGTAACCCTCGGCGACCAGTTGCAGCACTTCCCGTTCGCGGGGCGAAAGCAGGTCGGCCGGGCTCTCCGGTATCTCACCTGTTTGGGGCATCATCAGTGTGGTTAGAACAGAGTCAGAGATGGCCGGGCTCAAATAAACCTGGCCCTGGCTGGCAGCCCGAATGGCCAGCGGTAATTCATCGGCGATGGAAGCCTTTAATAAATACCCTTTTACCCCCTGGCGCAGCAGTTGTTGGGCCAGAATGCTGTCCGAGTGCATAGACAAAATGACAATCTGCGTTGGCGTGCCCTGGGACAGAATACGTTCGGCCGCCTGGGTGCCGTCCATGCGGGGCATGGCAATGTCCATCACCACCACGTCCGGCTTGACCTTTTCGACCAGCTCGACGACTTCCTGGCCGTTGGCAGCCTCGCCAATCACTTCAATATTGCTGGCGCTGGTCAATAAAGCCCGGATACCCTGCCGCACCAGATGATGATCATCGGCAATCACGACTCGAATTGTCATAGCTTTTCTACTGCCTCCTCCTCGGGTCCGATAGGTACATAAGCGACGACATGAGTTCCCCGGCCGGGCTCTGAGTCAATCGCCACCCGGCCTCCCAGAAGCTCGATACGCTCTTGCATACCGATCAGTCCAATACCGCCCGCCGGCCGGGAAAAGGGTTCCTCCTCCCTCCGTTTAAACCCCTGGCCATCGTCGGTAACAGACAGAACAATCATACCAGGGTTATGTTTCAAGACAACGTCAACCTGGGTTGCCCTGGCATGTTTGGCCACGTTCGTCAACGCTTCCTGAGCGAAACGATAGAGTGAGATAGTAACGGCGTCGCCCAGGGGTGAAACGTCTGCCCCCTGATAGTGGATGGCCAGTTGGGTATGCCGGGCAAAATCACGACACAGCCCTTCCAGCGACGGGTCCAGGCCAAAGCTGTCTAGCACCGGCGGCCGCAAGTCCTGGGCCAGCAGCCGGATCTGGTCCATCGTTTGCTCCGTCAGCTTAACTGCTTCGGCCAGTTGCTGCCGCACCGGCTCCATTTCCTCCGGCAGGCTGCTACGCAGCAGGCCCAGGTTAATCTTGAGCGCCGTCAGCGCCTGGCCGGCGTCGTCGTGGAGTTCGCGGGAGATACGTTGCCGTTCCTGCTCCTGGGCCAAAACGACCTGGCGAGTGAGCTGGCGCAACCGCTTCCGGTCCATTTGCACGCGAGCAAAAAGACGAGCGTTTTCAATGGCAATGGCCGTCCAGGCGGCGGCCGCTTCCAGTAGCTTCAGGTCTTCCTCGTCAAAACCATCCGGCCGGTTATGGATGGTTTCCATGACGCCAATCAAACGGCCGTGCAGCCGCAACGGTACGGCCAGGATGGTGCCGGTCTGGTAGCCGGTGACGGTAATAACAGGATAAACACGTCGCTGGGCTTTTTCGCCAGAGAAATGTTGCGACCGGCCGGTGCGCAGCACCTCCCCGGCCACGCCGCTGCCGGCCGGCGCCCGGCGGCCTGTAAGGTCACCGGCGCCCACCTCACTGGTGGCGGCGAAAACCAGCTCGTCGCCTTCCAGGAGGAGAATAAAAACGCCTTCAGCTCCCAGCAGGCTCAGTAATTCCTGCAATACTCGTTCAAAAACCAGTTCCAGGTCCAGCGTCGAAGTCACCGCCTGGGCCATTTCGGTCAGCGTAGCCAGCCGCCGGGCGCGTTGGGCCAGTTGGGCTTCACTTTTCTTACGCCGGGCAATTTGCTCTTTCAATAGAGCCAGCCGCTCCTCCATTCGCACTTCGAGTTCGTCGTGGGATCGGCGCAGAACCAGCTCATCCCGTTTTTGCCGGATGGCAAAGGCAATCTGGTGGGCCAGAGTTTTGGCCAGTTGCAGTTCATTGAATGTGAACTCATGCGGCTCCTCATAATAAATCATTAGTTTGCCCAGCAGCCGCCCTCGATCCACCAGGGGAATAAAGCCCAGACTCTGGATACCTTCACGCAGAATGGTAGCTCGCAGGCCAGCCAAGCTGGGCTCCTGGTTGACATCTGGCACTAAAACGGGTTGAGGGTTTTCAGTAGTTGATTCCCAGGGAGAGTGGCCTTCGGTGGCGGCCCGGTAACTGTCTGACAGGCCATGCCAGGCAACAAAGCGCATCGTTTGCTGATCGTCCAGCAGGAGAATGGCAGCCTTGCTGGCGGCAATCCCTTGCCGCAGGCCCTGGAGGGCCTGTTCGTAAATGCTTTCCAGGTCTTCAGCGCGGTTAACGGCATCCGTCACCTGGTAAAGGACTTGGAGTTGATCGTGGCCGCGCTGTTCCTGGAGGACAGTTTGCGAGGCGGGCTGGTTGTGCCTCCGCTGGTCCATTGGTGGTCTCCTCTGAGCCAACTCCTGGTGGCTTCCACCTGGTATGAGCTAACTCGATTCTAACTCAGGAAAACATATTATACGCCGTTTTGACGGAAGCTTAACAAGTTTTTTTGTCACTCTTAATGTAGATCAAACCCCGCAGATCTCACAAACCCCGCAGGTCTCCGAGGGCGTGCTTCGTGCCCCGACCTGGGGGGTTTAAGGTTTTACCAAGGTTTTTTACGACCAGGGCTAAGCCGTGTACAATAACAGGGACGGCCGGTAAGGAGGGAAAATATGGAACAGATGCCATTAAGAGATTCAGACGTGTCGGCGGTTGAACTGGTTGACGTGACCAAGCGATTTGGCGACATCATGGCGGTGGAAAAAACGTCGTTGGAAATTGGGGATGGAGAGTTTTTCTCGTTACTGGGGCCAAGTGGCTGCGGCAAAACCACCACGCTGCGCATGATTGCCGGTTTTGAGGAACCTACGACCGGCCGGATTTACATTCACGGGCAGCAGGTGGCCGGCATTCCGCCCTACCGCCGGCCGGTGAACACCGTGTTTCAGAGCTACGCCCTGTTTCCCCACATGACGGTGGCCCAAAACATTGCTTTTGGCCTGGAAATGAAGAAGGCGCCCAAGCCGGAAATTCAACGGCGGGTGGGGGAAGCGCTGGAGCTGGTCCAGTTACAGGGCATGGAGCAACGCCGGCCTAAACAGTTGTCCGGCGGGCAACAGCAGCGGGTAGCCCTGGCCCGCGCCCTGGTCAACCAGCCGGAAGTGCTCCTTTTGGACGAGCCGCTGGGCGCGCTAGATCTGAAGCTGCGCAAGGCGATGCAGCTTGAATTAAAGCAAATCCAGGCCGAAGTAGGAATTACTTTCGTTTACGTTACCCACGACCAGGAAGAAGCCCTGACGATGTCCAACCGCATTGCCGTCATGAGCCAGGGGATCGTTCAGCAGGTGGGCCGGCCTCGAGAAATTTATGAGCACCCGGCCAACCGCTTTGTAGCCGACTTTATCGGCGAGACTAATTTTATGGAGGGGGAGGTCATGGCCTTGGGCAACCAGGCCACCATTCAGATCGGCGACTTTCCAGTCCTGGGAACAACCGACGGCCGGCAGCTAGGTGTAGGCCAGCGAGTCACGCTGGCCATCCGGCCGGAAAAGGTTCAATTGTACCCCAGGACAGGCAACGGCCTGGAAAGGACCTGGCTGGAAGCCGAGGAGTTCGCCCGGCTCTTTGGCGGCGCTTTGCCGCAAAGCGTGGCGGAGGCAATAGTGCCGGAGGAAGAAAACGACCCGGCCGGCAAAAATCACGTCGTCGTCAACGGCCGGATACGCGAAGCGATTTACATTGGCACCGACACACGTTATCGGGTGCAACTGGCCGACCAGGTGGACCTTTTTGTGCGCGTGCAAAACTTCGGCACACGCTACGACACGACGTTTGACGTGGGCGACGAAGTCTACGTCCACTGGCTGGCCGATAATGCCCAGGTTTTAACTGAGTAAGGAGGCCCTCATGGCTGTGACAACCGTACCGGCCAGGCCCGTTCTCAAAGCAGGCCCTGTTCCGCATTTTCGGGTCGCTGCTTTTCTCTTCCTGGCTCACACCCTGCTCTGGGGAGCGCTTTTCTTTCGCTGGATGACTTTTAGCACCTATGAGTGGACGCCGTTGCCGGCTGAATTGGCGCTGGCCCGCTGGTCGCCGCTGGTTGCTTACCTGATCTATGGTGGGTTGCTGATAGTGGACCTGCTGGCCGGCCTGGGGCTGCTGCGAGAAATGCCCCAGGCGCGCTGGTTGGGTCTTGGCCGGGCCGCGGCCGTGCTGGTGGGTGCGCTGCTTTACTTCTGGTTGACCCGGGAGTTTTTTGGCGCGACCCTGGTTCTGGGCCTGGCTGGCCTGTTGCTGATACTCCTCATCCGCCAGACAGCCTGGGCCCTGGTCTACCCGGCCGCCTTTTGGTTGGCGCTGTTTTTCGTCATCCCGATGATGATTGTCTTTGTCGTTAGCCTGGGTGACCGGTCCAGGCTGGGGACGGTGATCTACCCGCCGTTGAGCCTGTCTAACCTGGGCGCCTATTTTGACGATTACGCCCGTTTCTTTGGCCGGATTGGCGGCGAGTTTATTTATTTGCGCATCTTCTGGCGCTCAATCGGTGTCGCTCTGGCCAATACCCTTCTATGCCTGGCCTTTGGCTACCCCTTTGCCTATTGGATTGCCCGCCAGCCGGCGCGCTACCGCAACCTGCTGATTTTTCTGGTCATGATTCCTTTCTGGACCAACTTCCTGGTCCGTACCTACGCCTGGATGGTCATCCTGCGCGACTCAGGATTGATCAACAACTTCTGGACGATCACCTTGCACGAGCAGGCGGCCATGCTGGCCGACAACAACGCTTTCTTTGGCTGGCTGGCCGAGAGAACGGCCCATAAGCTGCCCCTGTTGTTTACCACACCGGCCGTCATGCTCGGCCTGTTGTACGGCTACCTGCCGTTTATGATTTTGCCGCTCTATGCTAACCTGGATAAGCTGGACTGGGCGCTTCTGGAAGCGGCCGCCGACCTGGGCGCCGGCCGGTGGCAGAGCATTACTCGGGTGCTGATTCCCCTGACCATGCCCGGTATCGTGGCTGGCTCCATTATTGTTTTTATTCCGTCGCTGGGCGCCTACGTAACGCCGGACCTGATGGGCGGGGCCAGGGTTTCATTGATGGGAAATCTGTTGCAGCAACAGTTTATGACCGTGCGCGATTGGCCGTTTGGCTCGGCAATCGGTTTTATTTTCATGGCTCTCATGTTGGCGGCCGTGATCCTTTACTTCCAGGTGTCAAGGCGAGCCGAGCAGATGTGAGTTCGAGTAAGACCCCGCAGGTCTCGAAGACCTGCGAGGTCTGCGATTACCCGACGAATTTTTAGGAGGAGACAGTGACGACGATAACGACTTCCCAGGCGCCTAGCATCCCGGTGGCGGGCAAGATCCCCTGGCACAAATGGCGGCCGAGATTTGACAGCCGGCTGCTGACCTGGTTTGCCGCAGGTATTTTTCTGTTCCTGTATGTTCCCATTTTTATTCTCATCATTTATTCGTTCAATGCCAACGAGGTGGTAGGTGTCTGGGCCGGCTTTAGCGTTCGCTGGTACGAGCGGCTGTTTCAGAACCGGGCCATTGGCAGCGCGCTAAACCTGAGTTTGTGGGTGGCTCTCTGGTCTACCATGATTAGTACGATTTTAGGGACGCTGGCCGCTCTGGTGCTGGAGCGCTACCGCTTCCCCGGCAAGTTGCCCTTTGACGCCGTGCTCTACCTGCCGATTATCATTCCCGAAATTGTCATGGCTCTGTCCACGCTGCTCTTCTTTGTCATTATTGCCGTCCCGTTGAGCCGTTATACAATCCTGATCACCCACGTCGCCTTTAACATCTCTTTTGTGGCCGTGGTGGTGCGAGCCCGCCTGGCCGACATGGACCGGGGCCTGGAGGAGGCCGCGGCCGACCTGGGGGCCAATGAATGGGCCAGCTTCCGCCGCATCACCCTGCCCCTGCTGATGCCAGGCATTATCTCCGGTGCGCTACTGGCCTTTACTCTGTCGCTGGACGACTTTGTGATTACTTTCTTTGTCTCCGGACCTGGCTCTACCACTCTGCCGGTGCGCGTTTACTCAATGATCAAATTTGGCGTAACGCCGGAGGTCAACGCCGTCTCAACCTTGATGTTAGTGGGTTCGACGATTCTGGTTATAATTTCGTTGCTTTTACAGCGCCGTTAGTGAGTGTGAGTATGGAGTGAGAGTTAGAGTCTTAACTATTTACTCTAACTCCACACTCTAACTCTAACCTTTAATTTGTCAGTCAGTAAAGGAGAAGAAAGATGAAACGCAAGTTGTTCTGGATGTTGGTGATTGCGCTGGCCCTGGCCTTGAGCGCCTGCGGCGGTGGCCCATCCGGCGGGCCGGGCGGCAACGAAAACGTCGAGCCGGCCGCCACCGAGCCACCAGACGACAGTTCGGAAGCGAACACCAACGAGGAAACCCCACCGGAAGAAGGGCCACAACTGGCCGCAGAGTTGAGCGTTTATAATTGGCCCGACTACATTGATGAGCAGATTTTGGCCGATTACGAAGCCGAGTATGGCGTCAAAATCATTTACGACACCTTTGCCTCTAACGAAGACCTGCTGGCCAAGCTGCAAGCCGGGGCTACCGGTTACGATCTCGTCTTCCCATCTGACTACATGGTAAGCCAGATGATTGAGCTGGGGCTGCTGGCCGAAATTGACGTGAACCAGTTGTCAAACTGGGGCAATATTGACCCCGATTTTAAGAACGCGCCCTTTGACCCTGGCAACAAGCATTGCGTGCCGTACCAGTGGGGAACCACTGGGATTGCCTACCGGGCCGGCCATCCCTTCTTTGAGGAAAACCCGCCTGATAGTTGGGCCTACCTGTTTGAGCCGGAAATGCTGGAGCAATATTCGGAGGGAGGCGTTAACGTCCTCGACGATCAACGAGAGTTGCTGGCCGCTGCCCTGGCTTACCTGGGCCATGACATGAACTCGACCGACCGGGCGCAACTGGAAGAGGCCCGCGATTTGATCCTTGCCGCCAAACCTTACTGGGAGACGTTTAACAGCTCTGATTACGATAGCTCCCTGCTGGTGCCCGACGAGGTAGTCTTGTCTCACTCCTGGAGTGGCGACGCGGCCGAAGCCTACTGGGACACCTACAGCGACGAAACGGAAGACGGCAACTGGTATTACGCCATTCCCAAGGAAGGCGCCGTCAAGTGGTTAGACAACATTTGCATCACTTCCTTTAGTGAGCGCAAGGAAACGGCCCTGCACTTTATGAATTACCTGCTGGACGCGGAAGTCGGCGCGGCGATCACCAACTTCACTTTCTTTGCCAGCCCCAACGAAGCAGCCAGGGCCTTCATCACGGAGGAAATCCTCAACAACCCCGGCATCTTTCCCCCGGAAGACGTGAAAGCCAAGCTCACCTGGCTGGTTGAGTTAGGTGACGCCGTTTTCATTTATGACGAAATGTGGACGGCTATTAAGGGGTAACGGCTGGTTGTCTTCCCGGACCAGACGCGGTCTGGCCCGTTCCTGGTTCAGGAAAGCTCTGTCAGTGATAGGCCCCGGCCGAAGGCCGGGGCCTATTCTTTACTGGAGTCTGGCGTTGGGTTAGAATGGCCCGGCATGATTTGGTTAAAACAGAAGAAGTTTTTGGTTGTCGTCGCAATCCTGGTTTTCCAGGCCTCCCTGGTGGTCCTGGTCTACGGGGCGGCGCCTGGCATAAACGGCGCCCCGGGCCGGCCGGTTAACGTGGCCATGACCGGGTCTCTAGCCCAGACCGGCCTGGCCAACTGCCGGTATGGTCTGGCCACCCTGAGCATTGATCAGGTGAACTGGGTGGATGATTTTGGCGCCGGCTGGTACCTGAACTTTAGCTCTAGTGCCCCGCCGGCCGCCACCACGGCCGAGTTTGTGGGGATAATTGCCGTCATCCAGAATAAAGACGACGACGGAACTTACCTGCCTACTTACACCGTGAATCCGCC
>JAKEFB010000016.1 GCA_022616275.1 Chloroflexota bacterium
AATAACCAATAACCAATAATCTCTAAGTTGTCTCACCCAACTTCACCGCCTGGAAGATCTTCATCCGCAACAGCAAAACCCCCAGGGCGACCAGGGCGGCGATAAACATCCCGCCAAACAACAGGTAAACCTGGGCAATGGCCGACCAGGCAATTTCGACCAGGAAGGGTGGCGCCTGGCTGCCGGTGGCGCCGGCTTGTAGGTTCGGGATAAACCACAGGCTGATCCACCTGCCTAGCGCCGTGCCCAGGGCCAGCCCGGTGAGAATGAGAAAAGACAATTCGGCCGCCAGGTAGAGCAGCATCTTGCCGGCCGTCAGGCCGACGGCCCGCAAAATGCCCAGCTCAATAAACCGGCGGCGAAAAGAAAAGAGGGCGTAGAGGAAAAAGCCTAAGACCGTCAGCAGGGCCGCCGCGGCAAAGCCAACGGAGAGAAGGCCAAAGACCCCCTGCCGTTCCGGGCGCAACTGCAACTGCTCCAGGCGGGTGTAAGGCTCGCGCCACGGCCAGCTCCACAGGCCCCGCGACCGGAGGGCGTCGTCGAATTGTTCGGCGTCGAAATCGGCCGTAGTCCGCAGCCACACTTCGTAAGGCAGGTCGCCGCCGGTCTGCTCAAATAGTGCGTCCAGGTTGCCGACCAGGAGAGGATCGTCTTCGCCCGGATACCAGGTGGGGAAGTAATTCAACGAGCCGGCTACCTGGGTCAGCACCTCGACGCTGGTCGTGCTGTGAAAGATGGTCAGGCGAAGGTAATCGCCGGGGCGCAGGCCGTGGTCACGCAGGAAGTTTTGCGAGACCAGGACCCCATCCGGGACGGCCGCCAGGGCGTTCAACAAATAGCCCAGGTGGAGGGAGGCAAAATCGTAGCGCCAGAAAGCGACCTGGTCAAAGCCGGCCCGGTCTATCCCCAGGAAGGTGACAGGTTCTTGTGAGTCGCCCACCTGGGCGGTGCCGCTGAACCGGCCGACCCGCGTGGCGGCCGTAACCCCGGGGAAGGCCAGGTACTCTGACATCGGTAAAAAGAGGGCTTGTCCCTCAGCAGGCGCGGCCGGCGACCCAAAAGTGGCTGTTCCCAACGGGCTGGACCGGCTCAGGAACAGCCCGGCGCCCTTCAAGTTTACGTCGGCCCCCACGCGGTACAACATCTCGTCGTATAACTGCAGGTCCAGCGTCTGGGCCAGCGAAGCGGTGAAGACCGACAGGCTGACCGTCAAAGCCAGCAGGATGAGCGGCGTGGCGTAGAGGCCGGGGGTGCGGGCCAGGTGGCGCGCCGCCAGCAAGAAGCTGACACTGTTGCTTTTGGCCAGCGTCCAACTGAGCGCTTCCATTAGCCAGGGCAGCAGGCGCAGGCCCAGCAGCGTGAAGGAAAAGGCGGCCAGGGCCGGTAGCAGCAGGAGCAGGGGGTTTTGCAGCGGGTCGCTCTCTTCGCCCACGATAAAGAGCGTCCCCTGCCTGGAGAGCAGGTATAGCCCGTAAAGGGTGGGGATGAGGAGCAGAACGTCCAGCCAGGCTCGCTGCCACCAGGGGCGCTTGAGAGCGCGGGATTGCTCCTGTTTGTAGGTAATGATGGTGTCGCGAGCGGCGGCAATGGTGGGCAGGAGCTGGGCCAGCACAGCCAGGCCCAGGGCCAGCAGGCCGGCCCGCACGGCCGTGTCCGTCACCGCCACGCGCAGCGAGGTGGGGGCGCTGAAATCAAGAAAGCTGCGTACCCGGCCCATTAACTGGGTCAGCGCCAGCCCTCCAGCCAGGCCCAACACCAGGGCCAGCAGGCCAAGGAGCAACCCTTCTAATAGGGCGAAGGCGATAATCTGGCCGGCCGTAGCGCCCCGGCTGCGCATGACGGCAATTTCATTGCGCCGCTGGTTGACGGATAGGCCGACGATCAGGCCGATAAAGGCCAGGATCAACGTTACCAACGGGACGCTAAAGGCGGTCAAAAGATTCGTCAGGATTTCTACCGAACGGCGGTATTGCCGCAGGCCGTCCACCGGGGTAATGGTGTTACCCGTATTGGGCAGGCGTGTGGCCACGTCGCGGGCCAGGTCGTTGGACCGCGCGGCCAGCCGGTTCACGTCGTTGACTCCCACCTGGCTGCCGTCCATCACCAGGTACCAGACGGCCAGGTGGACTTCGTTCTCCAGGTAAGGACTGAGGCGGCCGGCAAATGTTTCTTCCGGCACCAGGAACAGGTCGTCAAAGACGTTGGGCTTGTAAAACCAGAAAGGGGCCTCAGGCTCTTTGGGCTGCCAGACGCCGGCTACGCGCAGCGGAATTTGCCTGGTGGTGGCCTGGCTGTCGCGGAAGTTGTAGGCCAGGAAGGCGTCGCCGACCTGGAGACCCAGTTCCAGCGCCAGCGGTTCGGTCACCAGCACCTCAACCGTGCTATCGGCCGCCGGAACGGCCGCCCCGGGGAACTGCCCCTCGATGATGTCAATCTGGCCGGCAATACCGCTGGTGGTGGCGAAGTAAAAGGTGGTCAGAGAATCGTCGTCACTATATTCGGTGGCCCCGGCCGGGTAGAGGCGGTATTGGTCCGTCTCGAAATGACGGACAAACAGTTCCATCGGCAGGCCGAGGGTGCGAGCGCCCTGGCCGGCCAGGTAGTCGTCCAGGGGGCGGGTAGCTTCCCACTCGATGGGACCGTGCCAGGCCCCGACGTACTGGTAGAAGTAGGCAAAAGGCGGGTGTTGGGTCTTCTCGCCGTTAGCGTCCAGCCGTTCCTGGAGGACGCGGAACTGTACGGCGTCGGCGTACAGGGGAACCGTGGTGATGAGAGCCACGGCCGCGACCAGGCCCAACAAAATGGCCAGCGTCAACCCTTTCTGCGCCCAGAGGCGCTTAAAGGTGATGCGGATGATGGCCAGGGGGTGGGAGAGGAGGGACACGGTCAATCAGGTAATTGGGTAATTGAGTAATTCGTTAGTTGATAGTTGGTAGTTAGCCGCCACCACCGACCATCAACCATCAACTACTGGCCAATAACCACTTCCCCTTCGCTGACGCCGGAGACGATTTCGATCCGGTCGTTGCTGACCAGGCCCAGGGTGACGTCTACCCGGCGTTGGACGGCCCCGTCCTGGACGACGATAAATTTGCGGCCGTTGAAATCGCGGATGGCGGCCGGGGGCAGCCACAACACGCCGGGGTGACGCTCTACGACGACGGTCACGTTAACCCGGTCGCCGGCCGAGAAGCTGGCGGCCGCATCCGGGTCGTCGAGCGTGATGCGGACCAGCCCTTCCTCGTCGTTGGCAAAAGGAAGCTGGCGAATGACGCCGGCATAACTATCTCCCGGCCGGCCGGCGGCGGAGATAATGACCGGCATATTTTCGGCCAGCTCCCCCAGGCGGTTGGGCTGCAGGCCGGCGCCAACCTCAAGCTGGCTCACGTCGGCTACCGTTCCCACCGGCTCCTGGGCGATGACTGCCTGGCCAGGCGACAACCGCAGCGAGGTGATCTGGCCGGCAAAGGGGGCTACCAGGCTGGTGTTAGCCAGGATACTCTCTAACTCGGCCAGCCGCAGCGCCGCTTCCTGGGCATCTGCTTCTAAAACGGGGTCTACAGTGGTGGCCAGCCGGTCCAACTCAATTTGGGCCGATTCCAGGAGCAGCTCCAGCCGGGCGATTTCCAGCGCCTGGGCCGGGGTGGGCGAATCGCCGGCCTGCTGGCGGGCGTAGTCCAGGTCCAGTTGGGCCAGCTCCATGGCAATTTCTGCCTGCCGCCGGCTGGCGGCCAGCTCGGTGGCGGCCGTGTCCAGCCGGGTCTGGGCAATGGCCAGTTGGGCCTGGGCCCGGGCCAGCTCTTCCTCCCAGGCCTGGGTATCCAGCTCAGCAATCAGCTCGCCGGCCTGGACTGTGTCGCCCCGTTCCAGGTGAACGGTCTCGACCACGCCGTCCACAGCGAAGGCCAGAGGGTTTTCCACTAACGGCGTCATCCGGCCGGGGAAGCTGACCTGGTAAACCACTTCACCTCGCTCGACAGTATACGTTGGCCGGGTGGGAGCGGCCGAGGTAGGGATGGGGGTCGGGGCTACGTCGCCGGCCGTTCGCCGGTCACCGGGCGAGGTGGAAGAGGCGCAGGCGGCCAGGAGAAGGATAATCGTCATTAGTAATTTAGTAATTGGGTGTTGGTTGTTGGTTGAACGTTTCGTGAATCGCCAGGACATGGTTGCCTATCATACCTTCCAATGGGTTGTTTTGTCCACAGCCAGTTTATGTTTACTTCCCGAATATTTTATGGTAAGCTATTAGAGGTTACTGGCGACGGTCACAAAGAGAGGGAACAATGAACAAACGACTTCTTATCCTATTTATTTTCCTCATTTTACTTTTAACCATTCCAGGGCAGGTTCTGGCCGGCGCTCCCCAACCGGCCGCGGCCGCAGCGCCGCCACAAACTGGCGAGCCCACGGCCATTGTGGCCACCGGGGCGCTGAACGTGCGCTCCGGGCCGGGGGTGGCCTACGGCGTCGTCACCGTGGTCTATCAGGGCCAGACGGTCTGGCTGTTGGGCCGCAACCAGAACGCCAGTTGGGTCCAGGTCCGCCTGGCCAACAACGTCGCCGGCTGGGTCAACGCCTCGCTGCTGCAATCGAGCGTAGCCATTAATAGCCTGCCGGTGATTGGCACCCAACCGCCGGCGGCCGTGGCCACCGTGACCACCGGGGCGGCCAACGTGCGTTCTGGGCCTGGCCTGGCTTATGGCGTCGTGGCTGTCGTCTACCAGGGGCAAACGGTGAGCCTGACCGGCCGCAACGACAACGGCAGTTGGGTCAAAGTCACCACGGCCAGTGGAGCGGCCGGCTGGGTCAACGCCTCGCTGGTCCAGGCCAACGTGCCGATCAGCAGCCTGCCGGTGGTCGGCGCGCCGGCGCCGGCCGCCAGCGCCATTGTTACGACCGGGGCGCTCAACGTCCGCTCCGGCCCCGGCGTGGCCTACAGCGTCGTCACTGTCGTCGGCCAGGGGCAGCAGGTGGCTTTGCTCGGCCGGACCGGCGACAGTAGCTGGGTGAAAGTCCAGACAGGCAGTGGAGCGACCGGCTGGGTCAACGCCTCCCTGGTCCAGGCCAACGTGCCGATCAGCAGCCTGCCGGTAGCCGGCGCGGGGGCGCCGGCGGCCGTGGCCACGGTGACGACCGGGGCGCTGAACGTGCGGCAGGGTCCTGACGTGCAGTATGGGGTGGTGGCCGTGATTTACCAGGGGCAGAGCGTCAGCCTGATCGGCCGGGTGGTCAACAACAGTTGGGTCCAGGTCCGCTTGGGCAACGGCGTGAC
This sequence comes from Chloroflexota bacterium, assembly GCA_022616275.1. Taxonomy (GTDB): domain Bacteria; phylum Chloroflexota; class Anaerolineae; order Promineifilales; family Promineifilaceae. The sequence goes on from JAKEFB010000016.1 coordinate 5,273, forward strand.
GGGCTGGGTCAACGCCTCCCTGGTCCAGGCCAACGTGCCGATTGGCAGCCTGCCGGTAACCTGGTAAACCGGGCTACAAAACGAAGGTGGTTCAAAGCCCCGGCCGCACGTGCGGCCGGGGCTTTTTGTTGTCACCGCAGAGCCGCCGAGGGCGCAGAGATTTTTAATTTTGTCGTAACTGCTCAGGCCGGTCTCATGACCGAGCCTGGAGTGAAAATAGTCCTGTTTGCCATTGAAAGGGCTTGACAAATAGTAATGTAGAAATTATAATTTTGATATACCTAAATTCGTGATATATAAAAATTTATGCTTATCTAACTTATTTTTGTTTGAATTGAATAGGAGCGAGAAAGACGATGATTCGCCAGATTTTTGGCTTTAGCTTTTTAGTAATACTGCTTTTAGCCCTCACCGCCTGTGGGGGCGCGGCTGAGGGCGGCCCGGCCGAAGGCCAGTTGAACGTGGTGGCCACGACCGGCCAGATTCACGACGCGCTGGTCAACATTGGCGGCGACGCCATTCACCTGACCGGGCTGCTGGGACCAGGCGTGGATCCACACCTATACGTACCAACCGAAAGCAACGTCTCCACCCTTAGCGAGGCCGACGTGATTTTCTACAATGGCCTGCACCTGGAAGCCCAAATGGTCCGCATCATGACCCAGATGGCTTCGCGCGGCGTGACTGTGGTGGCCGTGGGGGATGCCTTGCCGCCAGAACAACTGCTGGACTGGGACAGCAGCGCCCCTTACGACCCGCACATCTGGAACGACCCGCTCCTGTGGAGCCAGGCGGTGGAGATTATGCGGGACACGCTGATCAACGCCGACCCAGAAAACGCTGAACTGTACCGGGCCAATACCGAAAAGTACCTGGCCGAAATTGCTGAGACACACGAGTACATTCAGGCCCAGATTGCCAAAATTCCGCCGGAGCGCCGGGTGATGATTACCGCCCACGACGCCTTTGGCTACTTTGCCCGGACCTACGGGCTGGAAGTGCGCGGCCTGCAGGGCATTAGCACCGAATCGGAAGCCAGCACGGCCGACGTGCAGGAGCTGGCCAACTTTATTGTCGAGCGCCAGGTGCCGGCCATCTTCGTCGAGACCTCGGTCCCGCCCCGGACGATTGAGGCGGTCCAGGCGGCCGTCCGCGCCCAGGGGTTCGAGGTCAGCATTGGCGGCTCACTTTTCTCCGACGCCCTCGGCGAGCAGGGCCACCCGGCGGCGACGTACACCGGTATGTTGCGCTATAACGCGGAGACGTTGGCGGCCGCGCTAGGGGAGTAATTGGAGTATGGGGTTAGCGTTAGAATTAGAGTGGCCACTCTAACTCTAACTCAAGACTCTAACTCAAACAGAGGTAACAATGACGACGACAAACGCGCTTGAAGTTTCTGATTTGACGGTGGCTTACCAGGAGAAGCCGGTGTTGTGGGACGTGGATCTGGCCGTCCCGGCCGGGGTATTGATGGCCATTGTCGGGCCAAACGGGGCCGGCAAGACGACGTTGATGAAGGCCATCCTGGGGCTGCTCAAGCCGGCTGCCGGGCAGGTGCTCATTGACGGCAAACCGTACGCCGAGCAGCGCCGCCTGGTAGGCTACGTGCCGCAACGGGGTAGCGTGGACTGGGACTTTCCCACCAGCGTGCTGGACGTGGTCATGATGGGCCGTTACGGCAACCTGGGCTGGCTGAAGCGGCCCGGTCAGAAAGAACGAGAGCAGGCCCTGGAGGCGCTGGATCAGGTCGGGATGCGGGAGCTTGCCGGCCGGCAAATCAGCCAGTTGTCCGGCGGGCAGCAGCAGCGGGTCTTCCTGGCCCGCGCCCTGGTCCAGGACGCTCAGATTTATTTCATGGACGAGCCGTTCCAGGGGGTAGACGCCACGACCGAGCGGGCCATCGTCGCCCTGCTGCAAACACTGCGGGCGGCCGGCAAGACGGTCCTGGCCGTCCACCACGACCTGCCCACGGTGACGGAATATTTCGACTGGGTGACGTTGCTGAACGTGCGCCTGATCGCCAGCGGCCCGGTAGAAGAGGTCTTTACCGAGGAAAACCTGCGCCGGACGTATGGCGGCCGGGTGGCGTTTCTGAGCGAGGACAAGGGGACAAGGAGAGGGTCGCTCTACGAGTGGGGAGACAAGGAGACAAAGGAGATAGCCCCACGCCCCGTCTCCCCCTCTCCCTCTCTCCCCCTCTCCCACTCCCCCCGGCCGGAGAGTTGGTGATGGACCTGGGACAGTTACTGAACGAATTGCTGTTCGACTATACGCTGCGGACAGTGGCCCTGGGCACGGCGGTGATTGGGATCGTCAGTGGGGCGCTGGGTAGCTTTGCCCTGCTGCGTAAGCAGAGCCTGCTGGGCGACGCCATTTCGCACGCTGCCCTGCCGGGGGTGGTGCTGGCTTTCATGCTGACCCGCAGCCGGGCTTCGGTGGTGCTCATTGCTGGGGCGTTGGTGGCCGGCTGGCTGGCCACGCTGCTGATCTTGACCATCGTCCGCCATACGCGCATTAAAGAGGATAGCGCCCTGGGGCTGGCCCTGTCCGTTTTCTTTGGTCTCGGCTTGATGCTGCTGACCTTTACCCAGCGGATGCCGGACGCTCGCCAGGCCGGGCTGGACCGCTTCCTTTTTGGCCAGGCGGCCGGGCTGGTGGAGCGAGACGTGGTGACGATGGCTGTGATTGGCCTGGTGGTGCTGCTGGTCCTGGCCCTCTTTTGGAAGGAATTTAAGCTGCTGAGCTTTGACCCGGAATATGGAGCCAGCCTGGGGCTGCCGATGCGGCTGGTGGACGTGTTGCTGACGACGCTGTTGGTGGTGGCCATTGTCATTGGCCTCCAGGCGGTGGGCGTCATCTTGATGAGCGCCATGGTGGTGGCCCCGGCCGCCGCCGCCCGGCAGTGGACCAACCGGTTGAGCGTGATGGCTGTGCTGGCGGCCGTCTTTGGCGCTATCAGCGGGGTGGGTGGGGCGGTGATCAGCAGCACCGGGAGCGGCCTGTCTACCGGGCCGGTCATCGTCCTGTTTATTAGCGCCATTGCCTTTATTTCTCTACTCCTGGCCCCCGGCCGGGGGCTGGTGGCCAACTGGCTGCGGCAGCGGCGCAACCGCCAGCGGCTGAGCCTGGAAGGAGGCGTTAACCGATGAGCGCGCCACAAATTGAGATCCAACTGATTGCCGCCGTGGTAGCCGCCGCCTGCGCCTTGCCGGGCGTTTTCCTGGTGCTGCGCCGCATGGCGATGATGAGCGACGCCATCAGCCACACCGTGTTGCTGGGGATTGTCCTGGCCTTCTTCGTCGTCAATGAGTTTGGCCACCCATTGCTGGTGATTGGCGCCACGGCCGTCGGCGTCCTGACCGTCAGCCTGACGGAGTTGCTCAATAAGACCCGGCTGGTGAAAGAGGACGCGGCCATTGGCCTGGTATTCCCGGCCCTGTTTAGCCTCGCGGTGATCCTGATTTCGGTCTTTGCCCGCAACGTTCACCTGGACCAGCACGTGGTCTTCCAGGGCGACCTGGCTTTTGCCCCCTTCGACCGGGCTATTGTCTTCGGCCTGGATCTGGGACCGCGCACGCTGGTGATTATGAGCGTTATTCTGCTGCTCAACCTGGCCTTCATTTACTTGTTTTACAAGGAGTTAAAGCTGGCCACCTTTGACGCCGGCCTGGCGGCGGCGCTGGGTTTCTCGCCGGCCGTGGTCCATTACGGCTTGATGACGCTGGTCTCGGTGACGGCCGTGGGCGCGTTTGACGCCGTCGGCTCCATCCTGGTCATTGCCCTGATGATTGTGCCGCCGGTGACCGCCTACCTGTTGACCGACCGCCTGTCGCGGATGTTGGGCTTGAGCGTGCTCATCGGCGTGGTTGGGGCGATTAGCGGTTACTGGCTGGCCCATTTCCTGGACACGAACATCGGTGGGGCCATGGTGACGATGTTAGGCGTCATTTTTGGCCTGGTCTTTTTGCTCTCGCCGCAGCGCGGGCTGGTGGCCCTGGCCCGGCGGCGCCGGCGGCAAAAGTGGGAATTTGCCCAGGCGGCCCTGGCCATTCACCTGATGAACCACGAGGGCCGGCCGGAAGCGGCCGAGGAAAGCCGGGTAGACCACCTGGTCCAGCACCTGCGCTGGAAGCCGGAATTTGCCGCCCAGGTCGTCCAGCGTGCCCAGCGGCGCGGCCTTGTCGCCCGTGACAACGGCCACCTGGCCCTGACCGAGAGCGGCCGGGAACTGGCCTATCATATGATGGTAAGCTAGAGCTAGAGCAAGAGTTTGCGAGTCTGCAAGTCTGCAAGTAGCCATCTTCACTCATTGCTCATTGCTCATCGCTCATCACTCATTACTCATCACTTTTTTCAGGAGGTATATCATGGACTTATCACTATTGTTCAAGCATAGTTTGCGCGATGGCCTGATTTTGAGTGTCTTGGCTACGGTGGTGATTATCGGCAGTCTGTACGCCAATGCCGAAATGTGGTTGAACGATTATCCGCCGGACGTGAAGGCCAGGTTTGGGCCGATTAGCGACAGGGCCAAAAAGCAACGGACGTGGCTGGCGGCCGGCTTTTTCCTGGTGATTATTGCCGTCCTGGCTTTTTCCGTCGTGCAATTGAAGCAGGTGATGGGAACGCTGACCTTTGGCGCGGTGGCGCTGCATCTGTTCATCGTGCTGATGCTCTTTAATCTGGTTGACTTTCTGTTCATTGACCTGTTATTTGCCGGCATAATCCAGCCTCGCTTTCTCATCCTGCCTGGTACGGAAGGGATGGCCGGCTACAAAGATTACGGCTTCCAGGTTAAAAACTTTATCAAGGGCGCTGTTGGCATCTCATTGGCCAGCCCCTTGCTGGCCGGCGTGGTTTTACTGATTAATGCGCTGCTGAGTTAAGGGGGACACGCAAGGAGGTTATCATGGTGTTTAAGCTCATTTTTCTGTTTATGATGGCTGCTTTTGCCGGGGTGTTCATTCTCTTTCAGCGTAAAGCCGGGGTACGGCGAAACCTGAAGCAGGAGTTGAATAGCCAGGCCGAACACGAGGTCAGGCTATCCCTCATTCTACGAGGCGTCTTCGGGATAACCTGGTATGCCACTGTCTTTTCCTGGCTGCTGTCGGCCGGTTGGATTGCCCGTTTTGCCATCGAGCTACCAGCCTGGCTGCGGTGGAGCGGGGCGGGGCTGGCCATCCTGGCCGTGGCGTTGAACTGGTGGGGACACCAGGCATTGAGCGTGGCGCTGGGGGAGAGCTTTGACCCTGGCCTGCGGCTGCGCCCCGGCCGGGCCCTGGTAGTCACCGGGCCATACCGCTGGCTGCGCCACCCCATCTACCTGGCCTTTTTGCTGATGCTTACGGCCGCCGGCCTGCTGTCGGCCAACTGGCTCGTCGGCTTCTCTGGTGTGGCCATGATCCTCTCTGTCATCGCCTTTCGTGTGCCCGAAGAAGAGCGTCGGCTGGCTGTGGCTTTTGGCGACGACTACCGGGCCTATATGGGCCGGACCGGCCGGTTCCTGCCGCGCCTACTTTAAAAGAGGTAAACCTATGGAAAACGACGTTATTTTCAGAATCATGCTGGCGCTTTTGTTCGTCGCTTTTATAGCTCACCGGGGGTACTACAGTCGAAAAATTCGTCCTTCAGATGAAAACACAGTTACGCAGCGGCAAGGGGGATTGATTTCCAGCCTGGCCAACCTGCTCAGCCTGCCAGGGCTGGTGGCGGTTGCCATTTACATCGTCTACCCCCCGTGGATGTCCTGGGCTGCCCTGCCCTTCCCGGCCGCTTTGCGCTGGTTCGGCCTGGTCTTGGCCGTGTCAGGCTTTGCCCTGCTCCAATGGGCGCACCAGGCGCTGAGTAAGAACTGGAGTGACACCCCCCGGCTAATGAAGGACCAGACCCTGATTACGAGCGGGCCTTACCAATGGATCCGCCATCCGATCTATACCGCCTTCATTCTCATCATGAGCGCGACGCTTTTTCTCTCCGCCAACTGGTTTATCGGGCTGGCCTGGGTCAGCATGGCCACGCTCGACATCCTGTCGCGGATCAGCTTTGAAGAAGGGATTATGCTCGACTCTTTCGGCGACCAGTATCGAGCCTACATGAAGCGGACAGGACGGTTGCTGCCTCGCTTCTAACCGGGGTAGGGGCATGATGCATCATGCCCCGATGTATCGTGCCCCTACTAAGAGACTGGCAAACGAAATGACAAAGTTTGGCCCTGGGACAAAGCCAATGCGGAGGACGAATTCAACCGGTACAGTTCCCAGTGCTAGCTTTTTAAAACTCCTGCAGCAGGGCCACGTGGCCGCGCAGGCTGTCGGCCATCATGGCCATGGAGATGCTTTCTTTGACGGTGTGGGCCAGGTGCTCTTCGGCCGGCGAGTAACCGATGACGGGAATGTCATAGGGGACGAAGTGGCGGCCGTCGGTGGCAAAAGCATAGCTGGTTAGCTCCGGCTGCCAGCCCATGCCCCGCGTAATGGCTGCCCTGGCCCGCTGGACGACTTCGCTCTCCGGTGGGGTGTAGAAGCCATAAATCGTCTCGTCCGACTGGTGGAGGGGGATGTTGGGCTCTTTAGCCCAGGCGTCGCTGAGGGTGTGGGGCAGCTCGCCGGCCGCCCGGTGGACAAAGGCTTGCAGGCTGTTGGCGCTTTCGGCGGCCGTGCGGAAGTCGAGCAAGACGCGGGTCCAGGCCGGGGTCACGTTGACGCTCATAGTGTCTACCTCAATGACGGTTGGGGCCACGCTCGTCGGCCCTAACAGTTCGTGGGCTTTCAGCTCGCTTTTCATCTCGGCCAGCCGCAGCAAGAAAGCGGCCAGGGCGTAGTTGGGGTTGTCCCCTTTTTCGGGCACGCTGGCGTGAACGGAGCGGCCGTGAAAAGTGACCCACATTTGCAGCAAGCCGCGGTGGCCCAGGCTGAGGTGGTTGCTGGACGGCTCGCCCAGCACCGCCAGGGCGACCGGGTAGTCCAGGTGCTCCACCCAGTAGACGGCGCCCGCCCCACCAATTTCCTCCTGGACGACCCCGCTGAAAACCACGTCACGGCGCGGCCGCCCGCCGGCCCGCAGCAGAGCAGCCATACTGTAGACCTGGACGGCCAGCGGCCCTTTGATGTCGCACGCCCCCCGGCCGAGAATGCGGCCGTCCACAATGTCGGCCGAGTAGGGCGGCGCCGGCCACAGGCTGGGATCACCGGGGTCCACGTGGTCGGTGTGGCTGTTGAGGACCACCGCTCCCAGGCCGCGCTCCCAGCCGTAGACCCGGCCGCAGACATTGCCAATATCGTCCAGCCAGACCTCGTCAAAGCTCAGGCGGCGCATCTCTTCGGCAATCAGCCCGGCCACAGCCGCCTCTTCATAAGGCATGCTTGGCGTCTGGATCAGCCGCTGGGCAAAATCCACACAGTCGGTCAGCAGTTCATCCCAGTCCAGGTTCAGTGTCATTTTCGCCTCAGTCATGTCGGTGAGCGGTGGGGAAAGCTTAATCCAGATTCAGCCGGCCGGCAACCTGCCTGTTGACTGGTGTTCGTTTGCCACTCACGCCTCGCGGACGGCCGGCTACGCCATTCGCCACGAGGTCATGCCCCAGCCCTTTACCCGGGCGTTGGTCAAGATGGCCGGCTACCCCGAACTGGCCGCTTTTTATAACGATTGCCTGCACCAGGGCAACGGCCAGGCCGGCGGCTGCCGCGACAACCTGGCCGGCGAGGTCTTGACGCAAATTAGCCTGAGCGTCTCTGAGGGGAACTGCCAGGTCTTTGCCGAGCTGGCCTGGCCGTTCAGCCATATGATCACCACCTTTGCCGGCGACTGGCGCTACGACGCCATCAAGCTGCAAGATTTCCTGGACGACCTTTTCCGCTATGGGCCGGTCGAACTGGCCGGGCAAGATCACCTGATAGAGGCCTTTACCGCTTATTACCAGGCCCGTTTTGAAGCTAACCGCAAGAAAAAGGCCGAACTCATTTTCCGGGCTAACCTGCTGGTCGGTTTGCACGAGCAAATGCGCCTGCAACCACATATTGCCCAGGCCCTGGCCGCCCCGGTGGAGATGCTCCTGGAAGAGCGGCTGCCGGCGCTGGCCGGTGGCTATCTCCACGGCGCTGGGAATGGCGTCCGGCGGCGGATGGCCGCCGAGTCGAAGAAATTGCTGGCCGCCACCATTCGCGCCGGCCGGGTGCCCAACGGGAAATTGTAGCAGGGGGCAGAGGAGCAAGGGGCAAGTATGCAAGTAGGTCGTTGACTTGCAAACTCGCAGACTCGCAAACTTTATTGCTGAATGACTTGATCCCGGCCGGGGCCAACGGAGACGTGGGAGATAGCCACGCCGGTGCTTTCGGCGACAAACTCAATATAGCGGCGGGCGTTAGCCGGCAGGTCGGCCAGGCGGCGGACGGCGGTGAT
>JAKEFB010000146.1 GCA_022616275.1 Chloroflexota bacterium
CGCTCCAGCGCTTCGTCGTCAAAGCCAACCGCTTTGAGCATGGCCCGCGCTGGGGCGCGGTCATAGCCTTTCTTTAATCTGTCTGAACGCATTGCTAACCTGCCCTGAGAGAAAATAAAACGGGGCTGTCCTGTGATGGACAGCCCCGTGATTTCGTGTGCCTGAGCCAGTTCTGTTGGTTATCCTTCCACTGGCTGTCCATGACTGAACGCTGGTTCCTTAATAATAAGGACCAGGAGGCTAACAAGGACAACCAGAATAAAGAGAGAACCAGCAGAAGCAATCATTAGGTTATTGGGACTCTTGTAGATTCCGTCCAGTGTAAAGGGTGGGGCGGCCGTTGTCCATTGGCAATTGTGTCCAAAATTGGCCTGGTGATTTCAGGCGTTTTGTCTAGATTAGACCCCAATAGTTTACCGCCCCACGCCACTCCTCAACATACTTCAGGAGCACGTAACCTGTTACAAAGGCCAGGGTGGCGTCTGGCCCGAGTAAGTTATCACGAACAGGATGTCTTCAATCTCCTCGTTCTTGAAGCGGTTCTTGATCTCATCCGTGTTCGGCAGCGCCAGTTCCCAATCCTGGAAAGGCGCTTGACCAATCATCCCGGCCCAACTCGACGCGTTACCCCGGCGCGTGCTGATCACGCCGTTAACCGACGTGGCGCCACCACCTACCGTCACAGGATTGCCCTCTTCATCATCATAACTAAAAGTCAGGTGCTCCACGGCAACTTCAAACTCAGGCAGGCCATCTTTTCTGGCAAAGTACAATGCTACCTGCTCGATCTTCAGCTCGTCAACATTCGGCGGGAAGTCTGCCCGGTCCGTCTTGAAGCCCACAACCATAGGCGTAGCCGTTTGCTCCGGGTTGTGCCAGTCGTACCATTGGTCGGCGAGCTGGTGGCGGAAGCTGAAGGCTCGTTCTAGACTTACATTGCGATCCAACCGGCGGACGATCTGTTGGCGATAATCAAAACTGTTGAGCGCGGTGTACTCAATCGTGATCAACACGTCGGCAATGGTACGAAAGTCGAATGGGTTGGCCGCCTTAGGCATTTCAAACTCCCAGGCGGTGTCAACCCCCATGGACTCAAAAGGCAACAGCAGCTCCGGCTGCGAGTCGAGTTCAAACAAACCCGTCGCATTGAGCGGCGAACTTAAGGCCACCGATTCTGGCTGGCGGCGTACGGCTATGGTCTGGAAGGTATCGCCGCCAATGGCCACCCGCGAGACGCCGCTGGTGGAGAGCGTGGCCCGGATGCCGTGGATCGGCGGCACAAGGGCGATGACCGACGTCCGCACCCGCTTGATCAGGCGCAGGTAGTGGCCGGGGAAGTCACGATCAAAGAGCGCCATTGGCGTGGCAAAGGGTAGCACACCGCTCTCGCGGAAGCGCTGGAACTCCACGGGGGCCAGCCGGGCCAGGGAGATACTCTTGACGAGCTGCAGCTTGCGCTTATTCGTCTCAAAAGCGTACTGGTCGAGCTGGTAGATGTCCTGCAACAGCCGGGCAGAGCCGGTCAGCCCCTTGCGGTCAGGGGCCTGGCCGTTGCTGCTGGCGCTGCCCTGGGCCAGCGGTTGCCAGTAGTCGGCCTGGATCACCGCTGGCGGCCGCTCCTGGCGTTCAAAGGCCAGTTGGCTTTCCGCCATCCGGGCCATGGCCGTGGCCTGCTGCAAGAAATAGCTATAAACCCGGCCCAGAACGCCGCTCATCCACTCGTACAGTTGGGCGTTGGTAAACTTATTAGCTAAGAACTCTACGGTGGCTCTGGCATTTTTTAGTTGCGTTGCGGCAATAGCCTGCTCTTGTTCGACGATGAGCCTACGATCCGTAGCCAGTTGGATCTGATCCGTGCTGATGAGAACCTCTTGTCGCGCCAGATCGCGCTGAAACTCCCATTCTTTCGCACGTCGCTCGTAACTGGCCATGGTGGAGGCGATAGCTGAACTGGTAGCTACCGCAGAGGCAGCGTAGGAGAGTCCCTGAGCGGCTGTTGCGAAGGTTTCCTTGCCACTGGTAAACAAATTGGCAAGGCTGAAAGTTCCTGATGCGGCAGCTATCGCATACAGGCCGGCGGCCGTTGTCTGCAATCCCAATTCAGCCCGTTGTAGCGCCAGCGCTGTTGCTTCGTTCTCGCTGAGATCGCCATAGATCAGCTCGTTGTAGTGGTCTACCTGAATAAAGGATTTATCCTTCTGATGCTTCGCTAACGTCTCACCGTCTTTTGCTTCCGTAACCCGCAGTTGCTGCAGGAGAGTTCCCTGGTCGGCCAGGTCGCTGTCCTGTCGCGCTTTGAGGATGTTATAACTTTCAGCGTCAAACTTTTCCAGCGCCGCCAGGTACGACCCCTCGATCTGCTGGGCCAGGTTAACGAGCTGCTTCGCCCGCTCAATAAGCGACGTGTAACGATAAGGTGTCGGCTGCACAGAGACCATGCCGGCTGGAGCAAGGCGACTTTCCTCGAAGGTCTGGAGCTGCCGCATTATACCGGCGATATTGCGACCGTGCCGTATTTTGCCGAGGTTCACGGCCGCGTGTTGGTTCAGGGCGGGCGGCAATGGGTTGGCCTCGATTCCAGGCGCGGCGGGCAACAGCCCTTGCAATACGGTATACAGTTCTTGTGCGGTGATGTACAGCGTGCGAGCGCGGGCAACTGACTCGCTGGTATCGGCCGTGAATTCCGCATCGGCGTAGTCCAACAAGCAGCGCAAGATAGACATCAAGGTATAGCAGGTATAGGCATTGGCGCGGGTTTGCGTAGCAATGTTGTGGGGATCCAGCGCTGTGGTCAACCAATGTGTCGTTCGCTGATAAAGTGTGCCGGTGGATTGTTCGACTACCAGGCCGTAGTAAATCCTCCGCTCCTGCGTAGCCGGCAGATCGTGACCATAGACCGTCCGGAACCAGGCGAGCGCGGCTTCAAACTGCCCTGCCTGCTGTAATTGCAACGCCAGCTCCATGGGGACAAAGTAGTAAGCTTCTTGCAAATAGAGCGGCGGAGTAGACGTGTAATGAGGCGGTGTCTCGTCATCAGTATACTCAGAGAAGATGTCACGAATCTGCGTTTGAAGGGCAAGCAGCTCTGCGTCAGCTAGCTCTTCGGTTAGAGTTTGAGGCAGTCCAGGCTGGCTGCCCACATCCTCCAGGTATTGCGCTGCCTCGGCGCGGGCTTGATCGGGGGTTAATTGTGTATATTCACGTAGTCGCTTGACTAGGTTATAGAATGCTTGCGTCGAATCGCCTGGTTGGGCCGGAGCTTGCGAAACGTTTCGTAAGCCTGGTAATAGTAAATTTTCGGGCCAGAGAAAGACGCTCATCGCTGCTTGCCAGGTGGAATAAGAGCCCATCCACTCCCATTCGGTGGAGACAGTCGTAGGGTCCTGGAGCGTCCAGGTTCTTCCACTGGTGAAGGTTCGACCAGACCAGTCCATTAAAGCAACAAAGAGGCCCTGGATGGTTTCAACCGCCTGCTCAAGACGCGTCGTCATCCGGTAGCTGCTGGCTTTGACATCAATCAACAACAGTTGGGTGAGTTGGTCGGGCCCCTGAGGCGTTGCCACAACCAGGGTATCGCGCAGTAGAGGCAACGTTGCCTGTTCAGTGGCATCCACAGCCGTGCGCAACGCCTGAATGAGAGTCTGCTGTTGATCGATCCGCGCCTGAAGTGTGCTCCGCCAAAGCTGACGCGCCGGCCCACTGGCCCGCCAGGGGCGGGCTGCTACCATGTACGGTGTGGCGGCGATGGCCAGTTCCACTCGCAGCCCTGAAGGATTGGTTGTGGTTCCCTCATTGCATACCACAAACTCCAGGGTGTTGACATTGGCGACGAAGCCACTGTTAATGGACAGGAGGGTGAACGCAGCGAACCCTGTAGCGGTAAGCCCTAGACTCTGGCCGTTGAGCTTTACGTCCTCCAGGACGTTGTCTACGGCAACCCTGGCTGTTATCCGAACAGTCGCCGGGTCGAACCCGGTCAGGTCGAACGAGGTGTGATAGGTATAGTTGCCAGGTGCGTCGCCGGTTGCTTCGTTGGTCTGGGGACTGATCCATCGGCTCATATCGCTGTTGGCGATCCAGGCAGCGCCGACGGGATAGCTATTCTTCGTCACATAGGCGCTGGCAGTCGTTGGTCCGGCCGGCGTCGCGCTGATCGTCCAGTGGGGGTCAACGGTTCCATCGGAGAGGGGAACGCGGTTCGCATCCAGCCCGGTGGAATAGAGAGTGGGAGTTGGCGCCGCATCTAACGGCGATAACTCAAAGTAGTCAGGACCCAGGGTGATATTGGCAGCGTTCTCCTCGGTACGCCAGGCCTGAAAGCTTTGATACTTTTGAACCTGCACGAGAATGGAATAAAGTTCATGCCATTCTGTTGGGAGCACAGGCAGGTTGCTGCCGACGAGAATACAAATCCGAACCAGATAACTGAACGCATCGTGGGCGAGGTTGATGGCCGCGAGTTGGGACGTGATATCGGCGCCTTGTTGCCGTTGTTGATCAAGGGCCAACAGATCATCGGGCGATTTTCCGAGGACAGTCTGGAGGATGGTATCCAGCCCTTCTTGGACTGAAGCAGCATCCTCGCGCAGCTCCTTCAGGTCATTGAACCAACCCTGCAGCTTGTTTATTCTGGTTGTATAGAGGTTGTAAGCGGCATCGGTGGAGACCTTATTTCTAAAATCGTCTGGCGTGAGCAGGTCTGGATCGACGATGGGTGGTATCCCGGCGGGTGGAGTAGCTGGATAGTCCTCTTCTTGCCAAAGCGTGCGCAGGCGGGCGAGCTGCCAGCTCAGGAATGTCGGGACCACCGCCAGGCTGATAGCGCTGCTGTCGGCGGTGTAATTGATCGTGAAATTGCCTGAAAGCCCGCTATTGTTCTGCGGCTGCAGAATGACAGCGCCGGCGGCGCTGGCTCTTTGTCCTGAGGCTACTAGATCCGTTCTCTCCGCGTCGCGATAAAGAACAACTTGAAAGGCCGCGTCGGAAAGCCTTCTCAGGCTGACGTAAACGAATCCGTTCAGATCTGTATTTCTCCCCCATGCCACTCCGTCAAGGTTCCAACGCGTAATTTGCCCCTGCGCATCGCCCAGTTTAGCGCCGACGGAAAGGGCATCACGGGTGGTATCTACCAGGCCAAAGAGCTGCTCTAGAATTTGCTCATTGATAGCATTCGGCTCAGACGGCACGGCGTCGGGATCGAGTAAGAGCAAATCAAGTGGATCAGGGTGCGTCGTGCCCAGTTCAATACCTAATCGGTCTGCCAGCGCCAGACGTTGTGGCGGAGGGGTTGTTTCGGGTGGTACCGGCAGGTAAGTACGGGCCAGGCGAATCTCTTCATACGAGGTGCCGATCTGGTTGAGCAGGGCGGTGTACGCGGCCCAGTTATAATCTGGGGCCGGCGTCACATCCGGCAACAAGTAACGGCGCAGAACTTCGATACAGAGGCGAATCTGGCGTACCTGTTCGGTCGCTAACGGTTTATTCGCCAGAACTGCCAGATCGTCGAAGGGCTGATGAAACTCCCCACTGAGATCAGCGGCGGTGGGTGTTTGACCGGCCACGGGCGTCTGACCTGAGATAGTGATTCTTGGAATTTGCCTGGCGAAGCGAAGCAAATCATAAAGGTATGACAGGGAACTAAGGCTGTCAGGATCTGGGCCGGTGAAACTAAGCTCTAACGTCACCGTTAAAACCACTGTCTTCCAAGTCCCGTTGGTATTTTGGCAGGTGAAAGTCACCGTACGTTTATCGTCAACAGGATCAAAGGGAACGAAGATAGCGGCCGCACTCCAGGTCCAGACCCCGGGATCACTGGTCGCCTGTAGTGTCACTGTGCCAGACCCTCCACCTTCGACAGTCCAATTGACAGAGGAGATTCCCACGCCTACGCCATGACCAGGGACGCTCTCGTTGGCCGTAGAGGCACTCCCACTGACTGAGATGGTTGCACCTTGCTCTGTTGCCGCGACCCTCACCTGATAACCGGGTGGGTTCGGGGTGAAGAGGGGGGGCTTGTCATTCACTCCCGTTAAAGATAGCTGAGGGGGAGCGTCTACCAACGTCAGGATCAGCGGCGGCGGCTGGCTCCAACTCCTCCGGTTACCTGATTTATCTATGGCCTCAAACGTAAGTGTATGCTGTTGCCCGCTGGTAATGTTTGAACCGATCTGGCACGAGGCATAAGCGGTCCAACTTGACCAATCGCCGGGCGCGACTGGCGTTGCCGGTGCGAATCCACCATTGTCTACTTTTATCTCCACCAGGTCCACACCGGTTCCACCGGGATCACTTGCGCTTCCCGTGATCGCGACATTGGCCTGGCCGCCAATCGGTGCAGATACGGGCAAGGGATTGGGTGGCGGCGTGATAGTTAGAGTCGGCGCCGTGACATCAGGCCGTAAGGTAATCATTGCCGAGGCTGTGGCAAACTGCCCGTCGCCGTACTCAACTTTCGCCGTCACCCATACTGGGAGTTCGATAGCAGAAACCGGCAGGCTTCCAGAGCAAGACCAGGGAAATAAACCACTAGCGTTGGGTTCGCCGCTGATAATGGCCATCAACTCTGGATCATTGCCAATCCGAACCTTTACCTCATCAGGAGGAAAATTTCCTATCGTCCATGGCATCGTTACCCTGGCCATTCCAGTAAGCGTTACAGGAATACGGATAAGCCGGCTTAGAATGGCAGCTCCATCTGGCGGTGACGTGATTGTAACTGTTACCTCAGGGGTGCTTTCAGAAACCGCTAGCGAAGATGGGCTTTCTGAGACAGCGGTGGTCATTTCCATTGCACTTCGAGTGATGTGCGTATGCATGATTTATTCTCCTTACACGAATCAAATAATTGTTACAAACTGTATTACTTCAAGAATGTCCGGTAGTACCAGTCACCAAGCGCGCCGGATCCAGGGGCAGCTTTATCAATCAGGGGTTCAGCAATGTACTTGTTGAACACGCTCCCAAACGCGTAGCCCACTGCACCTGCTGTGAGCACTGCTGATGCAGACGCGGCGCCAACTAACGCTGCACCTGACGCTGCCAGACCAAGGGCGTTCCCAACGCCTGAACTGACATCGCCAGTCCGGATATCGTGAGCGAGGCCCGCTCCACTCACCACGGCGCCGATACCGGGGAGGCGCCGACCGATCGCCTTGGTTGGCGCAATCAAGGACCGGCCGCTTGCGTCGGACCCAGCGGCCGGTGATTGGATATAAATGCGGATTTCTGGATTCACCTCAGGCAAGGTCTCATCTCCTTAGTGATCTATATTCAGTAAAACAAACACCAGTAGACTCCTTAATTGGCTTTGTTTTCATTCCTACACGGTTAAATTTTAGGTCCAGTCCGAAGAAAGACTTCGTGCCAGTTTATATGTGGATGCTCTTGCTCCAAACGTAGCTGATATTTTGTTCTCTCCTGGGCTCCCCAGATTGCTACGGCAGCAAGAAGTCCACCCACTGCGCCCCCCGCCAGGCTTCCGGCCAGTCCAGTCAGGAAAGCGGTCGCCCCCGTTCCCATAGTGAAGGCAGAGCCGCCAATCACTGCGCCAGTCCAGCCACCTGCCTCACGCATACCCTGTTCAATCAGAGGTAGGTCTGAATTCATCTCAACGCTTTGGTTGTAAGCAATACACATATTATCGTATGTCTTATAAACTCCATAGGCCGTCAAGACTATCCCTGCGGTAGTGAACGTCATTTCCGACGATACGAACCCTGCGTTTGAAGGTGGCTTTGCTGATGCTTTTGCCTCAGCGATGGCAAAATTTTCAGTCAACTTCGCATTCTTCACTACTTCTAGTTTCCCTGTTTCTGGATTTGTCCTGGTTTCATCATTTAGCTCAAAAAAGTAGCTGTAGGATCTGTTAAGAGCTTTCAATCCTCCCTTTTTATCCGTCAGTAAGCCTGCATCCTCATATTGTTTAGCAGCTTCGCTAAACGCCTGAGAAGTGGACTTATCGGACCACTTAGCTGGTCTATTCAAATTTTGATCTCTGCTGATTGCGCTATGTTCTCCGCGTTTTGCTGGATCAGGGCTCCCCTTTGTCTCCAAAAACTGGCTAGGCGCATCTCCCTTTTTATAGCCTGCAATATTGTTTTCCGCCCATTCGTTCTGCACAGGATGATGTCCCTGCAAGTTTACACCGCCCGTTCGCTTGCTCTGAGGGATATTGCCCTGGTTACGATAGGAGTCAATAGCATAACGTTCGTGAGAAGCCGGAGTGGTGTCGGCTGGTGTTTGATTCGTGCTAGGTGGGGTGTCGCTTGTTCCAGTCCTGTCAATAAAAGCAAGAGGATTACCTTTTACGTAAACATAAAGATTTAACCCTGCCTGAAACCCAAGGGGATCGCAACTAGCCCATCGCGCCAGCCAGGATGCATAGTAACGGGCGCCGTGGTAATATAATCCACTCTCCTCGTCGCGCTCCTTGCCGGTGAAGCGGTAACGCTTCCTAGGGAAGCTGCCGAAGCTTGTCTCGCCGTACGGCGTGTACTCCTCGCGGTTGATCCAGCCACCGTCGTCGCCAACGACAAGATTGCTGCTGCCCAGGTGATCGCCCAGATGGTATTTGACGGCCGGAGTCGCGTCATCGGGGAACGGCGCGCCGGCGCGCACCAGGGCGACGCGACTTTGGTTGTCCATAACGTGTAGGGTGTTGTTCTCACGGACGGTGCTACCTTGAACGATGCGTTGATATTCGAAAACACCTTCCACATAAACGGTGACCTCATACTGCCCGCCTTGCTTACGGACCAACTTCTTCACCCGTTGGCCACTCGCATCATAGAGGTAATGGGTATGGACCGACGGCTCAGCATTGCCGGCCTGCGTGCGATAGACGCGCATACGATCGCTGTGATCCCATTCAAAGTGGCGCGACGTGTTCTCGTCTGTCAGGTTGCCATTGGCGTCGTAAGTATAATGATGGATGGTCAGGCCAATAGTCACCGTTGCCAGGCGATTATTTTTGGGCATAAGCGCCAGGTCGCGGGTAAAACTCCCTTGATCGGCCGTGTGGCGTAACCGGGTGAGGTTGCCGGCCAGATCGTAAGCATATTGCTCTGTGTACGCCTGTGCGCGAGTCAGATCGGCGCAGCGCGGCGTATCGTCCCAGGGGACAGGCGGCGTGACATCGCATTCACGGCCGGTAGCCGAAAGCAGGCGATACAGCGCGTCATACGTAAAGGCTCGATCCAGGGAATCCGGTTTGGCCGGCAAGCCGCTTCCAGGCGCGCGATCCTGAAGCGCGGTGATGTTCCCCACCAGGTCATACTCGTAGCCAAAATCTTGCAGCGGCGCGGCCGGGGCGGACGGGTGGTAGGTCAATGGCGCATCTGGCGGTATATCGTATCGCTCACTGCGCAGCCGTACCAGGCGGAAAGTTTGCGGGTCATAAGCGTAACGGGTCATCACGCCGTTGCCATAGGCAATCAACAGCCGCTGGCCTTTGGCGTTGTAGGCGATGCGTTCGACGTAAATCGTGCCGTCCAATTCGACGCGCTCCAGTGCGCCGGCGCGATTATAATAGGGTTGTAGCAACTTGCGGGCGCCATCTACAGCCTGCGGGTAGCGCATCGTTTTGACGCGATTTAACGCATCATGGGCCAACACCGTTTGATAAACGGTGGGATCCAATAACGTGTTGGCATAGTCGTCGAGCGGGATGCCGGCCAGCGGCTCCCAATTCACCCGGTAGGCCGGTACCTGCCAGTTCGCCGGCGGTGGGTCGAAGACAGAGAGTATTACCTCATCGCTGATGACCTGCCGCGCCTTCTCGAGAATATTGCCTTTAAAGTCATAGGCCGGGATGGTCAGGCTTCCTGCTTCGTCATAGCGCCTGTAGAGCTTGCCCAGTAAATTGGCCGGCCCGGCCAATGCCGGATCGAGGCTGTCGCCGTAAATGAGATGCTGTCGCAGGGTGAGTGGCTCGCCCGTTTGATCCTGCATCCAGAGACGGATGGGACGGTTCAAAACATCGTAGGCGTGCAGAAGCAGAGCGCCTTTACTATCCCGCTGCTCGACGGGGTTGCCGGCGGCATCCAGAATCGTGCGCCGTACGCCGGCATCAATACTTTCAATGCGCAGTGGGCGGTTCGCCAGATCGTATAGGTGGTTGAATGCAATCCGGCCCAAAGGATCGGTAATTGCCAACAGGTTGCCACCAATGTCGTAGGTGGAGTAAGTATGATATTCTTCGATCATTGGGAAAGGATCGTCGGGGCTGGGCTTATTGCGGTTGCGCTCAACGCTTTCGATCGTGCGGCCGAGCGCATCTACCACGATGCTTGCCGGCGTGTCCCAATGGTGTTGGTAACTAGCCGAGTCGCCTGGGTGCGTGCGGCCGGCATTATCATTGGCGTCGTAAGTGTAGGCCTCCCACGGCGTTGGTTCAAAGACATCAGGATCCGTCAGGTCAGTTGGTACGCCATGGACAACGCGCTGTTCTGAACCGTCTGGGTTGACTGTCCAGATCGTATGCCCGCGCGGGTCGTAGTACAGCGTCGCCTTTTGCCCCTGGGCAGCGTCCGGTTGGTATTCCCAGCCGCTGGAGAAATAGGGCTCGTATTTTTCGACGACGCGCCCCTTGTTGTCATAGACCTGCCAGCCGCTGACCACCACACGTGGCGGATCATTGGCAGAGCGCTGTCGCCCGGTGACATCATTCTTTGTACCGGCTTGGTCATCTTGGTCAGCAGGCAACACACCGTCGCCGAAGGCCGGGTCGCCGAAGACGACGTCCTCGGCCTGTGTCCGTCTCTGGAGCAAGCGTCCAAAGCCATCCGAATACTCCACGCTTTCGATGGTCTCGTCTCGCTCCGGCAGCGGCACGTCAGTTTCGCTCACGTGATGAACGCGTTTGAGCGTGCGAACGGAGATGGGCTGGACACGATCGGCAAAGGCAAGAAAGTCGTAAACCATCTGAACGCCAGGGGCGTCGAGCGTGTCGCCGACGTTTTCATTTACCTTACCCATGACGGCCGTGCTGGCCAGGAGACCTAAGGGGGTGAAGGTGAAAGCCGTGCGGTTGCCGTTGGGATCAGTTACCAGGTTTAGCTGCATCACGCGGTAATCATAGGTTGCCTCGGTGGTCAGGCCGGCCGCATCGGTCGCAGTAATGGGCAACAAGTCGTAGGTATCATAGGTGACGGACGCGTCGCGGCCGAAGGGATCGCGCGTGCATTGAACCAACCCGCGCCCTTTTCCCTCCGGGTCGTCGTGAAAGTCGTACCGGCGTCGCTCGGTGGCGGCAAAATAGCCGGCGGCAAAGACGGTAGCATCGCCCGGGATGCCGTAGCCCACGAGCGTGATCTCCATGCCCGGCCGGGTCGGGTCGGCCGCCTCACTCACCGGCAGCAGGGCGCGAAATTTGTCTGGATATTCTGCTGTTGGCCAGCCGGGAGTCGCGGTGTAGACCTCGATTTCCTGGACGGCCGGGCTGTCATAAGGCGCCTGGTGAATGAGCAGCCGGACCGCGCTGGTAGTGATGGCCGGGAAGCGAAACTTGCGCCACACCCTGTCGTTGCCGGTCACCACGCCGCCGGGAACCGTGACCCAGTCGGCGCCGTTCCAGTACTGCACCTCAAAGTCATTCACCGCGTAGGGCGAAGTCAACTCCTCCGTCGGCTCCACGAACGGTCCCGACGGGTCCTGGTGGAAGAAGACGTCCACCTCGTCAATCGTTTGCAGGCCCTTCAGGTCAACCTGTAACCAGCCCGGATAGGCGAACGGCTGCTGGCCTTTCCAGTGGTAACCGATCCGGTCGCCGTCAATGGCCATTCTGGGCGGCCAGGGCTGGATGATTGACGAGGCGCTGGCCGTTCCACCATTCGCAGCCAGGGCCACGTTGCGGCCGCTGCCGCTTTCGTAAGCCTCAATTTCTACCAGGCGGCTGTACCCGCTTGGGGAACTATGCACCAGCACGCGGATCTTGTCCGTGGTAATCGCCAGGCCGGGAAACCTGCGCCAGACATTGTGGTTGCCCCGCACTTCCCCGCCAGGAATCGTCACCCAGGCAGCGCCGTTCCAATATTGCACGTCAAAGTCGGTGATGCCGTGCCGGACAAAAGTCAGCGTTTCCGTCGGATCAACGGGCGGTCCGAGGCCATCCAAAGGGTCGTCTTGGGGCGTAAAAACGTCAATCTCGCTAATGGTTTTGCTGCCGGCAAAATCAACCTGGATCCAGTCGGGATAGACCTGGTGGGTGTTATCCGTCCAGAGGCCCGGCCACGTCGCGCCTTTGCGGTCGCCATTGATCACGGCGCTGGGGGAACCATCCCGGTCAAAGGTTGACGAGGCGCTGGCCGTCGCGTTCCTGGCCGCCAGGGCCACGTTGACGCCGGCCGGCAGGGCGGCCGGCCGCAGGTAGGGCGGCTCTTCGGGCGGATTCAGCACCTCATCGCCGCTCTTGTAGGCCTCGTGCAAAATCTCCGGCGTCAGCACCAGGCTCTCCGTCCGCGCCAGCGCCCCGTAGTCGCCGAGCTGGCCGAAAGGCAGGCCCTGGAAAGCCGGCCCGTCGTAAAAGTTGAGCGACTGGCCGATGAGGCGGCGCGCGGCCGAACCGTCCAGGATCTGGCCGTGCAGCGCGAAGGCGCTGGCCGAGCCATCGTTTAGAATTTCGTAGGTCGTGGTGCGGGCGACACGGTCAACCATGTAAATTTGTTCGTCGTCGCGCCGGGCGTAGTCGCTGGCCGTGCAGGTCGCCAGGTACGGCTCGCCGGCGTCCCCGGCCGCCCGAAAGTCCCGGCCGCGAGGGACGGCAACGCTCGTCTGCGAGCGCGGCTGGCCATAGAGGTCGTAATCGTCGGTGAAGGAAAGCTGGGTCATTGGCTCTGTGCCCCGCTCCCATTGGGTGGTCCGTTGTCCCAGGGCATAAGCGAAGAAGATGGGCGAGGCGTTGGCCAGGCCATCGCCGGGGGGCAATTCCTGGCGCACGCCGTACAGTTGCTCGGTGACGGTATACGGCCGGTCCTGGCGCGCCGTACCGTCCAGGGCATACAATTCCGTCCGCAGCACGTGGCCGCGCAGGCTGCGCAGGGCATCCCGCTTCGCCCGGCGCGGCAAGCCGTTCAAGAACGCCGTCATCGCCTGGGGGCGGGCCAGCGCCGGCGGGTCTTCCGGCCAAAACTCCGAGGAAAAATCGGTCTCACGCCAGCCGCCGAACTCGTCGCCAATCGGCCCTTGATGGAACCAGGTGCGCGTTTCCGTCGGCCACGCGTAGCGGTCCGGCTCGCTGTCCAGAAGCGCCGCGAAGCTGTCTCGTCCAAACGCCAGGCTGGCCGGCTGCTGGCTGGCGGCCTGGTATTCGGCAAGCGTTTCCGTGTCCCGCTGGTCAACCCGGCCGAAGCCGCGGAATTCTCGCTCGGCCCCGTCCCAATAGCCATGATGGTAGCGATAGGTTGTGGTTAGCCGGCCGCCGGAGATGGCATCTATCACCTCCACGCGGGCGACGACCTGCACCGGGAACGGCAGCGGCGTCTGCCAGCGGGTTTGCGGCTGTTGCTGATCGGCCAGATAACATTCGGTGGACGGAACATAGTGAACGTGGGTGATGGAACCGATGTGGTTGTCCATCTCGTTGAGGAGATAGGGCTTGACCCCACCGGTGAAATCAAGAAAGAACATCCGCGTGCGCGACAGCCCGTCGGCGTCGGCGCTCCACAGCAGGCCGCTGATCCCTGTGCCGCACAGGTCTACCAGGCGCACGGCGTCCACGTCTGATACGGGCGGCGTGCCGTCAATGCAGGTGGGCTCGCTCCAGCCGTTGCCGCTGCGGTTGATCCACAGCGTGACGGTGGTATCGCCAACGTGTACCAGGTCGGCCGCGCCGTCGCCGTCCACGTCGCCCAGCAGCAGGCGCTTGGGATCGTAGCCATCCGGAAAGCGCGGACAGTCCTGCATCACGACGCGCTTGCCCCAGTTGCCGTAGCCAAGCGCGGGCCAGTACTCGATGCGGCCGTCATGCACCAGGACAATATCCTGCAAACCGTCGCCGTTCATATCCGCCCACTTCACCCGAGGGTCGGAGAAATTGACGTCCGGGAATTCCGGCAGGGTGCGGCGTTCGACCCAGCGCGTGCCGTTCCAGCCCTCGTGCGGATCGTTGAAAAAGCATTCCAGGCGGCTGCCGGAGCGGATGGCGTCGGTGACGCCGTCGCCGTCCAGGTCCACCAGACGGACCTCAGGGTCTTTCAGATCAAAAGTCGGCGCCTGGCGATAAGCCTGAAACGACTTACGGTCCCACAGCCCGCCAAAACGCAGCGGATAATAACCGGAAAGGCCGTCACGGTGGACCAGCAGGTCCAGCCGCCCGTCGCCATTGGCGTCAATCAGTTGGACGCCTGGGTCGGCCAGGCCGACACCGGCCGGGGCTGTGGTCATCTCGCGCGGCAAATCGAAGTGGCCGCCGCCCAGGTTGCGCCAGTAGCGGACCGTGCCGTTCATTTCCAGGATGTCGGGCAGGCCACGGCCGAAGAGGTCGGCCAGTTCCAGGTCGGGGTTGGCCATTGAGCGGGCCGGCAAGTCGCGGCCGTACACCGGGAAGAAGTCGCGCTGCGCCGGCTCATATTTGGTGTAACCGAATTCTACCGGCGGCATTTCCTCCGTGAGCTGGCCGTCATAGCCGGTCACCTTGAACTGGCTGAGGAGTGCAACGCCGTTAAGCGGCAGCGATTCGCTGAGTTCGGTCCGCTGGTCCAGATAAATCAGGTCGTAGGCGCGGGTGAGCCGCTCCTGATCGGCATGAGTACGAATTTCAATGCGGGTGCAGCGCTTCCTGGTGCGGATTTCAAAACCAGCCCGATAATCGGAAAATGGGTCAGGCCGGTAGTCCGAAAACGGGTCAGGGGGAAGAGCGTAGTTAAAGGTGACTGAAACCAGGTACTGGCTCGCACCCTGGGCTCCATAGTCCACGTAACGAATGCGCTTTAGATATAGTTGATCCCAGCAATGATACGTATCTTCGCTCGTATCGCGCTCGTATTCGTAGACGATGCGATTGCCGAACACATCCTTGGTCTGCGACAACTGCCAGGAAAAGACTTTTGTGCGATCGGCCGGATCGGCCACCACGGCCGGGTCGGCGCCGGCCGCGCCTGGCGTACCATAGACACTCACCAGCCCATCTTTACTCCGCACTTCCCAATAATCGTTGTCGCCGTCAACGTGGTGGACGATGCGCGCGAACAGGCCCTCGGTTCGGGGACGGTAGGTGCGGCGATCAGGCTCTTCTTTTACCAGAACCAGATCTTCCGCGCCGGACAAGATAAAGATATCGGCCGCGTCGTCATAACGAGGAACGCCTTTGGAAGTCTTGCGGCTGATTCCGGGGACGCTCAAACTCCAGCCAAGTCCAAACGGCCCATTGCCGTTGCCACTACTGTAAGCAAGGCTTAACTGGGGTTGAAAGCCGTTACGGCCGGGCGGCACGGCGATGGGCAGGGTGAAGTTACCCGTGCCGGTGTGCAGGTCCGGGGCGAACTTTTCGCCAATACCTTGTAAGGCGCCTCCCCCTTTGGGGAGGGAAATAGCCGATTGACTCGATGAATTACCCACAGATTATTCTCCCAAGATAACCTCCCGGAGGTTCAAGCGATGGTCGCCATCGCCAACCTCCGGGAGGTTATTTTTATGCCAGCAACCTATCAATCCGTCTCGCTCGTTCCCAGCACTTTTTTCAGGCAGTTCCCCAGTAGCCGGCGGGTATCCTCATGGAAAAAACCGAGAATGAAGCCCAGCGCCACGATCGTCTCAAGACTGGCTGTCCGCAAGGTTAGGCTCACCTGGGCCACGGTAATCTCGGAGATCCTGAGAAAATAGACGGCGCATACCGCTACGGCCGAGCCCAACGATACATCACCAATCAAGCGGCTGACGCCCTCCAGGAAGTTGAACCGTTCACCCTGGAGAATGACCTGAGCGAGTTGATATTGGCTGCGGGCCAATACGCCGGCTATACATTGGGGAGCCAGGGCTAGAAATACACTCCACACAGAGGGTTCGAGGTGGCTCTGGTCCACACCGATAAAGTTGATGCCCGCAACTTGAGCCGGGTTGTTGAGAGCGGTGATACCATGCATCCAGGCCCACAGGGCCAGGTTTCCGATCTGCAAGGCGCTAATCACCAGTTGCAGTACCAGGCCTCCGACGATGGGCGGCAGGCGCAAACCGGTCCGGCTATAGAACCATTCGGAACTTTCGGCCGGTTCCTCTTGCTGTCCCTGGCCCGGTTTGAATTCCTGCCTTATCTGATTGCCCTCTAGTGGCTGATGGAACAATCCTTCCATTACATACACCTTTAATTCAAATTGGACGGCGCAGTCCGATAGGCCGCGAGGTCAATCCTTTGTTTGTGCCTCTGCCAACAGGGCCTGCAATTGGGTGAGCAACGCCGGCCAATCGTGAAAGTAGCGCACTTCCCCGCTGAGAACGTGCTGCACCTGGCCGCGCCACTCTACCTGGCCCTCGCCAAGCTCTTCCAGCCACAGGCGCACCGTGAATAGCTGCGAGCGATGAGGCGGCCGGTCCTTATCCATACACGTTTACCTCTACGTCAAACGCCGGACGAGAGCGGTTCGGACCAGGCCACGATTTCCAATCATCGTGTCTTCCTTACTGCTGTGTTGCGTTGAGATGATATTCGGCCTTGCCGGGTAAAAGCTGTCCCTGGCGAAGGTAAGGCTATCCTAGCAAAAGCAGCGTTTCACAAGCGCTTCATGAGCGTTTCGGGAGTGCAATTTTCGGGGCACCCTCCTTCTTCTACGGTTCTTGCAAAATGGACCGGGCGACCTGGTCCATGCTTTGCCGGCTCTCCCGCGCCCGGCGCTGGATGGTCTGGTAGGCCGCTTCTTCGCTCAACCCGGTGGCCATGAGCCTGGCCTTGGCCCGCTCGACCACTTTGCGGCCGGACAACTTTTCTTCTAACTCCCCGGCCCGCGCGCGCAGCCTTTGCGCTTCGGCAAAGCGCCGGGTGGCCACGGCCATCGCCGCGGCCAGCTCGCCCGGCTGGACCGGCTTGACCAGGTAGCCGTGGATGGGCAGCTCGCTGGCCTGCTCAATGAGCTCCTGGTCGCTGAAGGCGGTCAGCAAAACAATGGGCAGAGGAGCGTGGCGGCTCAAGGCGGCGGCCGCCTCCAGGCCATCGGTGTACGGCATCTTGATATCCAGGATAGCCAGGTCAACGTCGTGGCGGCGGGCCTGTTGCAGCGCCTCCCGGCCGTTGGCCGCTATAACCACCTGGTGGCCGGCCTCCTCCAACAGCGCTTTCAGCCCCAGGCGGATAATCGGTTCGTCGTCGGCAATCAGTATAAGCATGTGGTTAGGTGGTTAGGTGGTTAGGTGGTTGTGTACACAACTACATAACCACACACCTACACACCTACACCTCCACGGGGCAGGCGAATGGTGACTTCGGCGCCCACCGGCCGGCGGTGAAAAGCCAGGCGGCCGCGTAATTCGTCGCGTATGAGCGTTTCGGCAATCTCCAGTCCCAAACCCCGGCGGCACTCTTCCGGCAGGCCCCGGCCGTCGTCGCGGACGACGATGACCAGCTCTTCGGGGGAGTGGCCCAGCGAAACGTACACGTGCCCACCGGCCCGGCCGGCAAAGGCATGTTCCAGGGCGTTCTGGACCAGCTCGTTGACGACCAGAGCCAGATAAGTGGCCACCTGGGTGGGGAGCATGGTCACTTCGCCGGCCACTTCGACCGTGACCGTTTGCCGGGGGCTGGCCATCGCCCCGGCCGTCGTCCGGGTGATCCGTTCCAGCACTTCTTTCAAGTCCACCAGGCGAAAGCCGCGCTCGGCCAGGACCTCGTGAACGGCGGCGATGCTGTGGACCCGCTGGATACTGGTGGCCAGGGCCTGGCGCGTGGCCTCATTGGCTCCGGCCAGTTGCAGTTGCATGAGCATGGCCACGGTTTGCAGGTTGTTCTTGATGCGGTGGTTCATCTCCCGCACCACGGCCGCGTTGGTCACCAGCCGGGCGTTTTCGATGGCCAGGGCGGTCTGGTTGGCCAGGGCCTGGAACAGGGTGCGCTGTTCCTCGCCGAACTCTCTTTCCTGGGCCGTGTAGCAGTTGAAGACGCCAATGACCCGGTCGCGGACGCTGAGCGGCACGGCCAGGAGCGACACCAGGCCCTCGACCCGGGCCAGCTCCGTGCCCAGGTAGCGCGGATCGGTGCGCACGTCGCGGATATAAAGTGGTTTGCCGGTCACTGCCACCCGGCCGATGGCCCCCTGGCCGACCGGGAGCGGCGGCCGGTGCCGGTAAGGGCTGGTCGTCCGCCGGGCTGAACGCAGGGCCAGGTATTCGCCCGTTTCGTCCAGCAGGAAGATGGAGCAGACGGCCGCGCCCATCATCCCGGCGGCCATGCCGGTGACCACGTCGAGGATGTCGTCCAGGTATTGCGGCGAGGTGACCACTTCGCTGACCTCGGCCAGGGCGCGCATCTCTTCCAGTTGGCGTTTCTGGCTGTCGTATAGTTGAGCCCTGGCCAGGGCCCCGGCGGCCAGGTCGCCAATCAGGCAGAGCACCGCTACTTCTTCGTCGCTATAATCGTGGGGCAGAAAGGTCTGGACGTTCAAGGCGCCAATCGGCCGGGACTCGATGACCAGGGGCACGGCCAATAACGATTGAAAGGCCGTCTCTTCGGCTTCGTCCACCCACTTGAACAGCGGGTTATCCTGGGCGTGGCTGGCATAAACCGGCCGGTTGCCGGCCACGGCCCAACCGGTCATGCCCTCGCCCACCTTAAGCGTGGCCCGGCCGAGCGCTCGCCGGGCCAGTCCGGTCGTAGCCCGCAGGCGTAGCGTCTCGCCGTCCGGGTCAAGCAGGTAAATGGCGCAGGAGTTGACGTGCATGACCTCGGTCGTCTTGCGGGCCATCAGGTCCAGGGTTGTGTCCAGGTCCCAGGCAGCGCTCAGGGTGCGGGCAATGTCCCGCAAGGCGGCCAGGGCCTGGGGGCGGGTGGATGCAATCGCGGCCGGGGCAATAGCCAGGCGTTCCATGCTGGTTATGCTTATCATCTTCGGCCGGTGGGTGCTATCGGTAAGGTGAACGATTTTTAGTGGGGGTTGGTCGTTGATAGTTGATAGTTGGTTAGGACTGAGGACTGAGGACTGAGTGGTGAGTGATGGGTGATGAGTCGTCATCGTAATCGTTGGCCGTAATCGTTGGTCGAAATTCGATTGCGATTGCGATGAGCGATGAGTGATGGGTGATGGCTGATTGCTTTTATCGGAGGAAAGATGCGTTTACAGGATAAGGTCATTGTAATTGGTGGAGTGGGGCAGGGGATGGGGCGGGCGATGGGGTTGTTGTTTGCCCAGGAGGGGGCGCGGGTGGTGCTGGTGGCCCGCCGGCCGGAGGTCGTGGAGGCGACGCAGCAGCAGATCGAGGCGGCCGGTGGCCAGGCGTTGGCGTTAGAGGCGGATATGACCGTTCCGGCCGAGGTGGAGCACGTTTTTGACACGGCCGTGGCCACGTTCGGCCGGCTGGATGCCTTTTGCAGCGTGGCCGGTGGTTACTACAAGCATTTGAAGGACGCCGAGGCCATCGAGGATGAATTCTTTGACATGGTCCTGGGCAACCATTTGAAAAGTGTCTTTTACGGCGTGCGCGGGGCTATTCCCCACCTGAGGGCGGCCGGCGGCGGAGCCATCCTGACCGTAGCCGCCGGCTACAAGACCAGGCGGGACGGCAACGTGGCCTACGGCACGGCCAAGGAGGGGGTCATCGGCCTGACGAAAAACCTGGCCCGCGATCTGGCTCCACACAATATCCGCGCCAACTGCCTCTGTCCCGGCCTCATCCGCCTGCCTTTGTCCGGGGAGAGCGTCAGGCGGCCGGCGCAATCGTTGGGACGGCTGGGCCAGCCGGAGGATGTGGCCTACGCGGCCCTGTATCTGGTGTCCGACGAGGCGGCCTGGGTGACGGGCCAGACGCTGGTGATAGACGGCGGCGCGGAGGTGTACGCCGGCCAGCCCTATGATGAGCGTTGACCAGGCTATTAATATTCAACTGAACTGGTTATAATCCCGGCTTGCAAGGCCATTAGTACGGAAGAGAGCGTGTCGTGCCAGTAATACCCCTAGCCGTTACCGGTCTCTAGCCAGGGCTGACTTCCCATCCTACAACAGGCGCGGTCAGGAGACCGGCCTGAGCATCTACGTTGAACGAAAAGGAGTAGTACCCCTATGACGACCATTGTCGAGCGTTCTATCATTATCAATGCCATGCCGGACAAGATTGATGCGATTACCCTGGACGGCAGCCGCCTGCCGGAATGGTACACCGGTATTGAAGCTGCCACTGTGGATAACTTGTATCCCGAGCCGGGTGGGGCGGTGGACATCATCTATAAGGCGGCCGGCGTCACCTTCAAAATGACAATGACTTCGCTGCGGCTGGCCCGGCGCCAAAGTTTGCTGCTGCGGCTGGAAGGCATGATCGTCGGTAAGAGCCGCTGGATTTACACGCCGGAAGGAGACGCCACCCGCGTGACCAGCCGCTTCGAGTACGAAATGCCCGGCGGCGACGTGGGCAAGGCGCTCAACAAGCTGGTCCTGGAACGGGTCAACGCGGAAAACCTGGAGAAAAGTTTGAATAGCCTGAAGGCCCTCGTCGAAGGGGACAATGGGTAGAGACGTTGCATTGCAACGTCTCTACGGCGAAAGGATTATAGAGAGCGTTGGACACGCTGGCCACCTATATCTCGATGGACCGCCGCCAGGCGCTGGCCCGTGGCCGGACACTGCCTGACCGGACCCGGGGAGCAGCCCTCTTTGCCGATATCTCCGGTTTCACGCCGCTGACGGCCGCCCTGGCGCGGGAGTACGGCCGGCAGCGTGGCGCGGAGGAAGTGCTGCGCCGCATCAACCCCGTTTACGAGGCGCTGATTGCCGAGTTGCACCGCTACGAAGGGAGCGTCATTGGTTTTGCCGGCGATTCGATTACCTGCTGGCTGGATGGAGACGACGGCCGGCGAGCCATTACCTGCGCCCTGGCTATGCAGCAGGCAATGGCCCCGTTTGCCACGATGACGACGCCGGGGGGCGCGGTGATTACGATGGCCATTAAAGTGGCTATTGCCCTTGGCCCGGCGCGGCGCTTCCTCGTTGGCGACCCGCAGATCCAGGTGATGGATGTCCTGGCCGGGGCCACGCTGGAGCGGATGGCGGCCGCCGAGCGAGCCGCCGGCAGGGGGGAAGTAGTCGCCAGCGCCGAGGTGGTGGCCTCGGCCCGGGAGGTCGAGGTCGGTGAGTGGCGGGAGGATGAGGAGAGCGGCGACCGCCTGGCGGTGATTATTGGGCTGCGAGAGCTGGTAGCTCCGTGTCCC
This sequence comes from Chloroflexota bacterium, assembly GCA_022616275.1. GTDB lineage: Bacteria > Chloroflexota > Anaerolineae > Promineifilales > Promineifilaceae. Next base: position 21,335 of record JAKEFB010000146.1, read on the forward strand.
TGGCCCGAATTGCCGGCCGGCGTCCTGGGCGCTGCGCAGATCAAGCCGTGGTTGTTGTGGCCCGTCTATGAACGGCTGCATAGCGGACTTGGCTTTTTAGGGGAATTGCGGCCGGCCGTGGCCTTGTTTTTGAAATTTGGCGGCCTGGATTACGACGCGGACGAAGAGGCCGGTAAAAAGCTAGATAGCTATATCCGTTGGGCCCAGGAGGTTTTGTGCCGTTACGAGGGCTACCTGATCCAACTGACTTTGGGAGACAAAGGCAGCTATCTGTACGCTGCTTTTGGCGCTCCCCTGGCCCACGACGATGACCCGGCCCGGGCAGTAGCCGCTGCCCTGGAGTTGCAGGCGCCGCCGGCCGACCTGGCCTACATTACGCCGGCGCAAATTGGCATCAGCCGGGGCCTGATGTGGACCGGCGCCGTCGGTTCCACCAACCGCCGCACCTATGGCGTGATGGGCAATGAGACTAACATGGCGGCGCGGCTGATGGCCAGGGCCGCGCCAGGCCAGATCCTGGTTTCCCAACGGGTAGCCAGAGCCACCCAGGACCGTTACCACCATCATCCTCTTGGTCTCATCCAGGTCAAGGGTAGCGCCGAGCCGCTCCCGGTTTCAGAAGTGTTGGGCCGGCAGCAGGCGCCGTCGTTGCAACTGTCGTTCCTGACCCAGCCACTCGTCGGCCGGGAGGAAGTGTTGGCTCAACTGGACCAGCTCCTGGCTTTGGCGCTGGACGGCCGGGGCCAACTGCTAACCCTGGAAGGCGAGGCCGGAATTGGCAAGAGCCACCTGATGTCTGAATTTTGCCAGCGGGCGGCGACGAAACATGCTGTTCAGGTGGTCTTGGGTACTTGCCATCACAGCGCTCAAAGGACCACCTACCATCCCTGGCGGCAGATCTTCCGGGCTATTCTGGACGTGATGGATACATCGTTTGGCGGGCAAGACCAGTTGGCTGTGGTCCGGCGGCAGGTGGCCCAGGTAGAAACCATCCTCACTCAGTTGAACCCGGAGTGGCGGCTCAGGCTGCCGGTATTGGGCGATTTATTAGGGTTGCCGATTCCCGAGAATCCGGTTACGGCCGCCCTGGAGCCCCGCCTGCGCCGGGAAGCGCTGTTTTCGTTGGTGGTTGAGATCGTCGAAGCCTGGACGCGGAATGGGCCGCTGCTGATCATCATCGAGGACGGGCAATGGATGGGTGAAGCGTCGCAAGCCCTGGCTCTTAACCTGGGCCGGGTTATTGAGCGGATGCCGGTTCTACTGGTTTTTGTCCAGCGCCTAATCGGTGACGCCGGCGCTTCTCCCCTGTCCGAGTTAAAACGGCTAGATTACTCGCATTATGTTAACTTGAGGGAGCTTACACCTTCAGAGATGGTCGAACTGGTAAGCCATCGCCTGGGGGGTCCTCTTTCCTTGCCGGCGCTGGCTCTGATCCAGGCTAAAACTCAGGGCAATCCCTTCTTTATCGAGGAGTTGGTCAACAGCTTGCGTGAGTCTGGCCAACTGGTACGCCAGGAGGGTGGAAGTTGGGAATTCTCAGAGAGTATGATGGCCCGTCTCTGCGCCAGCGGCCACCTGTCCCAGGTTGATGGACGATGGATCGTGGCCGAGGGGGCCGACCTGGCAACGGCGGACCTGGACCTTCCCGAATCGGTCCACAACCTGATCCTGGCCCGCCTGGATCGCCTGCCGGAAATGCACAAGCTGACGCTCAAAGTTGCCAGCGTCCTCGGCCGGACCTTTGCTTTTAACTTATTAGCCGAGACCCACCCCGGCCGCCCGGCCGCAGGAGTACTGCAAGAACAGATCGCCGTCGCTGAGAGCCACGACTTCATTCGCCAGGAAGCGCAGCAGCCACAGCCACTCTACCGTTTCCGAAATACGACCACGTATGAAGTGACCTACAGCACCTTGCTTTATGACCAGCGGCGGCAACTGCACCGGGCAGTGGCCCGCTACTATGAGCACGCACTGGGTCCTGCTGGCGAGATTGATAAATCCCCTGAACTGGCTTTGGATTCACCCCTGGCGCCCCACTTTTCCTTGCTGGCTTACCATTGGCGCGGGGCGGAAGAGGCCGGCCGGGAGCGGGTTTATGCCCGGCTGGTGGGAGAACAGGCGGCCGTTCGCTACGCCAACGAAGAGGCCCTCCAGTACCTGAGCCGGGCCTTGCTCTTGACCCCGGCGGAAGAACTGGTGGTACGCTACCAGTTGTTACTGGCCCGGGAAGCTGTTTACGACCGGCAAGGTGACCGTTTAAACCAGGCTGGGGACCTGGCGGCCTTGCGGCAACTGGCTGGAGAAATGAACGACCTACAGGGTGAGGCTGAAGTGGCCCTACGGCAGGCCAATTACGCCATTACTACGAGTGATTATTCGGCAGCGCTGGCGGCCGTGCAGCAGGCGGTGGCTTATGCTGGGGAAGCCCAGAATCCTGCTTTGGAAACGCAAGGCTACATCACCTGGGGCAAGATCGCCTGGCAGCAAAGCCAGTACGAGGAGGCCAGGGTACACCTGGAACGAGCCCACAGGCTGATCCAACGCGCCCGGGACCAACGGAGTGAAGCCGAGGTCTTTTTGAATCTGGGTATGGTTGACTGGCATCAGGAAAACCACCGCCAGGCGCAAGGTTATTACCAACAAGCCCTGGCCCTGTACCGGAAATTGGGGGATCGCCAGGGCGAGGCTGGCTGCCTGAGCACACTGGGGGCTATTCATGGCGAGTTAGGGGATTACACGACCGCTCACCAATACAGCGAGGAGGCCCTGGCCATCTGCCGCAGCATCGGCTACCGGCGCGGCCGGACTATTATCGAAGGAAATTTGGGGGTAGACTACGCCGACCTGGGTGATTATGAGACCGCTCGCTCCTACCTGGAACAGGCCCTGAGGCTGTGCCGGGAGTTAGGCGACCGCTGGGGGGAGGCTTTCCGCCTGGATACCCTGGGGCTCGTTTACGACGGGCTGGAAGACACAGGCCGGGCCAGCGATTATTACCGGCAGGCCCTGGCCATTCAACGCGAGTTGGGTGACACCCGGAGCCAGGGCTATACGCTGACTCATCTGGGACATACGTTGGTGAAACAAGAAAAGCTGGACACAGCCCATCTAGCTTACTCAGAAGCGTTGCAACTCCGCCGGGCCTTAGAGCAGGAGGGGCTGGCTGTAGACGCCCTGGCTGGCCTGGCAACCGTGGCCTTCCGGCAAGGGGATGTGGCCGGGGCGCTGGCCCAGGCTGAGGAGGGCCTGGCCTGGATGGAACAGCACGGCGCGGGGAGCGTCGAATACCCGGTGCGCGTTTACCTGGCCTGTTACCAGGTGTTGCAGGCGGCTGCCGGAAATGACCCGGCCGCCCAGGCGCGCGCCAGGCAGGTTTTACAGGCGGGTTATAACCTCCTGCAAGAGCGGGCCGGCCGCATCCAGGATGAGACCCTGCGCCGCCACTTCCTGAAGAATGTTCCCTTTAACCGCGATCTTCTGGCGGCCTGGGAACAATCCTGAGACCCCGCAGGTCTGCCAGACCTGCGGGGTCTTTCGCTTAGGGACAGTTGGCCAGGGTATTTTCCACCTGGTCCACCTGGTCCTGGCCGCTGGTATAAGAAGCGCCATCGCTGCCTGCGCCACCCACCAGCCGATCCACCAGCCCGTCGCTGCTACACATGGGCAAGGGGGCCAGGTTGGCGTGCAGCTCGTCATCACCGTCCTGGCCGTTGAGCCTGTCCGCGCCAGTTCCACCCACCAACACATCGGCGCCGTCGCTACCGTACAGTTGGTCGTTACCCGCTTCGCCGTAAAGTTCGTCGTCACCTGGGCCGCCGTAGAGAATGTCGTTGTCCCCGCCACCGCTGATGACGTCGTCGCCGCCCTCGCCGTAGATACTGTTCTTGATGCCGCTGCCGGTCAGGCTGTCGGCGAACTCCGAGCCGACCAGGTTCTCGATACTGCTCAACGTGTCGGTCGTGCCGAAGCCGTCAGCGGCAGCCATACCAGCACCCAGGTCCAGGGTGACGCCGGCCGGAGAATCAACGTAGAAGACTTTATCCATCCCACCGCCACCAGCCAGGCTGTCGTTGCCCTGGCCACCGGTGAGGGTATCGGGGCCGGCGCCGCCGGTGAGTAGGTCGTCGCCGGGGCCACCAAAGAGACGGGCAGTGAGGGCCAGGATGATGCCAGAGGCGTCAAGGGTGTCAGCCCCGCCGTGGCCGCGCAGTTGGATGTCGCTTACGTCACCGCTGGCGTAACTGGTGGGCGTGCCATTGAAAGTTAGAGTGATAGCCCCGCCGCCGCTGACGGCGACGTTGTCGCCGGCCGTATCGTCGCCGTGGACAAAGACAGGCTGGCCAGGCTCGTGGTAGACGCCGACGAAGCGGGCGGTGCTGCCGCCAGCCGTGGCTTGGGCCAGGAAGTAGTAGTCGCCGGTCGCGGCTGCATTGTTGAGGAAAATATCCTGGCCGAGGGTGAACTCCTGCACACCGTCAGGGTCGGTTAGCATGACCGAAGAGAGGAGGGAGCCGGGCGTGCTGCCGTCCAGGGAAAGATAGATGTCGGCCTGGAAGGGTACGGCCGCGCCGTTGTAGCTGATGGTAACGGTGGTGAAGCCATTGGCGGTGAAGCCGGTGAGGGCGGGCGGGATAGCCGCACCGCCGACCGGCAAGGCCAGAACGGCCGTGTTGTTGCTCAGCAACGGGTCGTTGCCGGCCGCGGCCACGGTAACGCTGTTGGTGATCACCGGTGAGGCGGCCGGCACGACGATGCCGACGACGATCTCCCGGCTGCTGTAGGCGGCCAGCGTGCCCAGGTTGCAGGTGACGACGCCGGCCGTTTCGGCGCATTGGCCTTGCGCCTCGACCCCTAACAAAAATTGCGCGCCGGCCGGCAGGGTGTCGCTGAGGATCACCCCGGTGGCCGAGAGCGGACCCCGGTTGGTGACGGTAATCAGATAGGCCAGGTTCTGCTCGGCTTGGGGGGCATTAGGCAGGGCCACCTGGCTGACGGCCAGGTCGGTAGCGGCGGCCAACTGGCTGAGGGGGTGGTACTGGGCCTGGCTGTTGTCCCAGGCCGCCTCCTCGGCCATCGTCACCCCGCCCACGGCAAAAACGACTGGCCGGCCATCGGCTCCACAGCCAGGGGCAGCCGGCCCTTCAGCCCGGACGTGGACGCGGTAGGCCAGCCCTCCTGACCAGCTCTGGACCAGGCCCTGGCCGCAGAGCGTGCCGCTGATGGTGGCCGTCACGCTCATCCCGGCCGTGGGGGTGAAGCCGGCGGTGGGGGTAATCCAGCCGTAGTAGGTGGCCGGGGGCAGCTCCGGCAGGAAGCCCGGCGCCCGGCCGTCCAGGCCGTCGGCCAGCCCCAGGTAGAAGCTGACCGCCTCGGTGGCGTACAGCCAGTAGCTCCGGCCGAACGCCAGGTTGGCCAGGTCGTTGACCAGACCGGCCAACTCAGGCTGGTCATCAATGACTGTAGCATCATGCAGTTGCCACTCGCTGGTCTCCGGGTCCTGGAAGTAGAGGGAAGTGTATTTACCTTCAATGGAGGCCAGGGCTTCGGTCACAGAGATAACGCCCGGCAAGGGATAAACAATCTGGTTCCAGCCCTCCAGGAGCGAGGGCAGTTCGATGGTGGAGGCCAGGACGTACAACCCCCCGCCCTGGTTGGCCGCCGGCATCGTGGCCGCAGCCAGGTTGTCCAGGGTGTCCAGCTCGGTGGGCAGCGGCTGCCAGCTCTGGCCTTCGTCGGGGGAGTAGTAAATTTGCAGCACATACTCGTAGAGGTCGCCGCCGGGCACGTCGGTTTGCAGGTAGCCGAAGGCGATGCTGCGGGTGTAGGCGGCCGAGGCCTTAAAGCGGTAGCCCTGGCCGACGGGGGTCAACCAGGCCGGCAGGCCGGGCAGGAAGGAAAGGGCTTGCAGCGAGGTCACGCCGGTGTCGGAGAAGATGTTGGAGACGTTGAAGATGATGACCTGGCCGTCGCCGGAGGCGACGGGCGCGCCCCAGCCCTGGCGGTTGCCGCCCCAGCCCTGACGATTGCCACCCCAACCCTGGCGGTTGCCACCCCAACCCTGGCGATTGCCGCCCCAGCCGTCGCCCAGGTAGAAGCTGGTCATGGCTTCCTGGTCGAGGGAGAGGGGAGTGGTGGGGTCTGTGCCCAGCCAGAGGCGGACGTAGCCCTCCAGCGCCGGGTAGGGCAGGGTGATGAGCTGGCTGAAGGTCAGGGGGTTGGTCGGGCTGAGGGGCGACAACTGGCTGATGGTGGCGGTGATGGGGAAGGTAGTCGAGAAGCCGGTGGCCGGCAGAACCTGGGCGTAGAGGTTGCCGGTTGTTATCTCCTGGCTGACGGTCACGACCAGCCCCAGGGTGGTGGTGAACGGCCCCACCGTCGTGGTGACCACCTGGGGACTGAGTTGAACGGCCGGCTCCCAGCCGTCAAGCGGGTAGAGCGTTACCGAACCTTCGACCGTGCCAACTGTCGTGCAGCCGAGCCGGGTGGTGGCCTGGCTGAAGTCGTAGATGCACAGCCGGTCGCCCGGCTCGGCCCCCCGGGCGTTCATCTGGTCGCCCACCGGCGCCCCCAGAGCCAGGACGTAGTCGTCGGTCAGGGCGGCCGTGTCCCAGTTCTTGAACAGATAGCCCTGCCCCTGCCCGTCGGCCACGAAGATGGCCTCGCCGGAGGTGTCCCTCAGGGAGAAGAAAGGCGCCGCCAGGGCGGTGGCCTCATCGGCCGGCTCCTCAAAGTTGATGCCGGTCACGGCCAGCGGCAGACTACTGGGGCCGGCATTGGTCGGGCTGGCCGGGGCCAGCAGCGCGCCGTAGAAGGTGATAATCGTCTCCCAGTCCGGCCGGCCGGTGGTCTGCTGGGCGACCGTTTGCAGGCAGTCACCCAGCCAGCCGGCGGCGGTCAGGAACTCCGAGTACTCGTCGCTGTAGGCGTCGGTCATGACGCTGCCGGTGCAGTCGGTGGTGACGAGCCGCTCGCCGTCAAGGCCCAGGTAATTGTCGGGCAGGAAGAGGAGGTAGTGGCCCAGCTCGTGGGCCAGGGCGCGCGGCCAGTCCTCGCCCAGGTCGTTGTCCGGGTCGCCGAAGCGGCCCCAGGTCGGACCCAGGCGCACCTGGCCGGGCAGGTAGGCCTCGGTAATGACGGTGCTGTTGCTGAGGACTTCGGCGGTGGAGGTGATGACCACCCCACCCATCGAGGCGCTGGGGCGGACGTTGTTGGCGGCGTAGATGATGATGTCGGAATCGGTCCAGTTTTCCTTGGCCTGGAAGATGCGGACTTCGCCCAACGCCGCCTGGCCGTTGCTCAGGTCGTAGAGGATTTCCGAGGCGCGCTGGACGTCGGCTTCCAGTTGTTCCAGGTAGGCGGCGTCGTTGCGGGCGTCCCACTCCAGCGAAATGTCCAGGTTGAAGAGGATGAGGGGATTAGCCGCCGAGACGGCCAGCGTCACTACGCCCGTTTGGGTGATCACTTCACCCTGGAGCCCGGTGCTGGTCGGGGTGGCGCTGGTGTAGTAGAGGGTGTAGCTGTCAGTGGCCGTGATCGGCAGCAGGGCGTAAAGGGTATCGGCCGTCGCGGCCGAGTCGCCGATGGTTAACTGGCCGCGCCCTTGCAAATAGCCCTGGCTGTCGGTGCGGTAGGGGATACCGGCTAGGTCTACCAGCGGGCTGGCGCCATCGTCTTGCCCGGACGGTAGCCGATAGACGATGGCGTTGGAGACGGCGTTGGTGGCCGTGATCGTCTCGCTGAAGACCCGCACCTGGCTGCCGCGCACCCGGAACGGGAAGGTCTGGCCAGAGACAAAGGGGCGCTGGAACGGGCCGGGAATGGTATTGGTGTAGCCGAACGTGCCGGTCATGCTGGCCGTGCTGACCAGCGAGCCATTGGAAGCCTGGAGGCGGAAGACGACGTTGTCCGACCGGCCGAAGAAGCCGCTGCCAAAAACGTCCCAGGTATAAACGTACGTACCGGCAAAGGTGGTCTGGTTCCGAACCCAGGCCGGTTGGGCGGCCGGCATGCCGCCGCCGAGCGAGCCGTCGTTGTTGCTGCTGGTCTGGTCGAAGATCGTCCCCCCTATCCCTTCGTCCATTGGCCAGGAAGCGACCAGGCCGGGCCAATTGCCGTAAAAGGAGCGGTTCATGTCGGTCTGAATTTGGGCCGGGGTGCGGGCGATGTTCCAGAGGCGCACGTCGTCTATTACCCCGTTAAAGAAGCGGCCGGGGGCCTGCAAGTTTTCGCCAATAGCCAGGGGAGCGGTGGTCACATTCACGGGACCGAACATGGGCGCCGCGTTTTCCTCGACACCATCCACGAAAATCCGTTTCCAGGCGCCATCATAGGTGGCGGCGAGGTGATGCCACTGGCCGTCGGCGACGTTGCTCGTGGCCAGCAGGTCGTGCGCCGAGGGGCCAATGTTCGTGCCAAAAGCGACGGTGTTGCTGTTGCCGAAACGATGCAGCCGGTAAGCCATATCGCCTTTGGTGACAATGGCCTGCCAGGGCTTATCGAAAGCCTCAACCCTGACCCAGGCTTCCAGCGTCAACTGGGGGGCCAGGTCCAGGCTGTTGCTGTCGGGAACCGCCACGTAATCGTCTACTCCGTCGAAACTGAGGGCCGTCCCGGAGAAGGCGTTCTGGTAGGCAATGGGGGTGTTAATGGCCAGGTTGATGGTCGGTGTATCGGAGGTGGCCACGGCCGGTAGCCAGTTGTCGCCGCCGTCCAGCGAATAAAAACCTTGTACCGACCAGGCCGGCTCCCCGGCCGGATGGTAGAGCGTGTAAGTAAACGGGATCGTACCGTCGTGAATCTCCGGCATGGCGTAATAATTGGCCGGGCTGTGGTCGAGGTCAAAGACCAGGTTGGTCGGCGGCTGGTTGGGGAATAATAGATCAGGAGTGAGCTGGTTCCGGTAAACCCAAATGGGGCCGTCGTAACTGCCGATAGCCAAATCCAGGCGGCCGTCGCCATCCACGTCGCCCCAGGCCACGGCGGTGGTCTGGTCGTCGTTGACAGACCGCCACTCGGCCGAGGTGCCTAATTCCCCCTGGTCGTTCAAGAAGACGACGCTCGGCTCCAACTCGTTACCGGAGACGAGGTCCAGATGGCCGTCGCCGTCCACATCGCCCCAGGCTATGCCCAGGATGGAGTCGCCGTGGCCGAAGGTAGGGGGAAAGTCGTGGATCGTTTGCAGCGTCCCGCCCTGGTTTAGAAATACCCGGCCGGGGTGCTGCAACCAGGCGCCGGTGGCCAGGTCCAGGTCGCCGTCGCCGTCCACGTCGCCCCAGGCCACGCTAAAGTTGAAATCGTCAATCAAGGCCGACCAGGCCGCTTCGCTATCTAGCGCGCCGCCCTGGTTCAGGTAAAGCCTGGCCCCGCCGTCGCCAAAATTTCCTACGGCCAGGTCCAGGTCGCCGTCGCCATCCACATCCCCCCAGGCTACGCTCATCGTGCGGTCATTCTCCGTGGAATTCCAGGCGGCCACCTCATCTAATGTGCCGCCGCTGTTCAGGTAGACCCTGTTTGGTTCGCCGTCTTGGCCATTGCCCACGGCCAGGTCCAGGTCGCCGTCGCCGTCTACGTCGCCCCAGGCCACGCTGTTGGTAAAGTCGGCGCTGGCGGCATCCCAGAGGAGGGCCATTTGCAGGTTGCCCGAACCATCCAGCCCATTGTTCTGGTAAACCTTGTTGAGTTGCTCGAAATTGCCCACGGCCAGATCCAGGTCGCCATCGCTGTCTATATCCCCCCAGGCGACGCTTTTGGTTGTGTCCGAAGTGGGTGTAGACCAGAAGAGGGCCAGCTTTAATTTGCCTTCAACGTCCAGCCCGTCGTTGCGGTAAATTTCGCTCGGCTGGTTCTCATTGCCCACGGCCAGGTCGAGGTCGCCATCGCCGTCTACGTCGCCCCAAGCCAGGCTACTCGTATTGCGGATGGCGCCTGAGTTCCAGGGCTTGTCGGCTTCCTCTTCCAGGAGCTTTCCCGTGTTCAAGTAGAGCTTATTGGAAATCGAATTGTTGCCGGCGGCCAGGTCGAGGTCGCCGTCGCCATCTACGTCCCCCCAGGCGACGCTTTCGGTTGTATCGTCGCTATTGGCCGTCCAGCCTGCGTCTGCTTGCAGCATCCCAGCCACATTGCGATACACTTTTTCCTGGCCGCCAATGAAACAGTTGCAGCCGGGGTCTAAGGTCTGATCATTGCCGGCGGCCAGGTCGAGGTCGCCGTCGCCATCAGCATCGCCCCAGGCCACGCTCAAGGTGTAATCATTGTCATTAGACGACCAGGCGGCCGGCGTCTGCAGCGCGTTGCCGGAATTCAAATAGAGCCTGTTAGGGCCAAAAATATTCCCGGCGGCCAGGTCCAGGTCGCCGTCGCCGTCCACGTCGCCCCAGGCGACGCTATAGGTACAGTCTGTGTCTCCGGAAGACCAGGGAGGGACCGTGGTCAAATCGCCACCGACGTTCAGATAAACCTTGTTAGCGGCGCATGTATTCCCGGTGGAGAAGTCAATTGTGTTCCCGGTGGCCAGGTCAAGGTCGCCGTCGTTGTCCACATCGCCCCAGGCTAGACTTTGGGTATTGCCGTCGCCGAAACTTTGATCGGCCGTGGCTTGCAATGTTCCACCCTCGTTCAGGTAAAGCTTGTTCATCTGATTCCAATTCCCTACCGCCAGGTCAAGGTCGCCGTCCCCGTCCACGTCCCCCCAGGCCACACTCGTTGATTCGTCATTGCTTTCGGAAGACCAACCAGGCGTATTGGCCAGCGTTCCCCCTACGTTTAAGTAAACTAGCTCGCTGCCTATGCGATTGGCCACTGCCAGGTCGAGGTCGCCGTCGCCGTCCACGTCTCCCCAGGCCAGGTCGGTGGCTACCTCGCCATTGGCGAGGGTCAAGGGCGCGTCGGTGATGGTCTGCAAGATATCGCCCAGGTTCAGGTAGACTCTGACGCCAAGTGTGCCCAGGGCCGCCGCCAGGTCGAGGTCGCCATCCCCGTCCATGTCGCCCCAGGCCACACTGTTGGTCTCGACGTCGTCGCCGGCGGTCCAAAAGGCCTCCGGGTCCAGCGCGATCATATCGGTAATGACCTGGCTGGCGGCCGGCTCCCGGAGGGCAGCGTCAAAGCTGGCCGCCGGCCCGCCCAGTACGTCCGATTGTCCTTCAGCCCGGCTATCCCTGGCCTCGGCCGGGAGACTTAACAGGCCCAAAGCGGACAAAATCAGAATAAAACCAATGACCAATGAGAGCAAAAGGGCCGGCCAGCGCGGCCGGAAGGAACGGGGCCGGGTATGTGAGTGGTTCCGCATGATGTTTTACTCCTTTCAATACAAAAGGCCGCCGGCCGGTGTAGACCGTCGTGAGCGGTTGAAGATATCCATACAATTTTCTCCTGCTAAAAACCGCCAGGGCTGAATCTGGCTGCCTGATATACCTGTAGGCAAGCCAAATAAACAATGACGGCACGAGAGTGGTCATATCTTAGCAAAGGATACAGTCGCTGTGTATAGTCTTTTGGAGTTGATCAGGTATCTGGTACTTTAGTACTAGAACAGGCGGCGCTGGAAGACAGCCTGGATGAGGAGTACGTTTTTATCATTGCATGGATTAGTTACTCTGCGTTACACTCCTAAAACCAGACGATTTCTAGCCAGTCGCCCGACCCTGTAAATTATTGCCGCACAACTATGTATAGACAGTACCAACAGGAATACTCTGACGAAAAAGCGAATAGCCATGAAGCTCCGGGCGCCTCTTCACGGCTGGTGATTGAAGAGTTGGCCAGAACGAACGCCACGATTCAACTCCTATACCAGGTGGCTGTAACCGCTAACGAGGCGATCAGCGTGGATGAAGCGCTGCAAACGGCCGTCAGCCAGATATGCGCCTACACAGACTGGCCGATCGGCCACGTTTACAAGCCGGCCGAAGACGGGAGCGGTGAGATCGCGCCAACTGACATCTGGTGTCTTGACAATGTGGATCGGTTTCAAGCGTTCTATAAAGCGACAATGACTACCCACTTTGTCCCTGGTCGGGGCCTGGTGGGGCGTGTCTTCCAAAGTGGCCGGCCGACCTGGATGGCCGATCTGACTCAAAAGCGAAGCTTTATCCGCTCGAAGCAGGCCAGAAGTACAGGTATTCAGACCGGTTTAGCCTTTCCCGTGTTGGTCGGCAAAGAGGTTGTGGCCGTCATGGAGTTTTTCTCAGGAGAAGTAGAAGAGCCTGATGAAATCCTCTTGGAGGTTATGGGGCAAATCGGGACCCAGCTTGGCCGGGTGGTGGAGAGAGCCCGGGCTGAAGAGGCGCTGCGCGAAAGTGAACACCGTACCCGTTTGTTCCTGAACACTGCCCTGGACGCAGTCGTTACTGTGGATGACAGGGGTCTCATTACCGGCTGGAATGACTATGCCGAGCAAATCTTTGGCTGGTCGGGCCCGGAAATTTTGGGGCAGCCCTTGTTGACGACGATTGTCCCTCCCCAATACCGGGAAGCATATACCACCGGCTTCGACCGCTTTTTAAAGTTGGGGGAAAGACGAATTTTGAACCAGCGGATTGAAATCACTGCGCTGCATCGCAGCGGGCACGAGTTTCCGGTGGAACTGACGGTTGCGCCGGTGATGCTCAGAGGGCGTTACGTATTTAACGCTTTTATTCGCGACATTACCGAGCGCAAGCAGGTAGAGCTTAACCTGCTCAGGCGGGCCCAACAGCAAGCGGCCGTGGCCGACCTTGGCCAACACGCCCTGGCCGACGTCGAATTGCTCGACCTGTTAGACAGGGCAGTTACGTTGGTAGCCCAAACCCTGGACGTAGAGTGCTGTGAAGTGCTAGAACTTCTCCCTGGGGGCGCCTCGCTGCTCTTACGGGCCGGAGTTGGCTGGCGCGAGGGAGTGGTTGGCCGGGCTATTGTCTGGGCGGGCGATTACTCGCAGGCTGGCTACGCTCTGTCGGAGCAGACGCCGGTTATTGTGGAAGACCTCAGCGCTGAAACTCGCTTCAGTCGGTCAGACCTCTTGTACACTCATGAAGTCGTTAGCGGCATGAGCGTCATCATTCCCGGTAAAAACCGCCCCTTTGGCGTTTTGGGCGCGCACAGCAAAAAACGGCGCAAGTTTACCCAGCATGACCTTAATTTTCTCCAGGGGGTGGCCAACGTGCTGGCCGAGGCTGTCGAGCGCAAGCGAATGGAGGAAGCGCTGGCCACCAGCGCCGAGGTCGGCCGGCAGGTTACCACGATTCTCGATCTGGACGAATTGTTGCAGAGCATCGTCGTCCTGATTCAACAAAGTTTTGGTTACGAGACAGTGATTCTCAAATTACTGGAGCCGGCCGAAAATGCACTGGCCTTCAAAGCGGCGGCCGGTGTATATGCCGACCGTTTTACCCGGGAACGCTACCAATCCCTTCATGTGGGCCTGATGGGAGCGGCTGCGCGCGAGGGTAAGACATTGCTGGTGAATGACGTCTCTCAAGACCCTCGCTACATTGCCGGCTCTCTGCCAGAAACAAAATCGGAGCTGGTTATCCCACTTAAATTCAGAGATAGCGTCATTGGCGTTCTCAGTATCCGAAGCCAGTTTCAGCAGGCCTTCTCAGATCGGGATGCATTGGCGATTGAGGCCTTGGGTCACCAGATTGCCGCCGCCATTGAAAACGCCAGTCTCTTCAAAAAAGAGCAACGCCAGCGAGAGATTGCCACCATTCTGGCCGAGGTGGTCGCCCTGGTGGGCCAGAATCTTTCCCGGGATGAGTTGTTGAATCACGTTTTATTAAAGTTAAGAAAATTGATCCCTTACGATTCGGCCGCTATTTTTCTCATCCAGGCAGACGACCTGGTTATCGAAGCCGTCCACGGGGTAGAAACCACCGTCATCGGTGAACGTCACGCTGTTGAACGCGACGTTCTATTCCAAGAAATGGTGGACCGCAAAAGCCACATTCTAATTAGGGATACCCTGGCCGATAGCCGCTACCAGCGTTGGTCAGGGGTAGAGCAAGCTCGATCCTGGTTAGCCACGCCACTATGGATGGCGAAGGTGATAATTGGTTACTTGTCCATTGACCGCCGTGAGGTGGATGCTTTTACCGCGGTGGACGCCGACCTCATCCAGGCCTTTGCTTACCAGGCGGCCCAGGCCATTTACAACGCGCGCCTCGTGGCCGATTTGGGCCACGCCCAGGCCCAGTTGGTTCAGCGCGAGCGGCTGGCTGCTTTAGGCCAGATGGCGGCCACCGTGGCCCACGAGTTGCGCAACCCGCTAATGGCCATCCGCATGGGTGTAGAATACCTGGTCCGAGACATTGCCGAGGGCGACTCACGCCGGCACGGCGCGGCGCTGATGCAGAACAGCATGGACCGTATTGACCGCATCGTGGAAGACATCCTCTTCATCTCTCGCGTGCGGCAGGCCCACCTCTCCCCCGGCTGGCTGCGGCCGATTCTGGAAGAGGAAATCGCCCGCTGGCAGGCGGACCTGGCCGAAAAGCGGGCTATCTGCGAGGTTGATCTGGCCGACGGGTTACCGGCCATTCAACTGGACTCCCACCAGGTATCTCGCCTCCTTTCCAACCTTATCGCCAACAGTGTAGACGCCCTATCACCTGGTGGGAAGTTGTTCCTATCTCTGAAGCGCCAGGGCGGTAACCAGATTGTTGTCCTGGCAGACAGCGGGCCGGGCATTCCCCCAGAACACCTGCCTCGTATTTTTGAGCCCTTTTTTACCACGCGTACCCGCGGTACCGGGCTGGGCCTCTCTATCGTGAAGCAGATCGTTGACTACCATGCCGGTTCCATTGAGGTCGCCAGTAAGATAGGCCAGGGAACAACCTTTAAGATTACATTTCCTGAAAGATGAGTGGCAAGATCTTGATCGTTGACGACGAAGAAGGGGTCCGATTTTTTGTCGCTGACGGCCTGCTGAAAGCCGGCTGGGAAGTAGACGAAGCGGAGGACGGTAAAATCGCTCTGGCCCTTCTGGCCCAGAAGCCTTACGACGTCGCCCTCCTGGATTTGCAGATGCCCAACGTAGACGGCCTGACAGTGATGCGCCAGATGAAACAAAACTGGCCTGAGACCAGGATCATCATTATGACCGCCTATGCTTCTCTGGAATCAGCTATTGAAGCAGTACGCCAGGGCGCATTTGACTATCTGAGTAAGCCTTGCCGCGTGGGTGATATTCTGGCCTGCGCCAACCGGGCGCTTCAGGAGAGGCAGTCCATGAACCGCCAGCATCGTCTGATTCAAGAAGGGGCAATGGAAGCTTCCAGGGCGGCCGAGGTTGGAACAGGTTCCATCTATACAGGACAACTCACCATCGAGTTGGGTTCCCGCAAAGTGTTCCTGGCTAACCAGCCCATTGCCCTCACGCCGACCGAATACGCGCTCTTGGAAATTTTGGCGAACTCCCTTGGCCAACCGGTTTTTGTGGAGCAACTCATCCGTAAAGGGTTGAACTTTCAGCCAGACGATCCCCAGGCGCTAGAAACTTTGCGAGTCCATATCAGCCGCCTGCGGCAAAAGATTGGCGCCGATTATATCCTCACCGTGCGGGGTGGCGCCTATGCGCTGGTCCGTCTCCAGACGTAAGCTTTCGTTACCTTTCGTTACCTCTTGTAACGTTCCCGTCTCTTTTCCCTTAACGCCTCGTAATAAGCCTTCATAAACCGTTTGGTCAAAACTGGCCCAATCTGTAATACCCTATAACCAGGAGGAAGAAGGCGTTTCTCTCGCGCCGCAACTGGTGAAAACGCCGGCCCTATCAGGTTGGTTTTTGTCCGCCTGGGGTTCTTTCGCTTTTCCTAGCCCTGGTAAACAACCATGAATAACAAGAAAAAAGTGATGATGCTGGAAGGCTCCAGTGGATTTTCTTTCTTTTTACAAGAAGCGCTGTTGGGCCAGGGATTGGCCGACCAGGTGGTCTTAGCCAGTAGAGCCGACCAGGCCATTGACCTTTTGAACCAGGCCGGTCCTTATGACCTGGTGATCATAGACCTGGTCGAGTCCTGGGAACAAGGTATGCAGCTTGGCTTCTGGCTCAGCGATCAGCAACGGCCGGCTCATAAGGTCATCATTATTTCCTCGCCGGAGGCAGTTCAACTGCCGGATAGAAATACACCCTTTACCATCTTATGTCCCCCTTTGTCCTTGCAGGAATTCACCGACAGCGTGCGCCTGGCGCTGGCATCATAAGTAAGGCGGCTTAATAACGTAGGGCGAGGCGAAACCGGAGTTCGGCCGCCGAACTCTTTTCGCTCTAGCAAATCGCCCCACCTGATAATGGAAGAGGTATTGCATGGAGAAAAATCAAGGCCACCCTGTACTGACCTTTCGGCTGGCTGGCCAGGAGTATGGCCTGCTGGTCGAAAATGTCAGGCAAATTATCGAGATGGTGACCATTACCCGGCTGCCGGAAGCGCCGGCCGCCATTCAGGGCGTCATTAACCTCCAGGGCAAGATTGTGCCCATTTTAGATTTGCGGCTTCGTTTGGGTCTGCCTTTTAAGCCTTATCAGTTGCATACACCCATTATCCTGATTGAGCACTACAGCCAGGTGCTGGGGTTAGTCGTAGACAGCGTGGAGGCGGTGACAGAAATTGCTCCGGCCGATCTGGAATCTAACGAAGCGGTTCTGCCGCCCCAGTTAAACGGCAAGCAAAATGGCTGGCTTCCGAGCCTGGCCGGCCTGGCTAAAGTGGCCCGCCGGTTGATACCCATCTTAAAAGTGGAAGCTATCTTGAGCCGGGATGATCGCGACAAGCTGCAGGAAGTGGTTACCAGTCATTACGCCGAGGGAGTTGCGACGTGACAGCGCCGAACCACCAATTGGGCTACGGTGATTACCTGCGCTTTCGCGACCTGGTCCTGACCAGGAGTGGCCTGTATTTTCCCGAGAGAAAGCGCGCCGACCTGGAAATTGGGCTGTTCAAGGCGCTGCAAGATGCCCCCACCGGTATTTGCGACCTGGACGCTTACTACCACTTTCTGTGCCAGACAGATAATCCTGCGGCCGACGCCGAGGTGGACAGGCTGCTCAACCAGTTAACGGTCGGCGAAACTCACTTTTTCCGCGACAGCGCCCAGTTCGATGCCCTGGCCGACACTGTCTTACCGGCGCTCCTGGCCGCCAAGCGGGCGGCCGCGGCGGCCGTGGGTCCGAACCCGCCCAGTAAACCCCAACTTCGCATCTGGTGCGCCGGCTGCGCTACCGGAGAGGAAGCTTATTCGCTGGCCATCCTACTCTATGAACTCCTCCCCGACATTCAGGATTGGAATATCTTTCTCCTGGCCACAGACATTAACCAGGAGTCCCTGGCGCGGGCGCAAGAAGCTCTGTACACAAACTGGTCCTTCCGCGAACCACGCTCTCTGACGACGCGCTCTATCTATTTCAAACGAGTGGGTAGCCGTTTTCAGTTGCGTGATGACGTGCGCCTGATGGTTACTTTTGCCCGGCATAACCTGATTGAAGATGAGTTCCCGGCCGTCCACAACAACACGGCTTCGATGGACCTCATTCTTTGCCGCAACGTCACTATCTACTTTACCGAGGAAATTACCCGTCGCCTGGTGGCCAGGTTTTACGATACATTGCTTGAGGGAGGCTGGTTGGTTGTCGGTCACTCTGAGCCTTCCCTGTTAACTTATCGTGCCTTCCAGGCGCACACCTTCCCCGGCACGCTTCTTTACCAGAGGAGCGGCGAGCCAACAACGTGGCCGGAGGACTGGGAAGCCCTGAGAAGCGGGAAAAATGGCCAGACGCCTTTGGCAGACCGGCTTCCGTACAAAGAAGTTGTTCCCGCTGAATCACCATTAACCATGGACCAGGCGACCAACCCCTTCTTCCTATCCCTGGCAACCGTCCCGGCCGAAGTAGAGCCGGTGATTCAGACGCCGTCGCCCTCTAACAACCACACGTTATTTAGCAGCGGCCAACCTGGCCTGGATTGGGGCAAAACCAGCGAAGAGGTGGCGGCATTGTTGGAAGAACATGTTGGCGAGGTCCCTAACGCGTTGCGAGCCTCAGCCTATTGTTACCTGGCCCGTGCCTACGCCGATCGTGGTTGCGCAGTTGAGGCGCGTCACTGGTGCCAGCAGGCAATTAAACAGGACAAGCTCTCCACAGAAGCTTACTACGTCCTGGCGATGGTCAACGAGCACGAGGGCGACCTCGAACAGGCGATTGCCAATCTGAAGAAGGTCGTTTACCTCAACAGGGAAAAACCCCTGGCCTACTTTAACCTGGCTCTGTTGCACAAGCGATGTGGGCAAACGGCGCAGGCCCGTCGCGCCTTAAACAACACGATCAGGATTTTGGAGAAGTGGCCGCCGCACGTTGTCATTCCCGATTCCGGCGGCAGCATCGCCAAACGGCTGTTGAATACCGCCAGGGAATTACTGGCGGACCTCAAGCCGGAGTAATTATTTAGGAGAGGAGGCATGTTAGAAGGTAAAGGCAACGGTTACTCACCGGCTGACGACGGGGCAGGGCTTTCCCCGGTCGAGGCCTTGTGGGAGGCAGAGCAGGAACTCAACCCGGAGGAGCTGGCCCAAATCTGGGCCAGGCGGGCCTACGCCCTGGCAGAGCTACCCCCGGCCGAGAACCAGGGACAGACGTTGGATTTGTTGGCTCTCGTCTTGGGCGGCGAACGGTATGCCGTCGAGGTTAGGCACGTGCGCGAGATTTACTCACTGGAGCAAATCACCCCTGTACCCCGTACCCCTAGCTTTGTAGTCGGCGTCTTTAGCGCCCGCGGCCGGCTGCTCTCGGTCATTGATCTGCGCGCCTTTTTAGGTCTCCCCAAGCTTGGCCTCTCTGGCAGTCGCAAAATTGTCGCCGTGACGGCCGGTGACGCCCACCTGGAAGTTGGTCTCCTGGCCGATGCCGTCGTTGACGTGCTAACTGTCTTTGAGGATGACGTGGAATCGGGGTTGGTCAGCCAGGCGGGTGCGCAAACCGAATATATACGCGGTGTTGCCCCCGGTATGTTGGCCGTGCTCAACCTCAATGCCTTGTTAAACGATAAACGGTTGATTGTACACGAAGAGGTTATTTAGAGGCGCCGGGCGCTTAAACGATTAGTAATGAAGAGGAGAGGATTGAAAATGGATGACCAGGTTACCAAACTAACCTTTTTCCGCTCCATGCGGGTTAAGTTGACCATCTGGTTTTTGCTGTTGTCGCTTGTGCCTATGTTCCTGGCCGGCGCGCTGGCTTACCTGGAGGCCCAAAACGCTCTGGAGCAGGAAATTATAAGCAAGCTCGAGGCTGTTCGTGAAATCAAACGTCACGAGGTCATACGACTTTACGAAGACTGGCAGGCCGACGTTCTGGACGTGTCTTCGGACCCAGGCGTGGTAGTCGGAATGGCCGACCTGGCAGCCGGTTTTGCCGAGGCTGGTGAGAACAGCGTACGCTCTCTTTACCTGGGCAAGCGTGAGCTGGAAGATGCAGGAGACGGCAGCGCTTATTCGGCCGCTCACTTCGAACAGCATGGCTTCTTTCTCGGCTATACGAGCATTCATGGTTACAGCGACGCATTGATGATCGATCCGGCCGGGAATGTCGTTTACCAGGCGAGTAAGAGCGATGTTTTTGGAACAAACCTGGCCTCTGGCCCATACCAGGATAGCAACCTGGCTGAACTCTATCGCCAACTCCGGCAGGCTACTTTAGGGGAGGTCTACCTGGCCGACACCGCACCCCTGGGCGATGAGATCGCCATGTTTATCGGCACGCCTATTTATAGCGACAATGACCGCTTTGGTATCCTGGTCTACGAGTTACCCCACGAGCAAATTAACGCCCTGGTGTATGAACGGACCGGGCTGGGTGACACCGGCGAGGTCCTGTTAATTGGGTCTGATAAGCTGATGCGTGCTGATTCCTATCTGGACCCGGTTGAACATTCAGTGGCAGCGGTTTTTGAGGGAACGGTCGAACAAAACGGGATTGACACGCCCTCTAGCCGTAGCGCGCTGGCCGGCCAGTCGGGTACAGAATTAACGGCCGGCTACCTGGGTGAACCGGTTATTGCCGCTTATGCCCCATTGCAATTTGGCAACTTGAAATGGGCTATCATAGCCCAAGAAGACCAGGCTGAGGCCTTCCAGGCCGTCAACCGGCTCCTGGTTATCACCTTACTCGGCATTGGTATTGCTGCGCTGGTCGTTGTCGCCCTGGCCTTGTGGATCGCGACCAGCCTGGCTCGCCCGGTTCTCCAGGTAACTGACGTGGCTCGCCAGGTGTCTGGCGGCAACCTGGCTCTCAAAGTGGATGTCAAGTCCAGAGATGAAACAGGCATCCTGGCCCAGGTCTTTAATCAAATGACGGCAACGTTGCGCCAACGGATCCAGGCCGAGCAGGCGGCCAGCGAAAAGGCGGCCGAACTGGCCAGGGCCGAACGTGAAGCCAAGGAACGGCTGGAAAGAACTGTTGGCGAATACCAGGCTTTTATCTCCCAGGTTGCCGAAGGCAATCTGACCGTTCGGCTGTCGTTGAACGGCCAAAATGACACCCTGACGACGCTGGGGCGCAACCTGAACGGGATGGTGGCCCGGCTGGCCGAAATGACGAGCCAGATTCGAGAAGCAACCATCAACATTACCTCGGCGGCCGGTGAGATTTTGGCGGTGACAGTACAGCAGGCGGCCGGGGCTAACGAACAGTCCGCGGCCATCGCCCAGACTACTACCACCATTGACGAGGTCAAGGCTATCGTCGAGCAGTCCTTCGCCAAAGCCCAGGCCGTGGCCGAGCAGGCCCAGCGCACCCGCGACATATCTCAGACTGGCCAACAGGCGGTGGCCCATACGGTTGAGAGCATGAACCAGATCAAGGAGAAGGTGGCCGGCATTGCCGAGAACATCCTGGCCCTGAGTGAGCAAACGCAGCAGGTGGGCGAAATCATCGCCACCGTTAACGACATTGCCTCGCAAAGTAACCTGCTGGCCCTGAATGCCTCGGTCGAAGCCGCCCGCGCCGGCGAGCATGGCAAGGGCTTTGCCGTCGTCGCGGTGGAGGTGCGCAACCTGGCCGAGCAGTCCAAGCAGGCCACGGCCCAGGTCAAGGCCATTCTCAACGAGATTCAGCGGGCGACCAACGCCGCCGTGATGGCCACCGAGGAGGGGACGAAAGGCGTGGAAAGCGGCGCGCAGCGGACGTCCCAAACGGGCGAGACAATCCGCCAGTTGGCCGGCAGCATCGGCGACAGTGCCCGCGCCGCCCAGCAAATTGTGGCCAGCGCCCAGCAGCAGACGACGGGCATGGAACAAATCGCCCTGGCTATGCAGAACATCAACCAGGCGACGATACAGAACCTTTCGTCTACTCGCCAGGCGGAAAAGGCCGCTCAGGATCTGGCTACCCTGGCCAAACAGATGGAAGCCCTGGTGGCTAGGTATAAGTTGAATTGAGATTGGAGTTTGTGGGTCAAGGCCCACCTAGAGTAACGAAAAAGTTGACGGCTGATAACTGACGGCTGACAGCTATTTCCGAAGGAGGGAAATCAGTATGGAAAAGCAAACTCGGATCACCTGGACCGTTGGTCGCAAGATAGCGGCCGGTTTCGTGGCCGTCATCATCCTGGCCGGAGCCGTCGGCGGGGTGGCGCTCCTGACGATGAATACCGTCAAGGCGGAAGTGAATACCACGACGGTGAGCGGACGCCAGGAGACGCTCTCGGACCTGATTGAGATCAGCCTGCTGGAAGCCCGGCGCAACGAGAAAGATTTTTTCTTGCGCTATAAACTCGACGGCATGGAAGAAGCCAGGGCCACGTACGTGACCGCCGTCCAGAGCCACGTCGCTGCTATTCACGAACATGCCAGGGAAGGCGCCGGGCTTGCCCATCACGCGGAGGATGCCACCCACTTGGCCGAAATTGAAGGGCTGGTTGACAGCTATGAAACCGACTTCCTGCAGGCTGTGGCCCTGGTGGAGGAGCGGGGCCACCGGGACAGTGGCCTGGAAGGGGAATTCCGGGAAAAAATTCATGAGTTCGAAGACGTGATTGAGCAGGCCGGCTTGCCACAGTTGACCATTGACATGCTCACGATCCGGCGCCACGAGAAAGATTACTTGCTGCGCAGCGACCCGGTTTACATTGACCAGGTCGAAGGGGCAGTGGCCCAGCTCAAGTTGGATATAGATGCCGTTCCGGCCGACCAGTTGAGCGAAGCGGACAAGACTCGCCTCAAAACCCTGGCCGACGAGTACCTGGCCCTTTTCCAAAAATACGTTGAAGTTGATGCGGAGTTGGCAGCGGCTATTGAGCGTTACCGGGAGTCGGCCGAAAGCATTGAACCCCTCCTTGAGGATATTAAAGTGGAGGCAAGCGAGCATTTTCAAACATCAGTCGCCACCACCGGACAGGTGATCGAGACGGCCAATATCGTCGAAATCGCCGCGCTGGCGCTGGCTGTGCTCCTGGGCCTGGGCATTGCCGCCCTCTTATCGCGAATGGTTTCCCGGCCGGTTGGCCGCTTAACAGAAGCGACGATGGCTATCGCTGGCGGCGATCTGTCGCGGAAGGTGGCAGTGTCTTCTTCGGACGAATTAGGGCTGCTGGCGGCCGTTTTCAACCAGATGACCGACAACCTGCGCCAACGGATTCAGGGTGAACAGGAAGCCAGTGAAAAAGCCTCGGCGCTGGCCCAGGCCGAGCGGGAGGCCAAAGAGCGCCTGCAACAGACGGTAGATAATTACCTGGTCTTTATCGAACAGGTAGCGAGTGGTGATTTGACCGTCCGCCTTTCCGTGAATGGCGACAACGATGCCTTAACCATTTTGGGGCGCAACCTGAACGCGATGGTGGCCCGCCTGGGGGAAATCACGACCCAGATTCGAGAAGCGACCACTAACATGACCTCGGCCGCCAGCGAAATCCTGGCCGCCACCACGCAGCAGGCAGCGGGAGCTAACGAGCAGTCCTCGGCCATTGCCCAGACGACGACGACCATTGACGAGGTCAAGACCATCGTCGAGCAGTCCTTCGCCAAAGCCCAGGCCGTGGCCGAGCAGGCCCAGCGCACCCGCGACATTTCCCTGGCCGGACAACGAGCCGTCACCGACACCGTCGAAAGCATGAGCCAGATTAAAGGGAGGGTGGCCGGGATCGCCGAGAACATCCTGGCGCTCAGCGAGCAAACGCAGCAGGTAGGCGAAATCATCGCCACTGTCAACGACATCGCTTCCCAGAGCAACCTGCTGGCCCTCAACGCCTCGGTCGAAGCCGCCCGCGCTGGCGAGCACGGCAAGGGCTTTGCCGTCGTCGCCGTCGAAGTCCGCAACCTGGCCGAGCAGTCCAAGCAGGCCACGGCCCAGGTCAAGGCTATCCTCAACGAGATTCAGCGAGCGACGAACGCCGCCGTCATGGCCACCGAGGAGGGCACCAAAGGTGTAGAGGCTGGGGCACAGCGCACCGGCCAAACGGGTGAGACCATTCAACAGTTGGCCGGCAGTATTACCGAGAGCGCCCGCGCTGCCCAGCAAATTGTGGCCAGCGCCCAGCAGCAGACGACAGGCATGGAGCAGATTGCCCTGGCTATGCAGAATATCAACCAGGCCACTGTACAAAACCTGGCCTCTACCCGCCAGGCCGAAAAGGCCGCTCAAGACCTGGCGACTTTAGCCAGGCAAATGGAGTCGTTGGTGACGCGGTATAAGCTTAACTAAGTGGCAAGTGGCAGGTGGCAGGTGTCAAGCGTCAGGTGTCGAGTGCCAGGTGAACGGATCACGGACACTCGATACGGAAACACGTGACACACGACTTGGAGAAATTTCTCATGGGTCTTAGCGAAGAGATACGCCGGCAGTTGGTTGAAAGCTTCAAAGTGGAGCAGGCGGAGCACGTCCAGAAGATAACGCAGGGGTTGCTGGCCCTGGAGAAGAAACCGCGCGGCAAGCGGCGACAGGCGCTGCTGGAAGAAATTTTCCGCGAAGCGCACAGCCTGAAGGGCAGTGCGCGGGCCGTGGGGATGGCGACCATTGATGGCCTGAGCCATGCCCTGGAGAGCCTGCTACTGGATGCCAAGGAAGGACGCCTGACCTTCTCGCCGGAGTTGTTTGATCTGCTCTACCAATCGCTGGACGCCGTCGAGGCAACGCTGGATAGGGTAGAGGCCGGCGAGGTAGCGCCCTCCGCTGAAGTGCTGGCCTTGCTGGCCCGGTTGGAGGAAGTGAGCGCCCGGGTCAAAGCAGGCGGCTGGGAAACGATGGCGGCCAAAGCAATTGAAACACCTTACGAACCGGGGCCGGAAGAGGAAGTAGAGCCGGAATCTGGGGACGAGCCTGACTCAATGGCCTCCCAACGTCCTGTTGCCGCCGGAGAGGAGACGATCCGCGTCTCTATCAGTAAGTTAGATGCCCTGATGGCTCAATTCAGCGAGTTGCTCGGGGCTAAAATCCGGGCCGAGCAACGGCTGGCTGAGGTGCGCCAGATGCAGACGATGGCTGCTAATTGGAATAAGGAGTGGCTGGCTCTACGTGGTAGCCACAGCCGCCTGTCTCGTAACGGCCACAACGGCCACAACAAGGACGTGGAGGCTTTGATTGCGTTTACCGATAAAAATCAGGCCCAGTTGCGCAGCCTGATGGCTCAAACCAATACCCTCTACCGCCAGTTTGGTAACGACAACCTGCGGCTGTCACTCATCGTTGACGAACTGCAAGAGGAAATTAAGCGGGTACGGATGCTGCCCCTGGCCACCATTACCGCCTCCTTTCACCGCATGGTGCGCGACCTGGCTCGCCAGCAGGGCAAGGAAATCACCCTGGTCATCACCGGCAACGAAACAGAGTTAGACAAGCGAGTCCTGGAGCAGGTTAAAGATCCACTCATTCACCTGCTGCGCAACGCAGTGGACCACGGCATTGAAACGGCCGAAGAACGGCAGCAGGCCGGCAAACCGGCCGAAGGCCAGATCCACCTGGCAGCCAGCCAACAGGGCAACAACATGGTCGTCACAGTCAGCGACGACGGCCGGGGTCTAGACCTGCCGGCCATCCGCCAGACCGCGGCGCGCCGGGGCTTGATGAGCCTGAGCGAAGCCAGGAAACTAACGGATGCTGACGCGGCCGCCCTCATTTTCAGTTCTGGTCTCTCCACCAGCAAAATAATCACCGACATTTCCGGCCGGGGCGTGGGACTGGACGTAGTTCGCCAAAACGTGGAAGAGTTGCACGGCACGTTGGACGTTTCTTCTCAGCCAGGTCAGGGAACGACCTTTACCTTGACTTTACCACTGACCCTGGCCAGTTCGCGTGGGCTCATGGTGCGGGCCGGATCACAGACCTTTATCCTGCCCCACAGCACCGTCGAGCGAATGCTCCAGGTCAAACGCAGCGACGTAGCCAGCGTCGAAGGCAGAGAGGCGATCATCTACCGGGGTAAACCGGTAGCCCTGGCCTGGCTGGAGGACCTGTTGGAGCTGCCGGCCAGCCCGCGCGACGGCGAACGATTGACGCTGGTCGTCGTGAGTGTGGCTGAAAAACGGCTGGCCCTGGTCGTGGATACCCTGGAGGGGGAGCAGGAAATCGTTATGACGAGCCTGGGCAAACAACTGGCTAAGGTTGGCGGCATTGCTGGGGCAACCGTGCTTGGGTCAGGTAGGGTTATCCTGGTCTTGCACGTGGCCGATCTGATAAAACTGGCTAACCGTACCCGGTCTCGTACCCCATTTGTCACCGAGGCCAGGCTGGAGGAAAGCCAACGCCGCCGGACCATCCTGGTGGTAGACGATTCGATTACCACCCGCACGCTGGAGAAAAACATTCTGGAAGCGGCCGGGTATCAGGTCAGGCTGGCCTCTGACGGCGAAGAGGCTTACGCCACCCTGATTGCCGGCGACGCGCCTGACTTAATTGTCTCTGACCTCAATATGCCCCGGCTGGATGGTTTCGAGCTGACCGGCCGGATCAAACAGGACAAACGCTACGCTGATATTCCCGTTATCCTGGTTACATCGCTGGATTCACCGGCCGACAAGGCGCGCGGCATTGAGGTTGGAGCAGATGCTTACATTGTCAAAAGCGATTTTGACCAGGGAAACCTGTTGGAGACGATTGAACAGTTGATATTGTAGCAATGACCACTCCCTCTAAACCCATCCGCGTCCTTGTCGTTGAGGACTCGCCAACCTGTCGCGAGTTGATGGTCTCGGTCATTCAGAGCGCGGCCGGCTTTCAAGTTGTCGGTACGGCTCGCGATGGCGCGGAGGCGGTCCGGCTGACCCATCGCCTCCGGCCGGACATTATTATCATGGACGTACACATGCCGGTTATGAACGGCTACGAGGCCGTCAACCAGATCATGGCTGAGGTACCCCGGCCGATCATTATGGTGACGAATAGCCTGGCTAAAAACGAACATCACCTGACCTTTAATGCCCTGGAAGCAGGGGCGCTGATCATCCTGGAAAAACCCGCTCTCTCGGACCCGGTCGAAAAGTATGAGTGGTTCCTCTCTCAAATGAAAACCCTGGCCGAGGTCAAGGTGGTCCGGCGCTGGAGTAAACCGGCCGGAAGCAATCACCAGAGCCAACCGTTGGCAAAAACGCAGGCTGCCAGGCGTGCAGCAAAGAGCGAGAAAATACGAGTAGTCGCCATTGCCGCTTCTACCGGCGGGCCGGGTGCATTGGCGACTGTTTTAAAAGAGTTGCCGGCCAATTTCCCGGTTCCTGTCCTGATCGTGCAACACGTGACCTATGGCTTCGGCCAGGGTCTGGCCGACTGGTTGGGCAAAAAGACCAGGCTACAGGTGCGCCTGGCTCGCCATGGGGATGAACTTCAGGCCGGAGAAGTATTGATTGCTCCTGATGACTATCACATGATCGTCAACGGGCTCGGGCTCGTGGCGCTGCATAAAGAGACACCTTACCAGGGCCTGCGCCCGGCCGCCAATTATTTGTTTGACTCTGTGGCCCGGGTCTATGGGGCTACAGCAGTTGGGATTATCTTGACCGGCATGGGCAACGACGGCGCCAGCGGTTTGCAGGCCATGCGCCGGGCAGGAGCGCATACCATTGCCCAGGATCGAGAGAGTTGTGTCGTTTTTGGCATGCCGGCCGTGGCCATTGAACTGGACGCCGCCGAAGAGGTCCAACCCTTAAATTGCATTGCCAGCGCGCTACTAGACTGGATAGAGCGACAATAGAGAGTCTCTGGCAGGCCTTGGGCCTGGTAGAGGCAAAGAGGAGGTCGTGTGAATACAGGGATCAAAAGCGCTACTCGCAGAATTATTATCCATAGCGACCTGGACATTATCGTTGCCCGGCTAAAGGCCCGCGAAGTGGCCCGGGAGATGGGTTTTTCGACGATTGATCAGGCCCGTATCTCGCTGGCGGCCGGCGAACTGGCGCGCGCCCTGGCCAAAGTGATGGACAGCTCGGGTGAGATAGTCATTTCGGGCATCAACGCCAACGGCCAGTGTGGCGTGCAGGTGATCAGCGTCACCCCCCAGGCCGGGCCTGACGGCTTGGAAAATGCCGGGGGTGTAACTGACGACCACTACCCGGAAATGGCCGACGTGGCTGCCCTGGTGGATGAGTGCCGGGTGGAAAACCAGGGTACGCGCGTGACTTTAATGAAGTGGCTGGTATAAGGAGGTCATCATGGAGCAGACAAATCTTACAAAAACCCATTCTCCCGTTATCTTGCTGGTGGAGGATAATCCTGTTCAGGCTATCCGTCTCAAGATTGGCCTGGAGGGCGGCGGCTGCCAGGTTCACTGGGCAGACACCGGGCTGACCGGCCTGGAAAGGGCGCACAGTTACCCCTTTGACCTGATTGTGTTAGACGTGCAACTACCGGACATAGACGGTTTTGAAGTTTGCCGCCGACTGAAAGCGGATGGGGCCGTGGCCCACGTGCCGGTGGTCATTTTGACGACCTGTGATGGCGCCCAGGATGCCCTTACCGGTCTGGCCAATGGCGCGGCCGACTATATTCCCAAGGACCCATTCGCCGAAATGGTGTTGCTGGAGACGTTGCGACAAATGGGGTTACTCGCTCGCTCGTCTGGGCAGGCTTCGTAACGGACAATGTCACTACTCGATAAGTTAGTCAGCTATGAGAGCGTGCGCCAGGAGCTGCGTCAGGCCCAGGGCAGATTGCAGCAGTACCGCACCATCTTACGTCTGGCTGGCAACGAAATTGAGCGCCGCAACCGGGGTATCCGGGCTTTAACGACATTTGCCTATCGGGCCAACTGGCTGACCGAGCCGGCCGCCCTCCTAAAGCTGGCCCTGGCCCAGGCTTTAGAAATTATCGAAACCCAAATTGGGGCCCTGGTCCTCATTGACCAGGAAACAAAAAGCTTTTACCTGGGATGCCATCGAGGGTTAACACCTGGTATGGTGCGGATTCTGACCGGCCGGCAATACGACCAGGGAGCGGCCGTGTTAATGCCACACCTGGCCAGCGGCAAGGGGGCCTTGCTGGAGTTGAAAGAAGCGACAGACCCGGCTGAACGCGCTTTGTTGGCCACGGCCCAGGTCTGTAGCCTGATTAGCCTGCCACTGCAGGCCGGGCAGCAATTGCTAGGGGCGCTGGTTGTTGGCGCTCAAGACAACGCTGCCTTTTCGCCGGCCAACTTGAATTTTCTGATTGCCCTCAGCCAGCAAACAGCGGCCGGTCTGGATGCGGTACGCGTCCGCGAAAAACTGTGGCACTTCGCCGAGACTTTGCTCAGTGAGGCGGCCGAACATGGCGCCAGCCTGGAAACGCACGGTCTCGGCCTCCAGTCCAACCTGCCCCCTTTGCCACCCCTGCAGACCAGGCTGGCCAATCTGGTGGCTGACCTGGGTGGGGCAATGGGGGCTATTTTCGTTTTATCACCGCTGAAGGATGATGTCCGCGTTTCGCTGGCGGCCGATTACGGCCTCTCGCCTTTATTTACCAGCGCCTACGCCGACTTTCCGTTATCGGCCGGCCTTTTCCCCGAGGGGTTGCCGGCCAACCAGGAGTGGTTGATACCGGCCATTGACCGGGCAGTCATGGGCCAGGCCAGTCCCTTGTTAGCCAGCCTGTACGAGGAAGGTGCCCGTTCCCTGGCGGCCGTCCGCCTGGAGAACCCTGGCCATTCGGCCAAAATTATCCTTGTTGCCGCAACCGAGCCAGAGACCCTGGCCCGCTCGCACCTGCCGCAGTTACTGGAGGAAGGCAGGGTGCTCATTCCTCTGGTGACTGAGCCATCTCCAGTACCTACCTTACCTACTCACAGCGTCCACGTTCCTGCTCTTTCGCACCACCCGTCCACGGAGGACCTGGAGAAATTGTTGGCGGCGATGATGGAGGCTGAGGAGGAATCGTATCGCCACAATGCCGACCTGCTGGCTTTGAATACCATCTCGGAAATGCTCGGCCGGACGCTAAACCTGGACCAGGTCATCGGCCAGGTAGTGGTCCAATTGCGGGAGATGCTCCAGGTGCAAGCGGCCTGGCTCTACCTGTTGGATGACGCGGGTTCCAGTATGTTGCGCCTGAGAGCGCACGAAGGGCTTTCGGAGCGATACGTGAAAGGAATGCGACGGCTAAAGGTGGGCGACGGCTTTGACGGGCTGGTGGTCCAGGAGAATAAAGCCTGCTTTGTCAATGACGTGAAGATCCACCTGCTGCGCTGCCAGTTGCTGGTGGAGGAGGAGAAGGTTCAGGCGATTGCCGGTGTGCCCCTGGCTTGCCCGGTAGAGCGCGATGGGCGTGAGGAGAGCCGGGTCATCGGCGTATTGACGATAGCCATGCGCCAGGTTTATACCTGGCAACCCCGCGAAATTCGCCTGTTAACGTCCGTGGCCAACCAGATGGCCCTGGCCATCAATAATGGCCTGCTCTATGCCCAGGTGCAAGAGGCCCTGAACAAACTGGCGGCCAGCAATCAAATTCTGAAAGAAATTAACCGCCAACTGCTGGAAAACCGGCTGACGCTGCCGGCCGGGAAAAACGCTGCTAAGAAACTGCCTCGTTCCTGATAGGGACCCATGAAAAACATCTACGCCTACTTGCGAGGTCACCACTCTCAAATGCTTCAGGTGGCTCTGAAGCGACTGATCGGCGTCTTTGACGCGAGCCCCCAGCCTTCCCTGACGGAGCGGATGCAGGAAATGGAGGACATCGCTCGCCAACTGGCGGCCGCCACTGAAGAAGCGGATCAGGCCCTGGTGCAGTTGCAATCGCTTTATGAGGTGGCCCAGGAGCTGACCACCAGCCTGGATTTACCTCACATTCTACAGGCCACGGCCACTGCGCTGGGTCGCTTTACGGGAGCAGACAGCAGCGCCATCTGGCTGATCAGCGACAACGTTTTGCAGATGAAGGCAGCGTATGGGCTGCCGCCGGCTACTATAAACAGGCTCAATAGATCGGCCAACGGACAAAGCCACGGGCCGTGGTTAGCTCAAGACAGTTGTTTGCGAGAAGCAACCCGCCGCAAAGAACCGGTTACCGTTCAGGCCGCGGCCACGCCCCGGCCGGGCGACCACTGGTTGCTGGAAAGTCTGAGCTCCACCTGCCTGGCGGCAATTCCCCTGGTTGTCCAGGATGTCGTGATTGGCCTGGCGACGCTTCACAGCTCGACTGACCACATACTGGCCAAGCTGGACCTGGCCCGGACGATTGCCCAACAGGCGGCCGTTGTCATTCAAAACGGCCAGTTATACGAAGAAGTGCGGCAGCTTAACCAATCGTTGGAAAATCGGATTGCTGCTCGAACGCACGAATTGGTTGAAGAAAAGAAACGGCTGGCCGGGATTTTGCGCGCGCAAGAGGTGGAAGCCAGCCAGAAAGAGGCCATTCTGGCCTCAATTGCCGACGGCGTGATAGCTTGCGATTGCAACGGCACTATTCTGCTGCTAAACCCTGCCGCGGAAGAGATTTTGGGCGAACGGGGCGAATTTATCGCCGGCCGGCATCAGATCTTTGATCTTTTTGAGCCGGGCCGCCGGGAAAAAGTCTGGCAAATGTTCCGCGCCTTGCGGAAAGCAGGTACAAACGAAGGGATTGCCCCGGTCGAGATGCAAGAAGTCATTTTCGAGATAGACCACCGCGTCATCAGCGCCCGCCTGACGTTAGCCCTGGGGCCTGCTCAGGAAGCGATTGGTCTGGTGACTGTCTTACGCGATATTACCAGGGAAGTGGAAGCCGACCGGGCCAAAACGGACTTTATTTCCACGGTCTCCCACGAGCTGCGTACGCCAATGACCTCTATTAAGGGCTATACGGAGCTGATGGCCCGCGAGGTAGCCGGCCCTCTGACCGATCAGCAAAGGGATTGGTTAGTAGCCGTGACGCGAAGCGCAGAACGCCTGACGATGCTGATCAACGACCTGCTGGACGTGGCCCAGATTGAGGCCGGCAAGGTCCGCCTGGAGATGCAGCCAGTTGACCTTTGCCAGTTAGCCGAACAGGTTCTTGAGGTCTTGCTTCCGGCCGCCCAAAAGAAAGAAATAGACCTGATCTTGCAAGCCTCGCCTGATTTGCCCCCTATCCAGGGAGATTGGGGTCGCATCACCCAGGTTTTGACTAACCTGGTCGGCAACGCCGTGACTTATACGGAGTGTGGCAGCGTGGCGGTATCCATACGGCCGCTGAATGGCCACGTCCAGGTCAGTGTGCAAGATACCGGGATCGGCATTGCTCCCGACGAGTTAGGCCATATTTTCGAGCGCTTTTACCGTTCCAGCCACCCGGTGGTCCAGAACAGCAGGGGAACCGGGCTGGGGCTGCCGATTGTCAAGAAATTTATCGAGATGCACGGCGGCCGCATCTGGGTTGAAAGCGAGCCGGGTAGAGGCTCTACCTTCACCTTCATACTGCCGCCAAAACAGCCTTAGCGTTACAATACGGGCATGGACTTTCTAGCCTTAAAGAACATTTCCGAGCAGGGGATGGAACTGGTAAACCCCACGTCGCCGGAGAAAGTGCTCAGGGTAGGGGAAATGGCCGGCCTGGAGGCGGGCTGGCAGGTGATTGAGTTCGGGACCGGCTATGGCGAGGTGCTGGCCTTATGGGCGCAGCGTTTTGGCATCAGCGGGGTAGGGATAGACATCCGGCCGCACGCCTGCCAGCGAGCGGAGCAAAAGATGAGCCGCCTGGACCTGGTGGAACGGATCGAGATCGTCTGCGGCGACGCGGCCGCCTATTCCTTTGAGCCGGGCACGTACGACGTGGCCGCCTGCATCGGCGCCTCCTTCATCTGGGGTGACTTCCACCAGACGGTCCGGCACATGCGGCCGGCGATTCGGCCGGGCGGCCGGCTGGTGATTGGCGAGCCATACTGGCGGCAAGCGCTGGCCCCGCCCGACTACACCCGAGGCCAGACGGCCGTTTACACTGAGTACGAGCTGCTGCAAATTGTTCGCCAGGAGGGCTTTCACGTCGCCAGCGTAATCCGCTCCAGCCACGACGATTGGGATCGCTACGAGTCTGGCAACTGGCGTGGTCTGCTGGCCTGGCTGGAGGCCAACCCCGACCACTCGGAACGCCAGGACGTTCTCGACCACCTCCACGACTCGCAAGACGAATATTTCCGCTACGCCCGCGAATATTTGGGCTGGGCGCTGTACGTCCTGCAATAAGACCCCGTAGGTCGGGGCACGCTTCGTGCCTGGGGCACGAAGCGTGCCCTTGGAGACCTACGGGGGCTGGGCCGTCTTCGTCCGCTCAAACGCTTCCAGGGCGAGTTGGGCCAGTTGCAGGGCATCCGCATCCCCCGGTTGCATTTCCAGTGCCTGCCTGGCGTGCAGCACCGCCTTGGCCGGCAGCACCCAGGCCGGCCCTTCCCCGGCCGGCATGTTTAGGTAGACAATGGTCAGGCAGTAGTGGACTATAAAATGCTCTTCCTGGCGGTTCAGGGCTTCAAGCAGATGATTCTCGGCTTCTCCCCAGGAGCGCCCATCAGTGTAGAGCACCCCCAAGCGCATGTGGGCCAGCCCGGCGACGGCCGCTTCCGGGTCGGCCGCCAACCCCTGGCGGTAGTGCGAGGTGGCTTCCGGCCACCGCTTTTGGTCCCAGTAACAGCCGGCCAGAGCATAAACCGCTTCGGCCCGCTCCGGCTCCAGTTGGATGGCGCGCCGGTACTGGATCATTGCCTCTTCCACCCGCTCCATCCGGCGCAACAGGTTACCCAGGTTGAAGAAGGTGACGTAGTCCTGTGAGTCCAGGCGGAGGGCGCTTTCGTAATAGCGCAGGGCGGCTTCGTCGTCTCCTTGTTCGGCCAGGACCGAAGCCAGGTTGGCATAGTAGCGGACGTCGTACGGGTTCAGGCGAATCGCTTCCTGGTATTCACGGATGGCCTGTTCCAGCTCGCCCTGCATCCGGTGAGCCACGCCCATGTTGTTGTGGTATTCCGGGTTGCCTGGCTCCCCGTACTGTTTGAAGAATTCCGCCAGCGAGTTGTCGTCAGACATAAAAGGCTGTTATTCCCGGCTATAGGTCCCCATTAGTTCGGCCTGGGCCAGGATGTGCCCTTCCATGGCCCGGGTCAGTTGCAGCTTGGTCGTCCCGGCCGGCAGGTCGAGGGTACTGTCCAGGGCGTACAGCCTGAGGAAATAGCGGTGGGTACCGCTGGGCGGGCAGGGCCCGCCGTAACCCGGCCGGCGCCAGCTATTCTGGCCGTGCCGGCCGCCGCTGGCCAGCTCACTATCCGCTGGCACAGCTTCCGGCAGCGCGCGGGCGCCGGCCGGCAGGTTGAAAAGCAGCCAGTGGACCCAGTCGCCGCGCGGCGCGTCGGGGTCGTCAACAATCAGGGCCAAGCTTTGTGTGCCAGCGGGCGGGTCACGCCACGCCAGTGGCGGAGAAATGTCCTGGCCATCACAACTATACTTTTGGGGAATGTGTTTGCCGTAAGTAAAGGCAGAACTGGTTAGTTCAAAAGGCATTTCAACCTCCTCATTTAGCTGTCAACTATAAGCTAACAGTATAGCTGTCTGCACCGGAGAAGGGAAGGAGAAATTCACCGGTTTCTGTATTATAAAGGCATTAGAACGCATGTTCTTGTGGCCGTATTGGAGTATAATATGAGACAGGCGACAGCCCCAACACAATCACATCGTGCCCTGATTTTGTATCCATTATGAGGAGACGGCCGCAGCCGTCCTTTGCCAGCCTCTCTCAAGAGGAGGCTTTTCTGATCCTGGTAACAGGAGGTGAGTGCTATGAACTATAAGATGACGCCACAACAGTCCCGGCCGCCGGTGGCTGGCCCAATGCCGGTAAGCGAACCCATCTTGCCGGTATCCGGCCGGGTCACCGTCGGCCTGCTCCTGGTCGTGGCCCTGATTGCCTTTGAGCTGTTTAACTTCGATACCACCCGCTTCGCGCTTCTGAACCTGCTGGGCGACGTCCGCTTCCTGAGGGTCTCCTGGGCGGCCATCCTGGCCGTGGCCTTTTGCGCCATTGACTTTGCCGGGCTGGTTCGTCTGTTCATGCCTGACCAGGGAGAGGGATCCCCCAGGGAAGTCTGGTACCTGATGGGCGCCTGGCTGCTGGGGGCGACGATGAACGCCCTGATGACCTGGTGGGCGGTTTCCGTCGCTTTGCTAACTCATGAGCTGGGCAACGAAGTCCTGAGCCGGGAACAGTTGGTGGAGATCGTGCCCGTGTTTATTGCCGTCCTGGTCTGGCTGACGCGCATCCTCTTTATCGGCGCTTTTACTATCACCGGAGGCTATTTGTTCGCCCCGGTTGGCCGGCCGGCGGCCCAGTATCGCAGCCAGCCGGCGGCCACGTTGCCCCGGCCGGCCGTCCCCCGGCCGCCCGCCTTTACGCCTGTCACCGACGAGCTGCCGATCTTCTTGCAGGAGCGTGAGCCGGCCGGACAACCGGCCGGTGTGGTAGAACTTGAGCCATCGCCACCACCCCGGTCGCCAATCCCTGGCCGGAGCCGGCCGGCGCCGGTGGGGATGCAGGCCAAAAGCCGGGCGTCATCTACTAACAAGTAGGGCGATTAGAACAGCGAAGATTATCTTAATCGCTTAACAAGAACTCAACAATCTTTTTGTATACTCTCGGCCGAACCTAAATGCTCAACATAC
This sequence comes from Chloroflexota bacterium, assembly GCA_022616275.1. Taxonomy (GTDB): domain Bacteria; phylum Chloroflexota; class Anaerolineae; order Promineifilales; family Promineifilaceae. The sequence continues at coordinate 56,345 of JAKEFB010000146.1, forward strand.
CCTCCCGGAGGTTCAAGCGATGGTCGCCATCGCCAACCTCCGGGAGGGTAGATAACTTAAGTTTGAGGTATACAAAATGATGCAAGCTGATAATGATGACGTTCAGATAGGTCGCATTCTTAGTCGCCGGGAGGTGCTCAGGCTCCTGGGAGCAACGGGCATTGTCCTGCTGGTTGGCTGCGGGCCTGGAGAGTCTGATTCCGCCCAGCCAACCAGTACCTCCGGCCAGGCACCGGCCGGCGGCGCGACGGCGACGCCCGCGCTCAGCCCGGAAGCTGTCGTGACCGAAGAGGCGGCAGCCAATGCGACCACGGCGCCTGCCTGTGTAGTCCGGCCGGAACTGACAGAAGGCCCCTATTTTGTGGACGTGGCCCTGGATCGCTCTGACATTCGCTCCGACCCGGCTACCGGTGTGGTCAAAGAGGGCGCGCTCCTGGCCCTGACCTTCAACGTCTCCCAGGTGAGCAATGGGAACTGCAGCCCGTTACCAGGGGTCGTCGTGGACATCTGGCACTGTGACGCATTGGGCGTCTATTCGGCCGTGTCTGACCCCGGCTTCGACACCTCCGGCCAGCAGTTCCTGCGCGGCTACCAGGTGACGGATGCCAACGGGGCGGCCCGGTTCACCACTATCTACCCCGGCTGGTATTCCGGCCGGACCGTCCACATTCACTTCAAAATACGCACCGATCCGGATTCGGACGAAGGCTATGAATTTACGTCGCAACTCTTCTTTGACGAAACGCTCTCGGATGAGGTCCATAGCCAGGAACCGTACGCCAGCAAGGGGCCGCGTGACACGTTGAATAACACGGATAACATCTACAATGACCTGCTGTTGCTCACGGTTAACCAGACGGCCGGGGGCTACGCCGCCACGTTCGACATTGGACTGGATTTGGCGGATAGCAGCACCGGCCAGCCGGACGGCTTTCGGTAGCCTGGCGGGTGTGGAGCGCCAGGCGATAATCATCACGAACGCGGTAATGGCCCGGCCGGCCTGACCAGCCTTACAGGCTGTGCAGTCGGGCCATCACTTCCTGGTTGATCCGAGGCAGTATCTCCAGCGTGCGGATATTTTCTTCCACCTGCAATACCTTGGTTGCCCCAAAGAGCACGCTGGCCACCTGGTCGTTCTTCAGGCAGTAGGCCAGGGCCAGTTGGGCAGGGGTGCAGCCCATTTCCCGGGCCAGGCCGGCGACCTGGTTGGCCTTTTCCAGCAGCTTCTGCTGGCGCATGGATTCGACAGCTCCCGCGCCAAAGCGGCCCTGGGTCGTCGCCTCGCTCCGGTTGTACTTCCCACTCAGTAAGCCCCCGTAAAGAGAATAGGAGGCGACGACGGCGATGCCGGTTGTATTGAAAATCTTCCTGGCTGGTTCATCTTCGACCGGGGACCTGGCCAGCAAACTATAAGCTAACTGCGCCGCGCAGGGTGGGTGCAGGCCTTCTGTTGCCGCCACCCGGCCGGCTTCCTCTATTTGCGCCACCGGCCAGTTTAGAATGCCCCAATAGCTTAACTTCCCGGTTTTGATCAGGGCGTCCATTTGCCTGACGATGTCAGCCACGGCCAGCGAAGCCGACGGCGGGGCGCAATAGACCAGGTCAAGATAATCCATTTGCAGGCGGGAGAGCGAGCCGTCTAATTCCGCTTCCGGGCTTTCTTCCGGGTAAAACTCGTACCACAGTTTATTGGCGATCACCAGGTCGGTCCGGTTCCAGCCCCCCTGGCGCAAGAGACGGCCGAATATAACCTCTGAATAGCCCGTCTTCATTGGCGCCGTGCCGGTGCGGTCGTCATAGCGGGCGTCGTCCAGGAAGTTGACGCCGAGTTCAAGAGCCCGGCTAATGACCGCCAGGGCGTCTTTCTCGGCTATAAATTCGTACGTCAGCCACGAGCCTAACGAAAAGGCTGAAACGTCAATGCCTGAATTGCCCAGTCGTCTAAATTCCATCGCTTAAACCTCCAATATTAACCTCCCGGAGGTTCACAACCTCCGGGAGGTTTTCCCGTGCATTAACCTCCGGGAGGTTTTCTCTACAGCCGGGGGTCCACCGGCTCGCTTTCCAGGGCCAGGACGCCAAAAACGCACTCGTGGACGCGGCGCAGCGGCTCCCGGGCCACAAAGCGCTCCAGCGCCTCGACGCCCAGGGCAAACTCGCGCATGGCCAGCGACTGCTTGCGCCGCAGGCCGCGCTGGCGCAGCCGCTCCATTTGCTCCGGGATAGTATACTCCGGTCCATAAATAAGGCGCAGGTACTCCCGGCCGCGGCACTTGACGGCCGGCAAAGCCCAGCGCTCCCGGCCGCGGGCCACAAAGGCCACCGGCTTGACGACCATGCCTTCGCCGCCCCGGCCGGTCAATTCCTCCCACCAGGCCACCCCGGCGGCCACGCTGGCTTCGTCGGCCAGCTCTACGACCCGGTAGGGCGTGGCCTGGAGCAGCTCCTCGTCTGCCTGGCACAGCCTGGCCAGCGTCTCCATGTGCCAGACGTGGTCTTTGTCCACGTGCGCCGCGCCCTCCGAAGCCAGCAGATGGAACGGGGCCAGCGACAGGTCGGTCAGCGAGCGGACCGGCCAGCAGTAGCGGCGGTAAACGTCCACGTATTGGGCCAGCAGTTGGGCGCGTTCTTGATAGCGGGTCAGCAGGCCGGCTGCCTCCTGGCCGTTGGCGGCCGCCTGCGCCAGCGTGGTCACGGCCCGGCCCAACCCGGCCCGGGCGGCCGCGCCCACGGCCGCGTATTGCCCGGTGAGCAGGCCCTGGGCCTTGGCCGACCAGGGCATTAATTCGGCGTCCAGGCAGACCCACTCACTGTCCAGTTCCTGCCACAGCCCGGCGGCCGCGACCGCATCGCGGACACGGGCCAGGAAAGCCTCTTCCAGGGCCGGGTCGTCAAAGAAACGCCGGCCGGTCCGGGTGTAGCCAACGCCGATCCCTTCGCCGACAATGCCAAAGCGGCGGCGGGCGGCCGCCTCGTCACGGCAGACGACCAGGACGGCCCGCGAGCCCATGTGCTTTTCCTCGCAGACCACCTGAGAGACGCCTTCCTGGCGGTAATGGTCGAAAGCTTCGACCGGGTGCTCCAGCAGGTCCGGCCGCTGGCTGGTCGGGCTGGGGGCCATCGTCGGCGGCAGGTAAATGAGCCACTTAGGGTTTACGGCGAAACGCCCCATCACCTCCAGGGCGGCCGCGCTGTTCTCTTCCCGGACAATAATCTGGGGAACCAGCCGCGTGGCAATAATCTGTTTGCCGGTCACATCGGCCAGCTCCAGCACGTCGTCCATTTGCTGCTGGGCGGTCAGGGCCGGCCGTTCGGCCAGGAAGGGGCGGGCCGGCTCGGTGTAAACGGCCCGGGCCGGCACGGAGACCAACTCCAACTCTGGGTAGCGTAAAGCGGTCAGCCCGCCGCCGAAGCAGCAGCCGGTGTCAATGTTGATCGTCCGGTTGAGCCATTCCGGCTCAGGGACCGGGGTGTGGCCGTAGACGACGGCTGCTTCACCCCGGTAGTCGGCCGCCCAGTTGAGCCGCACCGGCAGGCCAAACTCGTCCGTTTCCCCGGTTGTTTCGCCGTAGAGGGCAAACTCGCGCACCCGGCCGGAAGCCCGCCCCTGGTACGCTTCCTTCATGCCGGCGTGGGCCACCACCAGCCGTCCGCCGTCCAGCAGATAGTGGCTGACCAGCTTGTGGATAAACTCCTTGACCTGCTCGCGGAAAGCGGCCGGTTCCTGTTCCAGCGCCGCCACCGTCTCGGCCAGGCCGTGGCTGAGCTGGACCTTGCGGCCGGCCAGCGCCTTTTGCAGCTTGGCGTCGTGATTGCCGGGCAGGCAAATGGCTGTTCCGGCCTCGGCCAGGCTCATCACCAGGCGCAGCACCCCGGCTGGGTGGGGGCCCCGGTCCACGTAGTCGCCCAGGAAGACGACTTTGCGCCCCGGGGGTGGCGTGACCGCATAGCCACCCAGGCCATCCAGCGCGGCCGGGTCCGGGGCAACGGCGTAGCCCAGTTTCTCCAGTAATTCGACCAGCTCGTCAAAGCAGCCATGCACGTCGCCGATCAGGTCGAAGGGGCCACGCTCCTTGCGCCGGTCTGTCCACAGCCGTTCGCGGACCAGCGTAGCGGCGGCCACTTCTTCGGGCGTTTTCATGATAAACACCCGGTTGAAGCCCTCCCGGTAGAGGTGGGCCAGGGAACGGCGCAGGTCGGCCCGGTGGCGGCCGATGACATGCGGCCCCATATTAACCCGGTCGGGGCGAGTCGCATTCCGTTCCCGGCAGATACGCTCCGGCATATCCAGGACAATGGCCACCGGCAGCACGTCGTATTGCCGGGCCAATTCCAGCAGCGGCCGGCGGGCTTCTTTTTGGACGTTGGTCGCGTCTACCACCGTCAGGCGTTTGCCAGCCAGCCGCTTGGCGACAATAGTGTGGAGCAGGTCAAAGGCGTCCTGGGTGGCCGATTGGTCGTTGGCGTCGTCGGCCACCAGGGCGCGGCAAAAGTCGGAAGAGATCACTTCCGTTGGCAGAAAATGCTGCCGGGCGAAAGTGGATTTCCCCGAGCCGGTGGGGCCGATCAGGATGACCAGCGAGAATTCAGGAATGGCGATGTTCATTGTTTTACGCGCCTTTAACCTCCCGGAGGTTCAAGCGATTCGCCGGGCCGCCCGGCGTAATCGCCAACCTCCGGGAGGTTATCAAACGTTCCGGCCATCTCCGGCCGCCGGAAAACGGCCATCTGGGTCGGCGAGCCAAGTTCGTCGTCTACCGGCCCAATGGGTTGGAAGTGGACGGTATAACCGAAGCGCCGGGCGACGCGGCCCGCCCACTCCTGGAATTCGGCCCGCGTCCACTCAAAACGGTGGTCGCGGTGGCGAAAACGGCCGGCCGGCAGCGTGGCAAAACGGGCGTTGTACTCGGCGTTGGGTGTGGTCACGACCACCACGCCAGGGCGGGCAAACTCAAAGACCGTCCGTTCCAGCGCCGCCAGGCGAGGTGGGTCCACATGCTCAACCACCTCCACCAGGGCGGCCGCATCGTAGCCGGCCAGGCGTTCGTCGCGGTAAGTGAGGGCGCTTTGCAGTAATTGGATCCGCTCTCGTTGGGCCGGCGGCAGCCGGTCCAGCTTCAGCCGTTGGGCGGCCCGCTGCAGCGTCCACTGGGAAATGTCCACGCCGGTTATGGCCACGAATTGCCGTTCGGCCATTAGCCGCTTCAGCAAGTTGCCCTCGCCGCAGCCCAGGTCCAACACCCGCAGCGCGCCGCTATCCTTCAGCGCGGCCGCGACGGCCTCCAGCCGCTGCGTGTTCAGGCTGAGTGGCCTTTCCACCGCCTCTTCTTCCTGGTCTTGCTGCGCTTCGGCCGCTGCCGGGTCGGGGGCGTCGTCGGCCAGCCGGGCCAGCGCCTGGCGGGTCAGCGACCAGCGGTGCTTCAGGTAGCGGTGGGCGATGAGCTTTTGTTCCGGGTGGGCGGCCAGCCAGCCGGCGCCCCGGTTGAGCAGCTTGTCAATCTCGTCCTCGCCGACGTAATAATGTTTCTCGTCGTCCAGGACGGGAATGAGCACGTAGAGGTGGGTCAGCAGGTCGGCCAGCCGGACGGTCGCTTCCAGGGTGACGTTATAGATGCGGCTTTCGCCCCATTCCGGGAAGTGAGGGTCCAATGACTGGCGCTCGGCCTGGACGGCGTAGCCCAACGGCTCAAAGAGGCGGCGTAGCAGCCCCTCTCCCCCCTGGCAGGGGAGAGCCACCAGGCCGGCTTGCAGCGGGATGGGCGTTTGGGCCAGTTCCGGCCGTTGCTGGCAATGGCCGTTCAAGGCGGTCCCGTAGATCTGGGCGATGGCGGCGCTCATAAAGGAGGAGGCCACGTACGGCCGGTCGTTGACGTAGTGGGCCAGGGCAAAGTCGGCCTGGCCAGGCTTGCGAACCAGCCCCACCGGGTCAACGTCCAGCAGCAGGGCGGCCGTACACGTCTCCTCCCCTGCTTCGGGATAGAAGACGTGTACCTGGCCAAAAGACAAATCAAAGGCCTGGCAGCGGGCCGGGTGCTTGTGCAGCAGATAGCCCAGGTCGGTCGCCGGCCGGTGGGTCGTCGTAATTGTCAGCAACATGGCCTTCTCCTGGAAAACAAAAAAACCGCAGTCGCTCTGGCCTGCGGTCTTTCCAGTTACTGGGGCAATAGAAGCAAAAACCGCGGGCGCTCACCTGTCTGGCCTGTGTCCCGTGGTTATGTTCTTACGCTATTCAACCCATTGGTTCAACCACCGGACGCCAGGCAGCCCTGAAGGTCGTCATCCTGCTGATTACTTTTGGCTAACAAATCGGCGCTGACTGTGTTGTGGTTGAAGTTGATCATCTCATCAAACCAGGAGAAGTATAACAATATGCTCTGCTACCCGACAAACCCCAGAGCGTCACCTGATGACTTTGACACCGTTATGACCCCATAATACCACTATATTGACACCAAGTTGACATTTTTGCTATAATGTTTTCAGTTTGATTGTGGTAAGTCCTAAATAGGACATGGATTTTCTCGGACACAACGGATTTTGGGAGGTCAAGAAGATGTTCAAGCATACGTTAAAAGGAAAGTTGTGGCTGGCGGTAGGAATGGTTATGGTTCTGGCGGCCTTGCTGGCGGCCGCATTGGAGCGCAATGAGCTTGCCGCCGGCTGCGTGATAGACCCGCATGGCGGGCCATGCTCCGAGGTGGTAACACCACAGAATAGCGTGAAAGGCATTCGTTCAACCACCGATGTGCCCGCAGTTGCAGGGACGAATTGGAATGCAGGGACGAATTGGGATTTACCCAGCGATGTACCCGCAGTTGCAGGGACGAATTGGAATGTAGGGACGAATTGGGATTTACCCAGCGATGTGCCCGCAGTTGCAGGGACGAATTGGGATACTTTACCCAGCGATGTACCCACAGTTGCAGGGACGAATTGGGATAATTTACCCATCTCGTGAGAAGAGAGATAGATGTGTCAGGCAAGCTCTGGCAAGCCCCTTGAAGAAAAAAGAGCTTGCTAAGCCAGGGATTATCATATTAAGGAGACACAAGATGAAAAAGTACATCAAGCTAATGGTTGGCTTGCTAGTATTGGCTTGTTTATTGGGCCTCAATATTAGTGTAGCCAATGCTCATCAGTGGAGCAGTTACCACTGGGATAAAAGTGGAACCGCCATTCACATTTATAATTACTTCTACGGGAGCCATCAAACACAGGCCCGTGCTGCCCGATATGATGGGTGGACGAAAATCGGTATTCTCTATAATTACGAACAATCATCGCATACGCATGTCAGTGTTTTTGGCCAGAATTCAGGCGATACCGGTTGGGGAGGATTGGCCTCTATAACAAGCGTTAGTTGGACAACCCATTGCTGGTGGTGGTGCCACATTAACCACGTCCACTCCCAATACAATTCATATTACCCTAGAAGTTCCCTTTATATCCAGGGTATATTCTGCCAGGAAATTGGGCATGCGTGGGGGTTGGCCCACAGTGATACGGGCGACTGTATGGGGCTTGGTTATTACAATTTCGACAAATATTACTACGGCTCACACAATAACACGGATTTCTACAATATGTATTGCTGCGGCCACTAAATGAATCTTGTTCTGCATCCCAAATCACTTTTAATCAACCATGAAGGGGTTAGACAATGAAAAAGTTAAATTTTTTCGTCTACGGTGGCGTTGTTGTCCTGCTTGTGACTTTCGCGGTACAAGTTGCCGTCATTAATCTGAATGCCCCCAAGTCAAATGCATTTGCCAGTTGGATTTACCACCCTGAAACGTTCGAAACGGCCGTCGGCGACGCTGACTTGATTGTGCTAGCTAATGTGATTGCCGTTGAAGCCGGCAATGATATCGTTCACGAAGCGATCGGGCATGAACCTGAAGGTGAGGTTCGTATCCCGACTCAGCGTATTACCATTGAAGTTGTTGAATCTTATAAGGGCGAAACCAAAACAGGTGAACAACTGGTTCTCTTTCAGACCGGTGGTAAACGCGCTGAAATCATTGCTCAAAACGAAGACTCAAACCAAGAACTCAATTCACCCGTCATGATCCTTGAAGGAGACCCGCTTTATAAAGTTGGTGAACAGTACCTCTTGTTGTTAGTACCCGGCCCAGATAACTTGCTACGCACCATCTCACCAGAAGGTCGGTACCTTGTGGAAAAAGATGGCACGCTCACACCAATGGTGGCAAACGAAGCCACAGATGTTGTGCATGGCAAAACGGTTGATGAATTAGAATCTGTATTGCTCAATGAAAGTTAAGCGTATCTACCAACCATGCTGGGATCAACCCTTCTCCAGAAACACCCAGAGATGAGCTGGGCTGAAACAGTAGCGCCGTAGAAAGATGCCTATGGTCTCGTCAACCAAGAAGCGTAGCTTTCTACAAACCAGGAATGGACAGTTGTGAAGCGCTCGGATTCTATGATAGCCAGTTGTGTTCTGCGGCCGGTGGGCTGGCTGGCCACGATGACCGTCTGGCCGTCCATGTCCCAGGTGACGCCCACTTCCCAGTTGGTCAGGTAGGCCACCCGTTCCAGGCTGGCTGTATCCACGACTTCCGCCCACGGCCCTGCTTCCCCCCAGCCTTTTAAGAGCAGGCGTGTTCCGTCGGGCGTGATGCCGATAAAAAGGGCCTCGCTGGCGTAACTGGCCTCGATCCGGCCGGTGGCCACGTCAATGACCTGGAGACCCAGGGACTCTTCGGCCAACTCCCACATGGTCTCGTCGTCGCGGGTGGAATTCATTGTCCGGCCGACGACGTATAGTTTCTGTCCGTCTGGCGATAACACGGCGCTCTTAACCGCGCCGTTCAACCCCCCTTTGGCTTCGGCCACACCGGCCGTGAGGGCCAGGAATTTCTCGAACCACGATTGGGCTACCTGGAGGCCAACGGTGTTCATCTGTTGGGCATCCAGGTCTATGGTCGTCAGCATTTCCTCGTCGGCGTGGACAATATACAGCTTGCGGCCGTCCGGGGAGGGGACGACGGCCGGCGCCCAGTGGACAAACAACTGCTCGCCGTGCGGCGCGTCGCAACTTTCCAGGCACCACCAACCGTTGGCCAGGTTGGCAAAAGGCTGGTCCCAGGTTGTTTCCAGCGTGGCGGCGTTAACCAGCAGAAGGCGCGTCGTGCCCGGCGGGGAGATGCCCGGCTCTTCGCCCGGCGGCGCGCCAAAAAGGGCCAGCGACGCGCCGTCGCCGGTGTAGGCCATCAGGCTCGGCTCAAACGGCAGCGGCCGCTCGGCCACCAGCGCCCCCGTATTGGCTTCAAAAACCATCAGCGTGGTGCCTTCCTCCACCTGGTATTCTCGCGCCTGGTAGACCAGCGCCAGGTGCGTGGCCTGGGCGTCAAAGGCCAATGACCAGACCCAGCCGTTGGCCGGCAGCTCAACCGCCACGTCCTGCCAGGTTGGCACGTCCACCAGGTGCAAGACGTCGGCGCTGGGCCAGCAACTGAGCCCGCCGGCGTAGGACCGGCAGGCCTCGCCGTGCGACTCAACCACCGCCAGCCGCCGGCCGCCGGCCGAGAAAACGTACGGCGCGCTATACCCCTCGTTGTCGCCTACGACCAGAGGGGTATAGTCGGCGGCGCTCTGGCCGGTAGCCGGCTCAACGGCGAGAAGCTCCTGGCGACGTTCCGTGGCGTTCCATTGGGCCAGGAGCATGGGGGCGGGCAGGACTGGGGCGGTAGTTGCTCCGGCCGCCGGCCGGTCTACCGGGACCACGCCGGACTGGTCGGCCGCCTGGCCAGGGGCGGCGCAGCCAGCTAAACAGAAGGCCAAAAGCAATAGTAGGAAGGTTATGGTTCTCATTAGCTTTCTCCTTTTGTCCTTATTTACACCGCCCAGGTCATAAAAGTTCCCTATCCCTTAATCCTGCAAATCCGTGTCCCCTTTTGTCTTTATTTACACTGCCTGGGTCACAAAGGTTCCCTAAACCAATTGCTTTGATACAATACCCGTGTAAGCAGACGAGGTTTTTGATGCAGAAAATAAGCGAAGTTGCAGAGACAGCGTGGCCGATCAATCCCAACCTGGTTTGGGATTACGACATACCAGATGACGCCGCGCAAAATGAGGCTTTCAGGCGATGGTATTTAACCCGCGTTCTAACTCGCGGCTCGGCTAATGATATACGGGCAATAGGATTGGCAACGATTCATGCTTATCTGCCGGTTTTAAACCTGCCTGTTGATATTCGCGACTTTTGGGAATGGTACTTTAACCTGCCGGCCGTCAAAGCCCGTTATGGACATCTTAACCCCTCTACAGCAGCAAGTTCTTAAAGGTATTGGGCAATCGTCCCTCCAAGAGCGGTTTTACCTGACTGGAGGAACAGCCTTGTCGGCTTTTTACCTGCAGCACCGTTACTCGGAAGATTTGGATTTCTTTACTCCCGATCCGGCCGGTGTGTCTCAGGTAGCCCCAGTGTTGACAGCCCTTGCCCAGACACAAACCTGGGAAGTCGCGTTTACCCGAACACTGGGGACCTTTTTAGAGTGTTTTATCACTGACTTGACTGGTGAACGGATCAAGCTGGATTTCGCCCAGGATTCTCCCTATCGCTTACATCCAACGCAGTACCAGGCTGAGTTTGGTATTCAAGTGGATAACGTCACCGACATTGCCTGCAACAAACTGTCTGCCTTATTTGACCGGGCTGAACCGAAGGATTTTGTAGACGTGTACTTTGTCTGCCAGGAAGTAATGTCTTTTTCCCAACTAGAGACATTGACTCGACAGAAGCACATCGGCATAGATGACTACTGGCTGGCCATTGCCTTGCGCCGCGCCACTCAATTGTCCTTTTTACCCCGCATGATCAAACCGGTCACCGTAGTAGAACTGCAATCCTTTTTTCTCAATCTGGCCGAAGAAATCACGAAGCGGTTGCAGAAGTAAACGGTTTTCCAGATCGTCCTCTACGCCGGAACCAAGCTACCTCGACAACCAACATTAGCTTCACACTGGATGGACCAACAACTACCTGAGCCATCAGGGGTGGGTCATTCGCATTGACTGCCGGCCGGGTGGAGGGGTTTATTTCAGCCGGAAACATTTTCAGGTCGAAGTTCGTTCAATAGGTAATGAAAGCATTGCAGACTATTAAACCGCTCACCCGGCGTAGTACGGCTGCGCCGGGGATTATGATGGAGAAACCTGTGAACCAGACCTATTGGAAACGAACAATCCTGCTTCTTATTTTCCTGTTGGCCCTGGCTGCCTGCGCGCCCGCCGTGGAACCCCCGGCCAGCCTGGACGGCACGAAATGGATCCTGGCCCGCTACGGCCCGGCCGGCAACCCGGCGGCTGTTTTAGAAGGGACGACCGTCACTGCCGCCTTCGACAACGGCAATGAGCTACATGGCTCAGCCGGCTGCAACAACTACTTCACCACTTACCGGGTGCGAGGCTCTTCTTTCCACACGGAGCCTATCCAGCAAACAGAAATGGCCTGTCTGGCCGGAGGCGTCATGGAACAGGAAGCCGCTTACCTGGCTGCCCTGGCTTCGGCTACGAGTATAGCCACAGCGGGCGATACCCTGACCATCAGTTACGACGGTGGGGAACTGCGCTTTACGGCCGAGCCACCACCCCCGGTAACACCCCTGACCGGCACGTTGTGGTATTTGGTCACCTTTGAGACCGGAGAGGTGGCCCAATCGCTGCTCAACGGGACAGTCATTACCGCCGCCTTCAACGACGACGGAACTGTCGGCGGCTTCGCCGGCTGCAACGGCTACGGTGGCCCTTACCAGGTGGACGGCTCGTCCCTGACTGTCGTCGAAATTGCCAGCAGCGCCCGTGGCTGCGCCGAAGAAATCCTGGCCCAGGAGGAGGTGTACATCAACGCCCTGACGGCCGCCCACTCTTTTACCCTGGACGCTGACAGGCTGGCGATCCATCACGAAGGTGGCGCGCTGCACTTTGCCGCCATGCCGCCGCTAGATGGCCCGCCTTTTACCGGCACACCCTGGCGGCTGGTCTCCTTTGGCGCAGGCGCCGCCGAGCCACCCCTGGCCGGCACAGAAATCACGGCCGTCTTTGACGGTACACAGATCAGCGGCTCGGCCGGCTGCAACACCTACTCCGGTAGCTACACCCTCAGTGGGGCGACCATGACCGTTGGCGAGCTGGCTACCACCCGGATGGCCTGCGAGCAGGCGATCATGGACCAGGAAAACGCGTTCCTGGCGGCCTTGAGCCAATCGTCCTTCTTGGCTGTAGCCGTAAACGGTGACCAGCTTATCCTGGTGCATGACGACGGAACCCTGGTCTTTGCGGCCGGGGAGGCGGCCGGCGATAGGGAATAGGAAACATCAGGTGACTGTCACTTCCGCAAGTGACAGTCACCTCTGAACCTGACAAAAGGCGCAAACTGGTGTCGTAAAATGTAGCTAAATCAGAACAAATGCGCTATTCTTGTAGTTGATTGGTTACTCTTTTTCCACCCACAACTCTGCCCACCGCTGGCTATCTATCATAAGCCCGGTTACAAATTGACCACCAGACAATAGAGAGGCCGACATGCAAATCCAGGTCGTACAGGGTAATGCGTTGGAGTATCAGGCAGACGTTCTGGCCCTTAAATATGCCCAGGCCCATTACGGTGTTGACCGGTCGGTGGCCGAGCGGCTGAGAGAAGAGGGCGTCCCGTTCTCCCGCCGGTTGCCAGGCGTATGGGAATCTTTGTTTGTCAACACGCGCCAGGTCATTGCGCCTGACGCCGTCCTTTTTGTCGGCGTTGAGCCACCCAGCCATTTTGATTACGAGCGATCGGGCAGCGTTTTTGAAAAAGAAACTGTTTGGCATCATTCGCAACGGCATCTTAGTCATGCACCCACGCTATGGCTTTGTGCGGGTGACCACACGTTTATGGAATGGGTGATTCCACATACCGGGTCCGCCTGATTCATTGGAACGACGGGGAGGCCGCAGAGCGGGTCCGGCAACTGGGCACGGCCGGCTACGACGTCATTTACGAGCTGCTGGACCCGGCCGCTTTCCGGGCGCTGAAAGGCGATCCGCCAGACGCCTTCCTCATTGACCTCGGCCGGTTGCCCAGCCAGGGGCGGGACGTAGCCCTGGCCCTGCGTACCTTTAAAGACACCCGGCGCGTGCCCCTACTTTTCATCGGCGGCGAGCCGGAGAAAATAGCCCGCGTCCGGCAAAGCCTGCCGGACGCCGTCTACACCACCTGGGACCAGGTTGGCAGCGCGCTGGAGCAGGCCATCGCCAACCCGCCGGCCGATCCGGTTGTGCCCCCGTCGCTGCTGGCCGGCTATTCGGGGACGCCGCTGCCGCAAAAGTTGGGCATTAAAGCCGGTGCCACCGTCGCCCTGGTCAACGCCCCGGCCGATTTTGCGGAGACCCTGGGCGAGTTGCCTGAAGGGGCGATGCTGCACTGGTACTCGCTCCAACCGGAACCGGATGCCCGTCGGCCCGACGTAACCCTCTGGTTCACCACCTCCCACGCCGAGTTGGAACACAACGTCGCCGCTATGGGCGCTTTTGGCGGCGCCGGCCGGTTGTGGATCATCTGGCCCAAGAAAACGTCCGGGATTAGCAGCGATTTGTCAGAGCGGGTCGTGCGTGAGGTCGGTCTGGCCGCCGGGCTGGTAGACTATAAAGTCTGCGCCGTAGACGCCACCTGGTCCGGCCTGTGTTTCACCTGGCGCAAGGGCAAAGGGTAGGGGGCAAGTATGCAAGTGGCAGGTGACAGGTGTGCAGAGGCTGGTTTGTTTGGGCGGTAGAGTCGGCCGCTAATCCGGGTGGTTAAGCGCCAGGTGAACAAAAATTGGCTGAGGATGCCGCCACCATAGCGGGTTTCCTTCTCGTTCGGCGACAAAAGCCAGTGAATTCAAGTCCAGGCGCCGCAGAATCCCTCTGAACTCTCCATCTACCACGCCGCCTGGCTGGCTGATGTAGGTCCCTTGCCCATCAGATGTGAAGCCCAGGATAGTGAACCACTCGCCCGCCCCCTGGTGGAAGCGCTGTTCCAGGGTGTGGGCGTCTAGCACGGTAAGCCCGCTGCTTTCCGTCCAGGGACTCAGATCCTCAGTGGTGCCGCTGGCGCCCTGGCCGCTAGCTAACAGTAACCACCGCCCGTCGGGCGAGACGGCCAGTTCGCTGGCCGGGAGGTCCAGGTGGGCCACCTGCTGAAGTGTTTCCGTAGCGACCACTTGCAGGCCCAGCAATTTCGGCCGGATCACCCACCCCGGCTCCAGGTCAATGTACTCGTCCTCCATCGCGAGGATGTACAGGCGCTGTCCATCCGGGCTAAGCACACCCCGCCGTTCAGTGACCAGGCTTTCCTTGGCTTCGGCCGGCGACACCAGCCAGGAGAACAGACCCGGCGAAGCAGGCCGGATAGCCGCCTGGCGCAGTACCTGCCCGGCCGCCAGGTCTACAACCGTGATCACATCCTCGTCGGCGTGGAGCAGATAAAGACGCTCTCGGGTCAAATCCCAGACTAAACCAGGCGCATACAGGCGGTCCGGGGTTGTTTCCTGGCTATTTTCCACCAGGCCGGCCCGGACTCCTTCTAAAGCCACCTGGGTGGTGGCGCCACTCTCAGCGTCCACCAACACCAGCAACGGCCGCCGCTCCTGGACCAACCCGTAAAAGGCCAACTGGCCTGATGATAGCACCTGGAGTTCCTGGGGCAGAAAGCCGGCCGGCAGGCTGGTAATAACCTGTTTTATCTTGCCGGCCAGGTCGTACCGGACCACCTGGTATGGGTTGGCCAGGGGTTGTTCGGTCCAGAACAACGCCGTGCCCTCACGGTTGAAGGCCATGGGAACATCCCAGGCGAAAAACAAGAGGCCGGTGGGGACATCGCTCCCTGTGGACAGGTCAAATACATGCAGCTCACCCGCACCACAATCTGGCGGCCGGACCACGGCCGCCAGCAGCCCGCGGCTGGCGCTTGCCGCTCCAACAGGATGGCAGCCCAGCTCAATGGGTGCGTGGCCAGGAACATCTGCCAGCGACGCTGGATCTACCAGCCGCGCCTGTACCTGGCTTAGTCCCTGGCCGACACGGAGCATTTCTTCAAAGAGCAGTAACGCCAGTAGCCCATCCTGGTCTGCCCCGTCCGCCTCCGGGACTACATTGCCAGGCGGTGAGCGCAAGAGCGCGTAGCTGGCAAAGAGCAACGGGAGGAAAATTAACAGCCAGGTAGCCCGCTGGCGGATCAGCGGCCGGGGTGAAGGTGGAGATGCCATCATTCTACTCCTCAACGAAGGGTCTCTTCCATTCTCACCTGATATACACCGCCGGCCGCCGGCCGGTTCCCTCATGGTGGCACTATTGTACTGTTAATTTCGTGCCATTCGTGTAATTCGTGTCGAAAAACGCCCTCAGACTCCAAAAAAGTCTGGCTGCCGGCCGTCCACGTCGGTAAAACCATATTCCTGCGCCAGCCCACCCGACGTCAGCAGCCGGCCGGTTTTAGCCATCACCTGGGGATCGGCCGCCAGCGCCGCCACCGCCCGGCCGACGTACAGCGGCGACTCCGTCCGGCTTAAGTCTGGAACCTGGCGCCAGTGTACTTCGTCGGTGTTGAAAGCCCGCAGCATTCCTTCGGTCCGCATCCAGCCCGGCGAGAGGGCCACGGCGGCAATGTTGTAGGGCCGCAGTTCCTCGGCCATCACCAGGGCCATCCGGTTAATGGCTGTCTTGGCAATGTCGTAAAAGGGCGAGCCGTTGTCGTAACGGTCAGGCTTCATGTAGGTGGTGATATTGACGATCAATCCCTGGCGCTGCGGCAGCATGAGCGGCGCGGCATAGTAGCTTGACACCATGTGCGCTCGCACCCCGGCCGAGAACATTTTGTCCCAGCGCCACAACGGCTGCTCCCAGAACGGCGCGTCAAAGGGCGACTCGTTGTAATCTTCGTAACCACCCCAGGCGTTGTTGACCAGGACGTCCAGCCGGCCGTGGGCCTCTTGCACGCAGGCAAAAAGCGCCGCCACCTCGACATCTACCGTGTGGTCGCAGCGCACGGCAATTCCCTGGCCACCCCGCGCCGTGACCAGTTCGGCCGTTTCGTCCACCGTTTCCGGTTGGCCGGCAGTCGTCGGCCCGCCGCGCCGGCTCCGGCCGGTCACGTAAACGGTGGCTCCGGCCTCGCCCAACATCAAAGCAATCCCCCGGCCGGCCCCCCGGCTGGCGCCCGTCACCACGGCTACTTTTCCACGTAAATCAGGCATCATTTACCTCCCTTATAGGAACCTCCCGGAGGCTAATGTCTACTACCGATCTATAGCGTCAAACCTCCGGGAGGTTTTTTCCTACTAAATTTTCTTTACTCTACCAGATGGTTCTTGACATCTGATGTCAGGAATCCAACTCCTTAAGTTGCGCTGGTTCCTGGCTGTACCATATACTTTGGCGGCCGGCGCTTTCCGTTTCGTTTGCGACCGGCGGCAACACGCCATCGTAAAGACACGGCGAGGACTCTCTTGCAAACCGCCTGGCTAATCCGACATGGGCAGAGCGAAGGGAACCTGGGGCTGGCCACGCTAGACCCGGCCAGCAATCCCCTGACGGCCGCCGGATGGGAACAGGCCGGGCAGGTCAGCGCCGCTTTCTCCCAGCCCCCCTCGCTCATCGTCACCTCTGCCTACCGCCGCAGCCAGCAGACGGCCGAACCAACCCGGCAGCGCTTTCCGGCCGCCCCGCACGAGGAGTGGCCAGTCCACGAATATACCTATCTGTCACCGCTGTTGTGCCGCAACACGACGCCGGAGCAGCGCCGGCCGCTGTCCGACGACTATTGGCAGCGCTGCGACCCCTTTTACCGGCACGGCGAGGACGCGGAGTGCTTTGCCGATTTTATGGAGCGGGTTGCTTACCTGCTAACGGCGTTGTCCCGGCGTGAGGAGAGGTTCATTACCATCTTTGGGCACGGCATGTTTTTCCGGGCTGTTTTGTGGCGGCTGCTCAGGGGCCCGGTTGAGTTGAGTTCGGAAGCCATGCGGCAGTTCCGGGCTTTTGAAGGCTCGTTTGACATCCCCAACGGCGCCATCATTAAGGTGGAGATGCACAATGGCGAGCTACTATTTAGCGGCGTGATAACCCGGCATTTGTCCCTGGGGGCCAGCGTTTGCTAGTACTGTGCCAATCATCGTTTAATGGTTGGAGGGGTGGGAGGAGTTCGCATCCTCAGATGCGAACGGCTGCTACTCCCCCAAGCCAGGCCACCGTCTCCTCCCACAACGCTTTGGCTTTCGGCCGGAAGAAGCCAAAATGGCCCAGGGCATCTACGCCGATACCGGCCGGCGAGACGTGCCGCCGCTCGACGGTGGCCCCGGTGTAGGCGGCCATCATGGCGTTGACCGATCGCTCGGTGCCCCAGACGTCGTCGCCGATGCTATAGGCCAGGATGGGGGCGGTGAAATGCGGGAAGCGCTCCAGGGAGGCCAGCGATTTGTCGCCCAGCAGGTAGTTGGGCAGGCGGCACCAGTAGGCCCACTCCAGGGCCACGCCGCGCGGCAGATCCTCGGCCCCGGCCAGCCGCTTCCAGGGAAAGTAGCCTAGCAGCCGGGTCAAGGTGGGGATCATCAGGAATACGGAAAACCAGATACGGTATTTTTCCGGTGAGGGGTGGATGGCCCAATAGCCACTCTGGGCCGACATCGTCACCATCGCGCTAATTTTGTCGTGGTTGGGCAGCAGCCCGGCCGCCTGCCCGCCAATGCTGTGGCCGACGTGGAACAACCGCGCCGGCCGGTAATGGCTGCTGGCCCACTCAATCACCCCGGCCATATCCAGCTCCACCCACTCCCGCATTCGGGCCTGGAAGCCTTTTAACGTCTGCGGCCGCGACTGGCCAATGCCCCGGTAATCGTAGGTAATCGCCGTGTAGCCGGCGTCGCGCAGAAAAGTGGCGTAAGCCCGGTAAAAGCCACGCGGCGCGGCCGTGGCTGCGCTAACAATGATCACGGACCCGTTGGCCCGCTCCCCCGGCTCGTACAGGCTGGCGGCCAGGGAAAAACCGTCAACGGCCGAGATGGTGGCCTGGCGTTCGGCAGTGTTCTCTTTCATCCTGTTTCAATCATAGCACAGAAAAAGAACGGTATAATAAAGATAACGCCAGTGACAGGAGAAGTGAACATGGGTGCCGAACCATCGCGCCGGAGCAGCCAATGAACAAGAAGATAACTGTGGCCATCCTGCTGGCAATGGCCTGGTTGGGCTGCCGGGAAACGACGCCTGGCTATCAGCCTGTTACCCCCACTTTTCAGCCCGCCCCGGCGCCGGCCCCGGCCGTCTCGACGACCACAACCACCACCGCTACCGCCAGCCCCACGCTGACGGCCGTACTTCCCTTGCCCTCGTCTACGCCCGCTCCCACCTGGACGCCAGAGGCGACCAGCGTGGCCACGGCCGCCCCGCCGAACAGCCAGTATAACTTGTTTGCCCACCTTGACCTGGACAACTATCACCTGGTAGTGACCCAAACCGTTACCTACGTCAACCCCTTGCCGGCGCCGCTGCCGGAGCTACTCTTTGTCGTGGATATGAACCGCCAACCGGGCATCTTCACCCTGCGCGAGCTGCGCCTGGCCGGCAGCCCGGCCGGCGCCCCTTACCACCTGGTTGGCTCCCGGTTGACGGTGCCCCTGCCGGTCCCGCTGGCGCCGGGGGCAGCCACGACCCTGACCCTCCTCTATGAATTAAACCTGCCGGCCCAACCGGGACGCCTGGGTTATACGCCGCGCCAGGCCAACCTGGGCGACTGGTATCCTTTTGTGCCCCCTCACCGGCCGGATGGCGGCTGGCTGGTCCATCCACCGGGAGCGGTAGGCGAATACCTGGTCTACGACGTGGCCGATTACCAGGCGAGTGTTCGTCTGTCCGGCGCCGCCGAAAATGTGGTCGTGGCCGCCAGCGTCCCGGCCGTGGTCGAGGGAGCGTGGCGGCGCTACTCTCTGCCGGCCGGCCGGAGCTTTGCCTGGTCGGCCAGCTCAGAATACCAGGTGCTGCAAACGACGGCCGGTTCCGTCGCCGTCACCGCTTACGTCTTCCCGGAAGATCTTACCGCCGGCCAGGCCGCCCTGGAGGCGACGGCCCAGGCGCTGCAGCTTTACGGCTCATTGTTCGCCCCTTACCCCCGCGACAGCCTGGCTATTGTCCAGGCTGAGTTTAAAGACGGCCTGGAGTACGACGGCCTGTACTTCCTGGATCAGACCCTCTTCCGGCGCTATCAAGGCGAGGCTCAGGAATACCTGGTCCCCATCGCCGCCCACGAGACGGCCCACCAGTGGTGGTATGGCCTGGTGGGCAACGACCAGGCGGCCGAGCCGTGGCTGGACGAATCGCTGGCCACCTACAGCGAATTGTTATTTTACGAGGCCGTTTACCCCGACCTGGTGGACTGGTGGTGGCAGTTCCGAGTCCGGCGCTTTAACCCGGCCGGTTGGGTCAACAGCGCCATCTACGAACACCCGCACTTCCGCTCCTACGTAGACGCCGTTTACCTGCGTGGCGCTCTCTTCCTGGACGAGTTGCGCCAGCTCATGGGCGACGCGGCCTTTTTGGCCTTCCTGCAAGCTTACGCCCGGCAATATGCCCACCGGCAGGCTACGGCCGCGGAATTCTGGCTAACCCTCAACCAATATAGTAACGTAGATACCGGTGGCTTGTTGCCAGAGTATTTTGCGCCCGCAGCGCCGGCCCGCTCTCAACCAAAATTTTACTGGCAGCCGGGTGGGCTATTAAGGGATGCAAAGCGGCAACAGCTTCTTCTGAAATAGCGAGAGGGCGCTTGATGTTATAATGAAGGCAATCGCTTTAGTTCATTATTAGAAGGAGTTTCCATGCGCGGGGCGCACCACGATAAACAAAAATAATCAGCCAAACGCAAGTTGCTTGCGTCGTTTATCTGCGTGAATCCGCGTCCCATTTTTACAGGAGAAAAGTGAAAATTGGCGTTGTTTTTCCCCAAACTGAATATGGCACCGACCCGGCGGCCATTCGCGATTATGCCCAAACGGCCGAAAATCTGGGCTTCTCTCACATTCTGGCCTACGACCACGTGTTGGGCGCTAACCCAGACCGGCCGGGTGGTTGGGGAGGCCCTTACACCTACCAGAGCCCGTTTCATGAGCCCTTTGTTGTGTTCAGCTTTATGGCCGCCGTTACCGGTACGATTGGCTTCATCACTGGTATCCTCATCCTGCCCCAGCGAGAGACAGTCCTGGTGGCCAAGCAGGCGGCTACCTTTGATGTGTTGAGTAACGGCCGTTTCCGGTTAGGCGTCGGCCTTGGTTGGAACCCGGTTGAGTACGAAGCCCTCAACCAGGATTTCCACAGGCGTGGGCGGCGTATCGAGGAACAGATTACCCTCTTGCGCCGTTTGTGGACCGAGCCGTTGGTGACCTTTCACGGCCGTTGGCACACGATTCCCGACGCCGGCCTCAATCCCCTGCCCGTGCAGCGCCCTATCCCCATCTGGTTTGGTGGCCACGCCGACGCCGTGCTGCGCCGGGTAGCCCATCTGGGCGACGGCTGGCTACCTAACTACCGCACGGCCGCCGATGCCCAGCCTTCTCTGGAAAAACTGGACTTCTACCTGGCCCAGGCCGGCCGCAGCCGCGCCGGCATCGGCCTGGAAGCCCGCATCCCCTACGGTGAGGGCAACCCGGACGACTGGAACAGGCTCATTGCCGGCTGGCAGGCAGTGGGGGCGACTCATCTCAGCCTGAATACGATGGGACGTGGCTTCGACACGCCCACCGCCCACCTGGCCGCCCTGCGGACCTTTGCCCAGGCCGTACCGCACAATTTATAACTTTACGAAACTCCCTTACCAGAGTTCACATCTCGCTAAATTTTGGCGTTTTCCGATAACCAGGGTAAACTACTATGTAACCGGTTTCAGGAAAAGAGGGTGCAACTATGTTCAGGAAAAGATACCTGTTGATTCTCCTCTACATCGCCTTAGTCGCCTGCGATTCCTCGGCGCCATCACCTTCTTCGACGCCAGCGCCAACCTCGATCCCCATACCTTCTTTGACGCCAGCGCCAGGAGCGGCGCCAACCTCAATCCCCACCCCTTCGCCCGAAACGTTAATTGTCGCCCCAACTGCCAGCCCCGGTCCAACAACTCTGCCGCCAGCCTCAATCCCCACACCATCACCCGGAACGTTACTCGTCGTTCCATCTGCCAGCCTGGGGCCGATTAGCCCCTACATCCTGGGCTCCAACTACGGGCCGTGGATAGCCGTGCCGGTGGACATGCTGCCGGCCGCCTTCGCCTCCGGCGTCAAGGCCATCCGCTTCCCGGGCGGCGCCTGGGGCGACCGCAATAACCTCAAATCTTACCAGATTGACGCTTTTATCGAGTTCTGCCGGCAGGTCGGGGCTATCCCGACGATCTCGGTCCGGTTGCGGGAAGGCAGCCCGGAGCAGGCGGCCGAGCTGGTGCGCTACACCAATGTCGAGAAGGAGTACGGGGTGGTTTACTGGAGTATCGGCAATGAGCCAACCCTGTTTGCGGCCGAGCTGCGCGCCGTTGGCCGGGCGGATGATTACGATACGGAGCAATATAACGCGGAGTGGCGGGAATTGGCCCTGGCCATGAAGGAAGTGGACCCGAACATCAAGCTGCTTGGCCCGGAAATCCACCAGTTCAACTACGACGACAACTTCAACCCCAAGGATTCCTCCGGCCGGGACTGGATGACGGAATTTCTCAAGGCCAACGGCGACCTGGTAGACGTGGTCACCTTCCATCGCTATCCTTTCCCCAAGAGCAGGGAGGAGGTTAGCGTCACCATTGAAGAATTGCGCCAGCACACCCGGGAGTGGCAGAGGACCATCGTCTACCTGCGCGGGCTGATCCAGGAGATTACCGGCCGGGACATCCCCATCGCCATCACCGAGGTTAACACCCACTGGAACAGCGCCGTGGGGGGCGAAACAACACCTGATTCCCACTACAATGCCATCTGGCTGGCGGAAATGTTCGGGCAGTTGATGAGCCAGGACGTCTTCATGGTCAATCACTGGATGCTGACCTCACATGGCAACTATGGCGGCTGGGGGTTGATCGGCCGGGGCGAGCTGCGCCCCAGCTACTACGTTTACCAGCTTTACAACAAATTCGGCGCCGAGCTACTGTACGCCGGCTCGGGAGTTGAAGATGTTTCTATTTACGCCGCCAGGCGCGACGACGGCGCGCTGACCCTGATGATCGTCAACCTGGCGGATACGGAAAAGCAGGCGGCGCTCCAGGTACAGGGAGAAGCGCTGTTACAGGCGGAGTTGTGGCGCCTCGATCCGGAGCATCTGCCCGAGGCGGCAAGCGTCTTTTCCTTCCCGGCCGGCGGGATGCTCTCCTTATCTCCGCAATCTGTCTCGTTATATATCTACCCTCCCGGAGAGTAGATATATTGACATCATTAAAGTAATGTGGAATAATGTAACCGGTTACGTTGTAACCGGTTACGTAGCAATGACCAAGCGTTCTTCTTCCGTTACGATTCGAGATGTTGCCCGCCAGGCGGGTGTTTCGGTTGCGACTGTCAGCCGCTATCTGAATCAGAACGCGCCTGTGTCGGAGAAGTTGTCTGAACGAATTCGGAAGGTCATGGAGCACCTGGACTACGTTCCGCACGCCACGGCCCGCCAACTGGCCAAGGGCAAGAAGCATACCATTGGCCTGCTGCTCACCAATATGCACAACGATTTCTTTGCCCCGCTGCTGGCCGGTGTTGAAGGAGTGGTCAACGACCACGGCTACAATCTGCTGGTAGCGACCTGCCGTCCCGCTCTGCGCAACGATTACCAATTCCCCGTAGGGAGGCACAATACCGATGGATTGCTGGTATTTGCCGACTGCCTGAATGACCAGCAGATTGCCCAGTTTCATGACCGCCAGCTCCCGCTGGTATTGATTCACAAAACACCGGCCAATGGTCTTAACGTTCCATTTGTTACCGTAGAAAACAAAGCCGCCTCGTACAAGCTGGTTGATCATTTAATTTCTGTGCATGGCTGCCGGCGCATTATCCTGATGCGTGGACCCGAGCAGCAAGAAGATTCTCACTGGCGCGAAGTTGGTTACAAGGATGCTCTCGCTGCCCACGGAATCGCCTTTGATGAGGCGCTCATCTTGCAGGGTTCTTTTGAGCGTGAGATCGCCTACAACGCCATGAAATCATTCCTCGAAGACCCTCAACACCCAGAATTTGATGCCGTATTCGCCGGTGATGACGATGCCGCTGTTGGCGTCTTTGATGCCCTCAAAGAGGCCAGGCTTCGCATCCCAGAAGATGTGAGTGTCGTTGGGTTCGACGACTCGCGCATGGCCCCTTTTCTCACGCCGCCGCTGACAACCGTGCGCGCCCCAACGGAAGAGGTCGGCCGTTCGGCCGCCCAGAAGTTGTTTTGTTTGCTGGAAGGCAAAACACCCGAGCCAGCCACGCTACATCCGACAGAAATGATCATCCGTCGTTCTTGTGGTTGTAACAGCCAGGCTGGTTTATAATGAAAGGAGGTGAAAGCGTTTGTAAATACGATTGGTTCCCGTCTCTATCTATATTAGAATCCAAAATTCACACATAGCTGGAAGGAGAAGAGTTCCATGAAGAGGTTAGTGTACATTCTGTCTGTATTGCTTGTTCTTTCAATAGTTCTGGCTGCCTGTGGTGGCGGCGGGGCCGGGACCACACCGCAAGCCACAGAACCAACCGAAGCTGAAGAACCGGAAGGCGAGGAACCGGAAGCCGAAGAGCCTGAGGCCGAAGCGCCAACCGAAGAGGCGATGGAGGAAGAGCCAACCGAAGAACCTGAAGCCGCAGAACCGACCGGTGATCGCGTCCAGATTCGCTGGTTCGTCGGTCTTGGCACCGGCACGGACCCCGGGCAGATAGAGGTTCAGGAAGAGGTCGTTCAGGACTTCAACGATTCCCAGGAAGAAATCGAACTCGTTCTGGAAGTCGTGCCCTTCGACGCCGCCCGTGACGCCCTCTCAACCCAGATTGCCTCCGGCAACGGCCCTGACATCGTCGGCCCGGTGGGTTGGGGCGGCTCTAACGACTTCTTTGGCCAGTGGCTTGACCTTGCTGCTTTCATCGAACAAACTGGTTTCGATACCTCCGTCTACGACCCGGCGCTGGTCGATCTCTTCCAAACTGAAGAAGGCCAGGTCGGTTTGCCTTTTGCCGTATTCCCGGCTGCGGTCTACTATGTCCCGGCTTACTTTGACGAAATTGGCCTGGCTTATCCGCCCCAGGCTTATGGCGAGGAGTATGAGCTGGATGGCGAGGCGGTTGAATGGAACTGGGACACCTTTACCGAGGTTAGCAAGCGCCTGACTCTCGACGTCAACGGCCTCAACCCGACCGAGGACGGCTTCGACGCGACCCAGATCGTGCAGGTGGGTTACTCCGCCCAATGGCAACAACATCCCTATTACATGGGTTCCTATCGCGCCGGCGCGGCCGACATTGTCGAAGGCGATGCCCCGGGCAGCTACAGCGTGGCCATCCCCGATAGCTGGAAGGAAGCCAATCAATGGTACTATGACGCCATGTGGGGCGACCAGCCGTTCACGGCCACCGGACCGCTGGCGGCCGCGCCTGAATTTGGCAACGGCAACCTCTTCAACAGTGGCAAGGCCGCCATGGCGATCACGCCCCTGTGGTATACCTGCTGTCTGGCCGAGTTCCGGGACGCGGGCTTCGAGTTCCAGGTTGGCGCTCTGCCGGTCGGCGCTGATGGCGAGGTCCACGGCCGGGTGGACGCCGACACCTTCCGTATCTGGAAAGGCACCGCCAATCCCGAAGAGGCCTTCACCGTCTTGACCTACCTGCTGACCACCGGCGCCGACAAGCTGCTGCCGACCTACGGCGCGATGCCGGCCATCCCCGAAAAAACGGATGCCTTCTTTGAAGCGAAGTCAGCGGACTATCCCTTTGTCACGCCGGAGAGCTGGGACGTCTTTGTTGCCGGTCTGGCCTACCCGGATATTCCGAGCGCCGAGCAGTGGCAACCGAACTCGACCGAAGCGTTTGCCCGCGCGCAGACCTTCTGGGATCTGATGCTGAACACCCCACCCGACGAGTTCGACTTCGACGCGGAATGGCAGAAGATGATTGACGACCTCAATGTGATCTACAACAGGGAGTAACCCTGTTGGTTGACAGTGGGCAGGCTAGCTCGCAGGAGCTATTTTGCCCATAGCACGCTTAACCTCCCGGAGGTTCCGAACCTCCGGGAGGTTGTGATCACTTTTGCTGGAGGAACGCCATGATTGAACAACTAAGCCGTGGCCGGGCCAGATTGCCGTCGCTCAGAACCATTCGCACGCTGCCGCCCCTGGCGCGTCGCGAAATGCGGACAGGGCTAACCTTTCTCTCGCCGTGGATCATCGGCTTTCTGGCTTTCACTTTCCTGCCCATTATTGCCAGCCTGATTTTCAGCTTCCTCGATCTGAAAATTACGGATGGTATTTTGAGCAGACCCGAATTTGTCGGATTGGACAACTGGGCTCAGTTGTTCAAGGATCCACAGATTTGGACTGGGGATAGTGGGACGCGTGGCTCATTGTGGATCACCATCCGCTTTGGGCTCATTGCCCTGCCGGTAGGCATTCTGTTTCCGCTGGGGCTGGCGCTCCTGATGAACAGCCGCCACCTCAAAGGGGCCATGGTTTTCCGTAGCCTGTTCTACATGCCCTATATCATTCCCTTTGTCGCCGCTATCTTCCTGTGGGGTGGCATGCTCAACCCGGAAAGCGGCTGGATCAATCGCGCCTTGATGAGCCTGGGCGTCCCCCGGGCGAATGTGCCCAACTGGGCCAATGATGTCAACTGGGTCTATCCGACCTACGTCATCATGGGTATCTGGGGGGTGGGCAATGCCATGCTGATCATGCTCTCTGGCCTGCAGGGGGTGCCCACCGAGCTCTATGATGCGGCGAAGGTGGACGGCGCTAATGCCTGGGACCAGTTCCGGAATGTGACTTTCCCGATGATTTCGCCGGTCATCTTCTACAACCTGACGTTGAGCATTGTCGGCTTATTCCAATATTTTCTGGTGCCGCTGGTCGTTAATAGCGGCACGGGGCGACCCGGCGGGGCAACGATGTTCTACAACCTTTACCTGTATAAGACATTTTTTACCTTCCAAAACATGTCTTATGGCTCGACCATGGCCTGGTTGCTGTTCATCATCATCCTCATCGTCACCCTCGTCTTGTTTGGAACAGCGCGTTACTGGGTCTATTACGCCGGAGAAAGCCGGTAAACCGGAGAAGGCCGGTAATAAAAGGACGGGTCCTAATGAAAGCAATACCCTGGCAGCGTGAGGGCGCCACTGAAGGACAAGTGCGAAGAAAGGCAATCTTCTGGCATACCCTCACTTTAAAGGCGAAAATCCTGACTGTTACCATCATAACGCTGGCGATCTTGTTTCTTTTCCTCTCGCCGTTTGCGTTCATGGTTTTTACGTCTCTCAAAACGCAAGATCAGATTTCCATTATCGGCGCGCCAGTCTGGCCGGCCCGGCCGGGGGTTTATGATTACAACGGCGAGCAAGTGGAAATCTTTACGGTTCCCATGAACACCTGCACGGGCAGCGAAAATGATGCCTCAGAGAAAGGGCTGGCGCTCGTCAAGAAAGGCCCAAGGCAAAGCACCTTTATTGACCCCGGCGATCTGGACCGGGGCGAGTTCGTTTGCGCTGTTTCCTGGCGAGCCCTGGAGCGCCCCTGGCAGCTTGCCCCCACCTGGAGTAACTACACTGAAGTGTGGGAAAGCATTAATTTCCCACGCCTGATGTGGAATACCACGTTCTACGCCATCATGACCGAAATTGGCGTCCTGATTTCCTGCACGTTGGTGGCCTACGGCTTTGCCCGCTTTCGCTTTCCGGGGCGCGACTTCCTGTTTCTCGTGCTGATTGCGACCATCTTTTTGCCGGCGTTTGTCACCGTCATTCCGACCTATACCTTTTTCCAGAAGATAGGCTGGGTCGGTACCTGGCTGCCGCTGATAGTGCCGGCCTTCTTCGCCAATGCCTATGACGTCTTCCTGCTCCGGCAGTATTTCATGACGCTGCCACGTGAGCTAGATGATGCCGCCAAGGTGGATGGCGCGGGTCCGTTTCGTGTCCTGTGGTCGGTGATTCTGCCCCAGTCCCTACCGGCCCTGCTGGCAGTGACTGTGTTCCACATTGTCTTTGCCTGGAATGACTTCTTCGGACCGTTGATCTACCTCTCCAGCAACCGTGACGCCTGGCCCGTCTCGGTGGCTCTCTCAACCTTCAATGGGATTTATGGACAGCGGCCGCAACTCATTCAGGCCGGCTCGCTCATGGCGCTGATTGCCCCGCTGATCCTGTTCGTCATTGCCCAACGGTTCTTCATTCAGGGTATCGTCATCACGGGTGTGGAGAAGTAAGAGGAACACAGAGAACACAGAGGAGGGCAATCTAACGATTGCATGGAGATCACGGAGAGAATACGGAGCATTATTAGGGTTGGGAGCATTGTTATAACAGTGGTGTTCGCCGGGTTGGTGGCCGGGTGTGGGGCGGGCGGGCAGGTTGGTGATTCTCCGGCGACGGCCGGGCCGAGCGCAAGTGTGGGGGGTGAGCAGGCCGACAATTCTCCGGCCACGGCCGTTCCCGGCGAAACCCCTGTGCCGGCCCCTCCTTTTCGGGTTATTGCCTACGTTACCAGCGCCATTATCCCCGAGCTGATCCCCTACGCGCGCCTGACGCATATCAACTACGCCTTTCTCATTCCCAATGCCGACGGCACCTTTGCCCCCCTGGCAAACGGCTGGAAGCTGAAAGAGATCGTGTCGCGGGCCCACCAGGCAGAGGTGCAAGTGTTGATCTCGGTTGGTGGGTGGGGCTGGGACGAGGAGTTTGAGACGATGGCGGCCGACCCGGCCCTACGTTCTGTCTTTGTCGAAAACTTAAGCGCGTTTGTAGACGAATACGCTCTGGACGGGGCGGACATTGACTGGGAATATCCCGATCCAGGCCAGTCGGCCCAGAACTTCCTGGCGCTCATTGGTGAGCTGCGCCTGGCCATGCCGGATAAGCTCCTGACGACGGCCGTGGTCAGCTATGGCGAAAACGGCGGGGGGGTGGCCAGCGAGACTTTTGAGCTGTTCGACTTTGTCAACGTGATGACCTACGATGGACCCGATCACGGCACGATGGAACAGTTCAACGCCGGGCTGGAGTACTGGCAAGAGCGTGGCCTGCCGCCGGAAAAGACAGTCATGGGCGTGCCGTTTTATGCCGAGCCCGGCAGCGCCATTTACCGCAAGATTGTGGAAGACAACCCCCAGGCCGCCTACGTGGATACGATTGAATATCAGGGCGCGCCGATCCACTACAACGGCATCCTAACCATTCAAGCCAAGACCCAAATCGCCATGCAGCGCGCCGGGGGGATTATGTTCTGGACACTCGACCACGACGCCCTGGACGACCTGTCGTTGCTTAAAGCCATTGACGAGGCCGTTCGCCAGGAGCCTGATTAGCCGCTAGCACTGTGTCAATCGTCATTTGATGGTCTGAGGAGTTCGCATCCTCAGATGCGAACGGCGGGCTAGTTGCGCTCCACCTTGAAGGCCATATCGGCGACAAAATCCGGCAACGTGATCGCGCAGGTCCGGCCTTCTATACATGTCACCTCAAAGGTTTCCAGGTACGTACCTTGCCAGGTGTCGTAGGGAGTGATGGTGTAACTGCCGCCGGCCATTCCCTGAATCTCTATTTGGACACCTTCCCGGAGCGGCTGTTCCTGCCGCACCTCCTGAATAGACTTTCCTTCCAGCGAGAAATCCTGGACCCAGAATAAGCCGCCTCTTTTCCCGCTACTCCCCAGCCACGAACTTGCAGGTCGCTGCTGCTGATCTGCAGGGCAGAAGGGTTCCATCTGGCCACCAGTATCCCACTCGTGGTTTTCGTCGCGCAGTTCGGGGTGGTCCCAGATGGTGAAAATCAGGAAAACGCCCTTCGGCGCTTCCGTCGCCGGCCCTTTATTTTCGCGACACCCGGCTACCAGCGCGGCCGTGACCAAAATGAACAGAATGAGGGTTCTGATCGCCCTGAGATTTTCAACCGCCCTTCATCCTTAAACGTCCGAATTAGCTTTCAGCCAGGCCAGGATTTCGTCCAGCTTGCAGAAGGCCAGGGCGGTGACGGTGTCGGCGCCACCATAGTAGAGGGCGATGCGCTGGCGGGGCTGATCGTAAAGAGCCGCACAGGGGAAGGCGACGTTGGGTACGTCGCCGACGCATTCATACAGTGTTTGCGGCGCTAACAGGTAGGGCGCCCCCCGGTAAATCACCTTCCAGGGCTGCTCCAGGTCGAGCAAGGCCGCGCCAAACGAATAGACAAAACCATTGCACGAGGTCAGAACGCCGTGATAGAAAAGAAGCCAGCCCTCAGGGGTTTCAATAGGTACCGGCCCGGCGCCGATCTTGGTGCTTTGCCAGCCGCCTTTGGTGCCCATCACAAAGCGGTGCTCGCCCCAGTAGATCATGTCAGGACTTTGGCTGAGGTAGATATCGCCAAAGGGGGTGTGGCCGTTGTCGGATGGGCGGTTGAGCATCACGTATTTGCCGTTGATCCGGCGCGGAAATAGAACCCCATTGCGGTTGTAAGGCAATAAGGCGTTTTCCAGGAAGTGGAACTGTTCAAAATCGCAGGTATATCCCACCCCAATGGTGGGTCCGTGGTAGCCGTTGCACCAGGTGACCCAGTAGCGGTCTTCAATCCAGACCACGCGGGGGTCGTAGCGGTACTGGTAACGGCCAATTTCCGGGTCATTGGAGTGCCACTCAATCGGATTGTGGTCAAGCTGCCAGTGAATGCCGTCATCGCTGAAGCCGCGATTCAGGTTCATCTCGCGTTTCTGGTTATCGCAGCGAAACACCCCGGCAAATTTGCCGTTGAACGGGACGGCGGCGCTGTTGAAAATGCTGTTAGATGTGGGGATCAGGTCGCGTGGAATAATGGGGTTGGTGCTGTAACGCCAGATGACGGCCGATGAACCGGCAGGGCGGTCTTCCCAGGGGATATTGGGGATAGAGGTTGGCATTTGGTTCGTCATGGTGTGACCTTTTCCTAATGGACGACGGACGACAGACGACGGCTCAAGAGAGTCGTCTATCGTCGGCCGTCCGTGGATTCCCTTTCTACAAGTTCTGGATGAATGATAAAGGTCGAGCGGGCGGCGTCGGGTTTTTCCATACGCAAGGCCAGCAGGTGGACGGCGGCGCGGCCCATAGCCAGGGTGTCTACGCGCATGGTTGTTAGGGTGGGTGAGATGCTGGTCGCCAGGTAGGTGTCGTCGTATCCCACCACAGAAAGGTCCTGCGGCACCTGGCGGTTCAACCGCTGTGCGGCGCGCAGAGCGCCCAGAGCCACGTTGTCGTTGACGCAAAACAACGCGCTTAGCTGCGGGTTTTCTGTGAGCAGTTGCGCCGTCTCCTCTTCTCCTTGCGAAGCATTGACGTTGAAATTGGCGATATAGCTTTGGGTCATGCCGTTTTCTTTGAGCGCCCGCAAATAGCCATTGCGGCGCTCCCACAGACTGGGGTAACATCCAGGCTCGCTCCCCACCAGTCCAATATGGCCATGCCCGTTTTTGATGAGATATTCGACAGCCTGGTAGGCTGCTCTAAAATTGTCGCTGACCACCATATCGTAACTTTCGGTGTCAGAGTAGCCATCAACGAGAACGATGGGCAGCGTTCGCTGGCGCAGGATGGTGTGAATGGTCCTGTCAATGAACGTGCCAACCATCAACAGGCCATCCACAGAACTGTTTTCCATCAGCGGCGGCACGTTTACCGGATGGTTGTTCTCGTCCACCGGCAGCATGGCAAATAAGAGGTTGATGCCCATATCCTGGCAGGCATCGTCTACACCGGCGATGATCTGCGAATAAAAGGGATTTGCCGGCGGCAGTAAGCCAGGTTCACTCTTGACCATCATGCCCACGGTTGTGAGCCGGCCGGCTTTTTGGCTGGTTGAATGGTAGGGCGGCAAATAGCCGGCTTTTCTGGCGGTATCCAGGACGAGGGCGCGGGTCTCGTGGGAAACCCCTGGCTTGCCGTTCAGCACCAGGGAGACGGTGGTCGGCGAGACGCGGCAGCTTTCAGCAATGGTGGCAATGGTAACTTTATTGGCCATACGATTATGCTTTACTGGAACTTTACTAAACTTTAATATAATTCTTCAGTATTGTCAATTGATTACTATCCGGCCCACATATCGAACATAAACATCGTGGCCATTATCCCCATGACCAGAGTGCTGGCTATCATCCAGGTGCGGTCGAAAGCAGGCTTTTGCCCCAACCGGCTCAGGAATAAGAAGAGCGGGGGCGCGCCCAGGACGTAGCGGTGCATGCCTTGCGCTGGCCCGCTGGTGAAAGAGAGAAAGACCACCAACAACCCAAACCAGGCCAGGTCGGGATGGCGGCGCAGTCCGGCAATGCAGGCGGCAAAGCCAAGCAGGATCGCGCTAAATTCGACGGCATAATAGGCCGCCGCCTGGGTATTGGTTCCGAACAGGCTGCGAAAAGCCTCGGACCAGGCGATGAAGGTGTAGCCTAAGGAAAGCAGGCCACGGCCGAAATATTCCTCTTCGACTCTGCTGAAAGCCAGGCCGTAATAAGAGATGCGCCAGAGCATATAGGCCAGCACCGGGCCGAGGACCACCAGTGCATGGCCAGCTGCTTTCCACGGCAATCCATTGAAATAAAGCTGCCGCCAATCCAGATCCAATTCCAGCCACTCGCCCTCCCGAACCCACGACAGCAGCAGGGGGACGGCCAGGGCCACGCCGGCCGCCCGCGTGAAGGTGGCCAACACGGCCAGCACAGCCGCCCAGCCGCGCCGGCCGCGGCGCAACAGCGCCAGGCTGGAAAAAGCCAGCCCGACGAATAACCCCTCGGTATAGACCTGGGCCAGGAAAAAGCTGCTGGGAAAGATGAGCAGGTAAAAGGCGGCGCGCAGGCCGCCCGCTTCGCCCAGCTCGGTGCGCGCCAGCTCGAAAAGGGCCAGCATGGCCGCCAGGGTACCGAGCATTGAAACCAGCACCCCGGCCAGGGTAGCCGTGGCGATGGGATTTAAGCCCAGGAGTGAGAGGGGCAAGGAGAATAGCCGAATGGCCAGCGGGTAAAAGGGGAAGAAGGCGTAGCTGAGCGAGATGCCCGGCTGAACGCTGCCGCTGTTTTGCGGGATGACGAACGGCCAGAAGCCGCCGCCGCCGGAGACCAGCGTCTCGCCGACGCGCCGGATATCAGGGTCTTCGTAGCTGCCCACGGCGATGGCCAGGTAATATTCGGAGTCCCAGGAAACGTGATTGTTGAGAAAAGGCTCATTCAAGTAGGTTTTGCCGGCCTGGCTGCCGGCGGTCGTTTCGGCCGGCGTCCACTCCAGGGCCCGGTCCGGCCGTTGCAGGCTAAGGCGGGCGGGAACCCAGACCTGGTAAGCCAGCATGATCACCGCCCAGCCCAACCAGATGGCCACAATACTCCGCCTCGACACTTTACGTTGAGCACTATCCTCAAATGCCATCTCTGTCACCCTGTCACCTGCCACCTGCCACCTGCCTCTACTTTTCCATCCCGGTGACAACGACGTTGCGCATGAAATAGCGCTGGGAAATGAGCAGCACCAGGACAGGCACAATCATGACCAACAGGGCGCTGGCCTGAAGCTGGTTCTGGATCGGTGAAAGCGACTGGAAGTTTTGAATACCAAACGACACCGGCACCAGGTCGCGACGGATGCTCAGATAAAGCGTGGCCTGGCGGGTCTCGTTCCAAAGGTAAAAGAAGTGCAGCAGGGAAACGGTGATGATCACCGGCCAGGACTGCGGCAGAATGATCGAAAATAGCGTGCGCAGGGGGCCGGCGCCGTCAATCACAGCAGCCTCTTCCAAATCTTTGGGAATACTCTTAAAGTTCTGGCGCAGCAGAAAGATATAGACTGCGTTGCCAAAAAGAAACGGCACCAGGATCGGCAACCAGGAGCCCTCCCATCTCAGCACTTGCACAAAGAAGAAGTAGGTCGGGATGAGCGTTACCTTCTCCGGGATGAGAATGGTGGCGATCATGATATAGAAGAGCAGGTTGCCGCCGGGCAGGGGAAAACGGGCAAAGCCATAGGCAACGACAATGGAGGAGGCCAGCACGGCGACTTCGCTGACCAGCGCCGCCAGCAGGGTGTTGCGGACCATCTGGGGCAGGCGTAACGTCCGAAAAAGGACCTCGAAGTTTTCCCAGGTCATATGAAAGCGGTATACCCCGGCCAGCCTGCGCCAGCTACCCTGCCACATAATCAGCCCGGCGGCCGGGTCCTGGGGGTCAATGAACTGGCTGGAGGTCCGCCCCGGAATCACCAGGGCCAGGGGGCGAAATTCTTCGCCGAAGGGAACGTTATAGACCAGGTGTTCCTCGCCCTCGTATTCAAAGCGCACCTGCTCGGCCGGGTAAGGCGGCGCATAGCGGTCGCGCAACTGGATGCTCTCCATGAAAGCAGTTGCTACCATGTAGAAAGTGGGCAGGAGGTAGACCAGCAAAAGGGAAAAGACCAGCAAGTTAAAGAGGGCCGTGCCGATCGTTTCCCAACGCCGCAGGTTGAGGTAAGTGTGCGGCACAAGCCAGGAACTGATTTTAGATTTTAGAGTTTGGATTTTAGATGGGGTGATAAATCTACCTTCGAAAATCCGAAGGCTAAAATCCAAAACAGAGTTTTTTCTAGACAAGGCTAATTCTCCAGGTCCGGGTAATA
>JAKEFB010000147.1 GCA_022616275.1 Chloroflexota bacterium
GCAGGAGAAGGATTGAGCGACCGGGGTCTGCCGGACGGGTGTTGCGGTCGGGAGTGAACTCCAAGTCACACTGTGGGTTGATCACCAAAAGCAAGTCCGGCTTGCGGCTAGCAGCGCCTTGGCTCTCAATCTTGCCTTGCTCAGTGACCGTATCTGTAGTAGCTACGTTACCATCTCCTTGGAGCATTTGATACCTTAATACATCCCCGAGTGTCAATGCTGACGGATTAGCTGATGCCTCAGCGGTTGTTACTACTCTTGCAGCTCGTGCATGGGGTGTAATTGGTCCAACGCTGGTATCGAAGAGCGCTGTATGGTATATCTCAGTTAGTCGGTCAGATGGTGGATCAAGGCTAGGAAGTGCTTTAGTAAACGTCATCGAGTCAAGCTTAGCGCGCTCGTCTCGTAAGGCATTAGCAAAGAGCAATTGTCCCAAATAGGCACTGAAGAGCCACAAGAGATAGTCCCCGAGTGGTTGCCCATCATCCTGAAGGCTAAGGCTCTGAACGTAGGCGTAGTCATTTAGTGTGAGATCACTAATTCCCTTGAGAAATTCCTTCTTTACATCGTCGAACTTCTTGTCTAGTGCATCCACAAACGTCTGCAGGTCCCGCCCAGCTGTCAGTGACATTGCAAATAATCGCATGTGCATGCGGAGCTTGAAGCGATCTGTCAACTCGCGCTTCGGTACAGCGTAAAACATGCCTCGAAGGATCCCTGAATGACGGCAAAACTCGCCAGCGTGCTCGCGCAGACCTGGGCGTGAGGACATAAGCACGAATATTGGCTTCGGACGGTCTGGCCACCTCGAAAGGATGTCCATCACTTTAGCAACCGCAACTTTCACGGCTGCGGGCATATCCCTTTTGCTCACGACTCCAGCTTCCCCATCCGGAACCACGTCATCGCCAAGGTACCAATCAATGAATAACAGTTGAGCCTCGTCAGAAACCAGATCCTCCGTTGGACTATTACGACCGAACGTCCCCACTTTCAGACCCAGGTCCTGCTCCAGGAGCCCCTTCAAGCGTTTGACTTGGCCCCGTCCCGCCTCAACTCTGTTGCCGACCATCGATGCCAGCCAGACGCGTTCGAAGGCCGGACATTGCGCCCGGCTTGCGTCGAACGCAGCCAGCACCATGCTAGTCAGTTCACCGGGATTGGAGAGCTGGTGACCGATACGTTCGAGATCCGCAAGCGCTTCATCGTCGGCCTCAAGCCGCGTCCACAGCTCGTCACGCTCGCCGGACGGGAGTTCCATCAGTTCGAGCGGATCGTAGACATCATCAACGAGTGCCGCACACCGGAGCCCGGTCGTGACCAGTAGGGCGGAAAGTGTATCACCCATGCCGTTCGTTAGGGCTTCATTCATGTCGCCATACCTCCCAAGGTAAGTATGAATGTGTGGAGGGTCTTGTCAGGTCCACTGGGTTTCTCGGCTAGGTACAAATCAGCACCGTGATAGCGGGCGATCTCGCGACCAATGAAAAGGCCAAGTCCTTTGCCCTCGCCAGCGGGTTTAGTGGAGAAAAAGGCCTCAAAGACGCGCTCCCTAAGTTCGTATGGCACTCCAGGGCCATTGTCCCAAACGCGGATCTCTTGCGCGGCCGTGTCGACTGTTACCTGGATTTGGGAGCGATGCATCGGATCAAGAGTGCGCTGCTGGCGAAGCCAGTATACAGAGTTGGCAACAAGATTTTCAACCACCTGTATGATCATGCCCTTTACAGCCTTGATTCGGAGTTGGGGACGGCCGTTGGAAGGCTCGGTGACGACCATACAGGTAATGCCCTCCCTTGCAAAACGATCCGCGTGAGCATCGACGACATCCTGAACGAGCACAACGACATCAAACGTTTCTTTCCGCTGTCTCGCAGCTGTACTGAGCGGATCGAGTAGCCGTAAGCGCTTTTGGAGGGTTTTGAGCTGCGCCTCTAGGGTTTGTATAAGCGCACCTACCGGCTGCGGCATCTGCTTGCTGGAGGCATCCCCAAGGGTAATTAGAGCATACTCTGTGGCCCGATTGAGCTCGTGGGCCAGCATTTCAACTGTCAACCCTATTCCTGCCAGGTGAAGCAGTTGTCCACGACCCTCTTCATAAGAAGAGGCTACCTCCTGCACATCCTGAATTAAATTGTCAATCTGGGCGAGTGCCTCTCGGATACCCTTCAGGAGCGGCTGATGCTGCTGGATTTCTGGCACACGCCGTGCCAATTCGACAAGATTGTCTTCCACGCGCTGTCCCTCGCTACGAACTCGCTGTTCCAGCTCCTCTATAGCGACCGGCTCCCGCGCCTGGATGTCCTTATCTACTGTATCCAGAAAGGTTTTCAACTCCGTTCGGACGACATATAGGAGCAACTTCATTAGCGCTCCCTTCTCTGGACAGTCACGCAGACCCTCGCGATTGGTCTGATCAGTCAGGGCAGGATTGTCACGACTTGAGATGCTTAGCCGTCCAATGATTTGGGCCCGATTGACCTTATAGCCGCCTGAACCGAATGCCTTCCGGTCGAGACCGAGCCAGTCGTCGTCAGGACCACCATACGGCAGGACGCGAAAGCCGTCCCGGAAGACCATTACGCCACCACCCCAAGTATTGACGAGGGCAAGTACTTCCCTACGGTTACCAATGCCTTCGATCTCTGTAAGCACCTTCCGGTTGTACCAGTACACCTCGATCGAGAATGGACCAAGTGAATTAAGAATATACGGGGAACTGTCTGTCGTCGAAGCTAGATGGGTTCCCTCAAGGGCAAAGGTGCGTTGGCGTTCCTTGTACTGTACGGTTCCGGTGAGCCGCATCATGCCATCTGGTTCGCCTTTGAACTGTGCTCGGACAGTGGCATGGGCATGCTTAAGAAGCAACTTGTCAAAGCGTTGGATGGACACGAGTTCGCCATTGAAGTGAAGGCTGATAGGAAACACTGTTTTCGCCGCGAAAGGGTCAGTCAGTCTGCTGAATTCCTTTCTGGCGAAGCTCTCAAGTTTCTCTACGGTCCACTCAGCATTCAGACTGCTGATGCGGATGTGGGTGCCGGAAAAAGCAGGGTCGTCCTTTTGTCGGCCGCGCCGAGCATCAACGGGAAACGCCTCAAGCAGTTCGTCAGAATCGTGGGAGAGTAGCGACCAGTCAATATCAAGCACGTTCCAATGGGCCTCCCCGCTTGTTGTCGATTCTATATGCAGGCGCTCCCCTAGGCGCATTGTAGAAAGGCGTCCCACGCCCTTCTCGCCGAGTATGGGACGGAGGTTGCCATTAGCTCTTCGGGACTGAAGCACCGCGTGTCTTGATCGCGTTCCGATTGTTAGAAATGCATCCTCTAGGGTATCTAGTGTCATTCCCTCGCCAGTGTCACTGACCACTATGTAGTTCGCCTCAGTTAGAGTGTCTGTAAGGATATCCCAGGTTGCTGCGTGCTCAACGGTATGTTGAAATACTCTCGCATCGGGAGCAGTGAGATCTACCGCATCCAAAAACTCTTGACGGAATTCTTCCATTGCTAGACGATCTGCCGTGTTATCTGCAACGCTAAAACGACGTTTATCGAGACGCTCTATCAGCCGTTCTCTCAGCCGTTCGATGTCAGTATATTTTAGGCGAACCACCACCTCGATCACCACACGCCTTGAACCAGCGTCGAACGCGTTTTTTACCAGTTCGTACAAGGCTACTATGTCCGAACTAATTAACTCGGATCCTAGAAGGATAAGTGTTCGTGCGAGCACTCGGAAAGTCACGGATAACCTCTCTCGCCCTTAACGCTAGCCAACGTTACACATGCACCCAACCTGCAACCTACCTTTCGCTGTTCAGCCCTAAACTGTTGTTATATATTATGCCTGGTCATTAGCTAATAGGCTGTTCTTTAGTACTCGCGCCAGGGCAGCCAAGCGAAGTTCTCCACTATCAATGAGTGCTGCTTCCAACTTCGCCGCTAACGTCTGCAGCCTGGGTTCGTCCTCGACGCGTGTACGAACGACCAATGCCTCCTCCATCCCATCACCCAGTGTCAACACAAGCCGCATCGCCATAACGTCAGGCTCGTCTTCAGCGCCTGTGAAAGCAGTGGCCTCCACCCGGCAGAACATCGCCGTGAGTACGTCGATTTCATCCATTGCACGAGTTTCTTCTGTCACTGTCCACCGCGCTGATGGCCTGGAGATGACGGAACTACCTACCTTTTCTGCCCATGCATCGTCAGACAGGGAGATATCCGTAAGGGATCGTGCGAAGGTCTGTAGACGTGGTTCGTAGGCAGCGAGTACAACCCGTGATGCGCGATGCGCTATGTCGCTACGGTCTGGGCGATAGCCATCTGCAAGCGCGTACGTGATCCGGTCACGGATGCGCTCAAGGAGCTGTGGATAGGCTGCACGGAGATCATCCAGCGCTTCCCGAAGTGTACTCACGAACTGTACTGCTCGCTCGGCATCGGCTGGCTCCTCGGCTAAAAATGGTTCAAGACCACAGGCGGCCGGAAGGGTCGTAAAAAGCAGGGTTGCTGGTTCTAGCGCCGTGAGAAGGGCGTCACGTACGCTCTTTGCCGGCTCCTGCAAACTTGTGTTGTGGCGGGTGTACTCTGGAAGCTTTGCAGCAAATACCATCAGCGGCCGCACGACATCAAGCAGCTCAGGATCCCGGTCGCTGGAACGTTCACTGGCAAATACGTGAGCCAGGTGTGTGAAAACCTCGGCGCGGACACCTGCAACACGGCACAATTGAAACTCGAATGCTGCCGGTTGTTTGATCAGGCGCAGGAAGTCCGATGCCCGAAATCGTTGGAGAAACGTGCCATGCTCATATACCGCAATCTGGTGCGCGTGCGCGGCTGCCACGATTGCCAACAGGAATGGTGCCACGCCTGCCCGTACCCCGTAGGGACGATCCTGAAGTAAGCCCAAGATTCTAGGCACCGACACGCGATGGCCATCACCTTGCTCCAGTAGCGCCAAGATCCGTATCAGAGCGGGTCGGAGACGCAGCGGGTCGGCGTCTTCGGGAGGTATTGCCAGGACGAACTGCCCCGCCTCCTGGCGATATACGTTTCCAGCATCCAGGACGGACAGATACATGGATTTCTCCGGCGGCGCCTTTCCCGGCTTAAAGCCTAGCATCGGTTTATCGGCTGCTGAAAACATCCGCTCGATCAACCGCATACGAGCCGCGGCCGCTGCGCTGCTCAGGGTATGGCGGTTCAGTAATTCGTTGCGGATGAGCGGTGCCTCGTTAAATAGCTCGTTGCAGATCACGGACAGTGTAGCCGAGAGCCTACCCTGTGTTGGCAGTTCAACCCGCTTGCCACCGCGCCACCATTCTACGTCGCTATTCTCACCGTGAAAGCCGAACTGAGCCGCGAGTCGTTTCAGGAGGGAACGCCGTGACGCGACGGCCTGGCGTGTGACCTCGGCAGCCGCATACGAATCTTGTGCCAGTTCCGGCGTGTTGTCGGCAATCCACTGCCAACACCTGGCATCCTGAAGCTCCGGCACAACGTCTTGCAGAGGCGGTGGTACCGCCACGATCACTTCCTGGTGCGAGGCAACCTCGACCGCCTTCGCTTGCTCGACTGCAGCATTGCATTCCTCTGGCGATTCGCAAAGCGCGACAACAACCAGGCCATCGGCATCAGTTGGCCTTGCCACGACCTCCGGCAGCGATGCTTGCTCGGTGTAACGTACCTCGAAGTGTCGCAGGGTACCCGTCTCAATATAATGACGACGCGCCAACAATGGACTTGCATCCAGGTACGGTCTAAGTTGTGCGGAAACCCGTTCCACTGGCCCAAGTGTACGCTGCGCTATCTGAAGTGCCGATTCCAGGTTGATGCTTGTGCTCGGCCACAAGCAGTAACCGCCAGCCGCACCACGGTGAAAAAGGAGACCACGGTGCTTTAGAGATGATACAGCTCTGCTCACATCACTTTCTATATCGCCATCTGTGATGGCGGCTGCCAGCACAGTGTCGGTCGCAAGCAGATGCTCGACATCGAGTAAATTGAGTACAGCTACGGCTTTGAGTACCTTCAACTCAAGGATGTCTAGATCGGTGACGGTTGCGTAGTCAAGCGTCCCTACAATGCGCAACCAGTGACTGCGGTAGCTCGCGCCAGCCAACCGATGCCCAAAGTTGGTTCGGATGTAATCATAGAAGTCAGGTAGGCGATAATAGGTGCGACCGGTTGCTCGGCGCTCGGCGAAGGACTGAAGTCCAAAGGGTTCTGACGAGAGGAGGAAACTGAACAGCGAGCGTTCATGTTGCCCAAACCGCGCGAAAAACCGCACCAGTACTGGCAATACCGTCGGGTGCAGTGGATATAGGGCCAACGGTGTCGGGCTGTCAGCAGATGGTCTGTACCAGCCTGTGGACTGTGTCGCGGTTAGTACGATCTCCGCCGACGCCACAACGTCTTCTGGTGCTTGCTTGGTGTCGACGTTTAGGGCTCCAGCCACAAGCGCTGCCACGTGGACTAGTGGTTGGTCGAATGTAATCTCCTCGTACCGGCCGGCCACTTTCTCCCACTCGAAACGGGACGCAGAGGGTAGTCGTTCAGCATAGGCGTGAAAGCCTTGATGGAGGAGACCTATGACGATGA
Source organism: Chloroflexota bacterium (assembly GCA_022616275.1). Taxonomy (GTDB): domain Bacteria; phylum Chloroflexota; class Anaerolineae; order Promineifilales; family Promineifilaceae. The sequence continues at coordinate 6,597 of JAKEFB010000147.1, forward strand.
GCGGATAATCCCCGCTTCGCGCAGCGGCTTCAGCGAGCCTCTGCAGGATGTACACATCCTCTTTTTCAGGGTGGAGAGAAGCGTACTCAAGAAATTTGCCCAGCTCATCAAGCACCAACAATACACCTGAGCGACCGTTCCGTGCTGCATGATTATGGAGGCAGTCCAGTAACTCAAGCAGTTGTGATGGATCTCCCGTTGTGGCAACTGTAGCCGCTCGGCTGCGCAAGTTCTCTAGGGCCTGGTTGGTCTTGTCTTGGCCGCATAACCGTTCCACGGCACGTCCGACCCCTCGCGCCACTGCTGGCACGAGGGGCTCACGAGCACCCGTGACAAGTACAGGCACCATACGAGGCGGGGTCGTGTTCAACACATCGCGCTCAGTCGCTCGGGTGATCGCCTGACGGACGCCCGCAAGAACGGGCGTTGTGGGATCACTAAGCAGGTGGGCCAACACGAGGGCAAACGAGGATTTTCCTGTGCCGAAGTCACCAGTGATGCGCCATGCTCGACGACCAGACCTAGGACGAAGACCTTCGCTGATGCGAGAAAAAGCCATTCCCATAGGGCGTGTTACGATATAGTGTTGGAGCGAAGCGGTATCGTCAAAATCGCGTTCCAGGTGAACGGAACGCAGGTAGCGATCTGGAATGTGAAACAAGTCGACGATGAGTGGTACCGCGCCATCTGCATTGGTAGGTCTCTCGCTCTCTGGAGTTACCGGCATCGCAGGTGATGGAAAGTCATTCACCGTTGGCCTCCTCCGCGTATACAGCGGCCAGGAAGTCGTGCCGATCCTCATCTCGGCGGGACACGAGACCCTGTACAGCAGACGGGTGGTAGATAAAGGGTCGCTGCGCGTCGGTCGGCGTGTAGACCTCCAGGCGGGTACGAATGTCATCTTCAGGGAGTTTGAATACTTGTCCGATGCTGCCAGGGGCAGTGGCCACATCGCGGTACGTGAGGGTGGCTTCTGCTGTGTGCTGCTGCCAGTAGTCGTCCAGGCAGTACTCAAAGAGTGCCATCGTGATTTCTGGCTTGGCTTCGCGGCGGAAGGTGTAAACCGGCTCACGCCGTCCCGAACCATCGATGTTGCGCTCTCCTGCGACCTGGAGCAGTTCAAGTTCGGCTAGCGGACAGTCAAGTGAGTCCTCAAAAGCACTCTTGGCACCCCGGGTGGGGACGTAGGTATGAAGGAAGATGTCTAAGTGCTGACCCAATGTAACCTGTGAGTAGGCCATGTTGAGCCGACGTGCCTCCCGTGTGAACGCCGATAGGGCCTCGCTTCGCGTCAACTCGGGGTACGGCCACTTGTACAGGAGGAAGTCCCAGGCGAACAGCGGGTCCTCGACACGTACAGCCACGTTCCAGTGGAGTAACCAGAGCGTTCGTACATCTTCGAGGAAGGGGTCAAAGCCGTTGTTGGCAAACACTGCCTGTCCGAAAGGTGCGAGTCCCATTTTTCTGTCAGGTTGCGGGATGGCAACATTCATCACCTCTATCCAAAAGCGGATTGACCGGACCATGTTCTTTCCGACTCCAAGGCTCACCATGGCCCCTTCGTCATCCGTAAATACGGCGGGGTTCTCCTCAATCGCTCGGTAAGCCTTTGGTAACCAGGCGTACCGGCAGGCGAAGCTTTCGTGTCCAGAGAATCTCATAGCGTGTCTGTACTATGGAGGCGTCGTATCATCCCATCGCAAGCCGAGTGGCGGTCACGGCCTGTGCGATGTATTCTGCGGCACACTCAATTTCCTCATCTTTGGTAAACTTGCCGATCCCGATCCGTAGCGCCCCTTCCTGTAACGCATCGGGTAACCCCATCGCACGCAGCACGTGTGAGGGTGTTTGCGCGCCTGACATGCAGGCTGCGCCCGTAGAGAGCGCAACATGGCGGTGCAACCGAGTGACAACGGCATCATTCGGCACACCCGGCACCGACACGTGCAGGTTATTACTGAGTCGGTTCTCACGGTCGCCGTTGACAACAAGCCCATCGATGACCGCCGCCAAGAGTGATTCCAATCGGTCACGCTGGGCTGCCATGCGCGGCTCATCGTCGGTCATCTCGACGCGCCGTAGCCGGCACGCCTCACCCAGGCCAACAATGCCGGGGACGTTCGGTGTCCCATCTCCGGTTCCTGGAGTAGATCCATGCGACAGCCGCACTTCGAGTTCGGGCGGGACGATTAAGGCGCCGACGCCCTTTGGTCCGTAGATCTTGTGGGCGCTGACGGTAAGATACGTAATCCCCCAGGCAGTTGCCTGAATAGGGAGTCGGCCTACTGCCTGGGTTGCGTCCACGAGTGTCTGCGCCCCAGCTTGCGTGGCAATACGAGCGACGTCTTCAATCGGATAAAGCGTGCCGACTTCGTTGTTGGCAGCCATGACGCATACCAGATCGATGCCGTCAGCGCAGGCAGCCTTCAATGCCTCCATGTTCAGGCGAGCCTGGCGGTCAACAGGGAGCCAGCGCACAATGGCTTCGCCGGCACGTTCGTGGTTGACAACAGCATTAAGGACTGCCGAGTGTTCGACCAGAGTTAAAGCAACACGTAGCGGTCTTTGCCGTCGCTTGCTGACAGCGTGTGCCAGAGCAAGGCGAATGCTCTCACTTGATCCTGAGGTGAAATGCACTCCTTTGGGGTCTGCATTGAGGAGTTTGGCAACTTCACATCGGGCGTCAGCAACAAGTGCGGCAGCCACCTTTCCATAGGAGTGCTCTACGCTGTTTGCGTTTCCAAAAGCGGTGGTCATCGCGTGCAATACAACAGCAGCCACACGCGGATCGACGGGCGTAGTTGCATGGTGATCCAGATAAATAGGCATAGGTGTAGGGGTTTTCATAGCTCGCGCGTCCTTGTACTCTCCACAGCACCTCCGACAAAGCCTGGCCGCCGTGGAATGGTATCTGCATAGTACTCAGCGTAAAGGGTTGCGATCTGGTCAGCTGGATACAGGAGCCGCCCGCCGCCCAGCGTACGTATGTGAGGCAGTTCTCCCTTCGCGGCCCACATACGAATGGACCGTTCGCTCATGTAGAATAAGGCGGCAACGTCCGAAGAACTGAGGGGGGGTGCATCTTCAAGTCCCGCTCTCGGCTTTCCCTCGGGTGTAAAGAGGTACTCTAGTACCTCACGCCGCCGTTTGCCAGTGTCGGAAGTGGTCTCCATCCTCAATACCTATAGTGCCGCTAGTGCCGCGTTTTCCGCTATTGCCGCTTTTGCCAAGTATACAACAAGCGAGTCGCAGGCACAACGCAATAGTAGCGCAGTGTTGATAGCACTGCGCCGCCGTCTAACCCGCGACCTGTGTTGGCAGGCCAAAGGCTGGTGTGAGTGGACTACAGGCCCGGCGCGGCCGGGTAGCGGAGTACGGATGGGGACAGCAAACGGCCGCCTCCCGAAGGTTTCGGGAGGCGGCCGTTTGGTTGGTGCGGGGTGGCGCTGTTCAGTTGGCCGGGGGGCAAAGTGGAGCAGGGGCGCGTTGTCTAAGGTCGAAAAGTGAGAGAGGGTGAGGGCGGCGGCGCGGGGAGTGACGGCCGCCGCCCTATGTCACGCTTGGGCCTAATCACCCATAGGCAATAGCCCGGCCCGCGCCTTCGTTAAGGTATGCACAGGTATAGTGGTATTACCGGCCAAGAAGTGCACCAACTCATCCCACCCGCGGGCCATCCCTCCGGCCGTGGCGAAAGCGTAGTTGTCGTCATGGTAGGTAGCGGTCAGGCTGTAGCATGCGCCGTAGTCGAGCGAGTTCTCGCCAGCGTTAGCCTCGTCCGGGCAATCTCCGCCCATCCACAGCTCCTGATAAACAGGGAAAAAGATAGATAGACCCCGGCTCCGGCTAAGGTCCCAATCTATGCCGTCGTAAGAGCCGGGTTGATACCAGACCATCGCCCCCGCTGTGCTACCGGCGGCCTCGCTGGCTAACCTGCTGATATTGGCGTCGTAACTGAAAACCCCAGCGATGGCATTGGCCAGGCTGATGGCATCCACATAGCTGTCCAACTGATCCAGCAGCTTATCATCATTGATGTCGTAATATTGCCCGGCTCGATCCATAGCCATTCTCAGGTTGTCCAGGGTGCTTGTCTCGTCAGCCTCCAGAAGGTCTAGCAAAGCCGAACCTAATTCATGCCAGTCATTCATAGCGACTTGGGCAAGGGAGCTATTGATGACGGTGACCTCCAGCGGCAGAGGCGGGCGTGTCCGTGTCAGCGTAACAAAGTACTCAATAGCCCAGTTGCCAGCAATCTTGGCACTATTCTGCCCAGCGGCGATGTCATTCGTTAACTGAATCAGGTTGGCCTCGTAGTCGCCTGGCCCGAAGAGGTAGTTTTGCCCGGCGATGATGTAGTCGGTGTATCCGGCCACCTCATAGGCCACTTCCAGCATGGACATCAGGCAAGCGTGGAAGAAAAGAACGTCTACATGCAAGTCCGACAGGAGACCCAACTCGGCCGTTGACAGGGCATCAGCGTCTGCCACACTCTCGATTAAATCCCTATTGGCATCGTAATAGGTATAGTCGAAGGCCAGGCCGGTGCCGCCGAGGCCCCATTGGAGGCCGGGTTGTGCTGGCGGCCTAGCTATTGAAGCCAGAGCGCCGGCCGGCCGGCCGGCACCGACATCGGTGGGATCGTCAGGAGTGATGCCGTAACCGTGGGAGACGAGCGAGAGCAGGTAATGATCGGCCGGGTAATTGCTTTGAGCCCAGGCAACAAAGCCGTGCAACGTTTGGCCATCGCCAGTGTTGACCTCGTGATAGTCAGCGGCCAGATCTGGCAAATACTCGGCCAGCGCTTCGTAATCATCCAACTGATGGAAGGGTTCAGCATCAGCGCAGGACTTTACCCAGAGTTGAGAGTTGCCGTCGTCGAGTTGGTCATAAAGGACGACGACGTTTAGCCGTTGCTGGTCTAGCCCAAGCTGGTAATCAGCACCGGCGGCAATGTCTTCGAGCATTTCCTCGCCCATTGAGGGCGGATCGCTTGGGGAGGCCAGGGGGTCGCGCCCCAGGTCATTGTCTACGGCCAGGTAGATCATGACGGTCCAGTCTGCCTGCTGGCAGAACCGTTCGTTTGAGACCGCTGGCGTCGTTGTGGTTGTTGGTTCTACGGTTGGCCCGGCCGTTGGTTCCTGGCTAACCTCTTCGGTTGGCTCGGCCGCTTCTTCCTCCGGCCCTTCGGTTGTCACCCCGGCGGTTTCTTCCGCCGGTTCTTCCGCCGGCTCTCCGGTTGGCTCTTCAGGGGCTAGCTCGGTTGCAGCCGGAGTCCGGGTCGGCTGTTTGTTACAGGCTACCAAAAGGAGCAAGACCCAGATGCTGTGAAGCGCTATGTGGGTGAAAATTCTTCTCTTGCCTCTCATTTTTCCTCCTTCTACGGGGTTAGCGGCCGGGCTCAACCCCTGGAGCGGGCCTGGGCCAACACGTCGTTCCAGCGCTGCCAGACGACTGCCGCCGGCTTGCCATCCGGTTTGGGCAGTCGCCGGCGCAGGGCCTGCTCCAGGGCCTGGGCGGTCTCCAGCTCGCCGCCGGCCACCAGGGCGGCGTAGCGCGAAGCTAACAGGCCGGCATTGGCGGCCAGCAACTCCGTTAAGTTGAGGCGGGCGGCCTCGGCCAGGGAAGCCAGGCTTAACTCCAGGGCCTCGTCCCAACGCCCCTGCCGGCTGAGGACGTAAGCCAGGTTATGCTGGCTCGAGGCGGCCACATCCACCAGGCGCTCCTGTTCAGCCAGAGTCAGGGCGGTCCTGACTTCGCGCTCAGCCTCGTCCAACCGGCCCGCGTCCGCCAGGGCGTAGGCCAGCGAGCCCCTGGTAAAGGCCAGGTCATAGAGGTCACCTGTCTCTTCGACGGCGGCCAGGGCGGCCTGGTAATGGCCGGCGGCAGCGGTAAAATCTCCTCGGTCATAGGCCACCCGGGCCCGGGTGGTGTGCAGCAGGCGACGCAAAGCGGGATCGGCGGCAGGACCGGCGAGGGCGCCGGCCTGCTGCAGCAAGTTTTCGGCCTGGTCCAACGTCCGGCGGGCGACGGCGACCAGGGCCAGGTTGCAGAGCGTTTTGGCCTCGCCGGCCAGGTCGCCGGCCCGGTTAAAGCTGTGCCGGCTCTGTTCGAACCAGCCGGCGGCCTGATCCAGCTCGCCCCACTGTCCATGGACAGCTCCCAACCAGTTCTGCATTTGGGCCAGCGCCGGCCAATCCTGGCGACGGCCGGCGGCCTCCACGGCGGCCAGGAGCCATTCACGCCAGACCGGCAGATAACCCCGTTGCCAGGCGACCGGCCGGGCCAGGATGGTCATGGCGCAGACGGCTTCATCGTCAGCCAGGGCCTGGGCCCAGCGAAAAGCCTGCTGCAGGTTGGGCAGCTCGGCTTCAACCTGGTCGTAGGCGGGTGGTTGTTTTTGAACGGCAACCTTACCCAGGTTGTGGTAATAGTCGAGGTGGCAGCGCCAGGCCTGGCGATCTTCACCGGACGCAGCCAGCTCGACCTGGGCGTATTCGCGCAGCAGGGGGTGGATGGTGTAAGTAGCGGCCGGTGACGGCCCGGCTTCCGGCTGGCCCCATTCCAAAAGAGCCCTGACGACCAGGGCATCCAGACCAGCCTCAGCCTCGGCCGGGCTCAACTCCATCACCCCGGCGACAGTGGCCGGCTTTAGGGGCGCGGGGGCAAAGGATCCCAACCAGCGAAAGAGGCGCTGCTGGCTGGCGGGCAGGGCGTCGTAGGTAATGGCAAAGGTGGCCGCCAGGCCGGGGTGCCCGGGCAAGGCCAGGGCTTCGTTGGCTCGAACAGCCACGGCGGCAGCCAGGTTGGCCAGTTGGTGGCCGGGTTTGCGGCCGAGCAGAGCCAGGCGTTTGCCGGCCAGTTCTATGGCCAGTGGTAAATTGCCGAGCAGACGCACCAGCTCATTGGCCAAGGCCCGGTTGTTGGCGATCAGGCCGTTGCCGGCATGGGCGGCCAGGAGTTTAAGGGCCTCATCATCGGCCAGGGCATTGAGATGGTAGGGCTCGGCGTCGAGGGCCAGGGCCAGTTCTTCATCGCGGCTGCTCAGCAGGCCAGGCGTGCCGGCCGGTATGGCCTCTTTTAAGTAACGGGCGCCGGATAACCACTCCGGCCGGACGTCATCTATGATGACCAGCACTGGCCCATAACGGACCTTTTGGGCGGCCAGGAGGCCGCGCACCTGGTTGACAAGGGCAGCGGTGTCTGTCTGGTCGGGCAGATCGTCGGCGCAAGCCGCACCCCAGGCGCGCAACACCGGCCGGGGGTTGCCATCGTGGTCGGGCAGGGAGCCCCAAAAGATGCCACCGCTGAAGTGGGCGGCCAGCTCAACGGCCAGCATCTTGGCCAGGGCGGTCTTGCCCAGACCGCCCATGCCCAGGAGGGCCAGCAGGGCCGGCGCTTGATTGCTGACCACCCGACGCTTCAGGTTATGCAGGTCTTGAACCCGGCCAGTGAAGTGGGTGGGTGGGGCCGGGGCGGCCGGGATGATGGCCGGGGCTTCACGCTCGTAGGCCGGCAGTTCAGCGTAGAGGGCATCTAACACCGCCCGGCCTGTGTCGAATCCGGCCTGGCGGAAAGCATCGGGGTGCATTTCCTGCAGGCGGGCCAACAAGCCGGCCAGCCGGCGGCGGCGCCCGAAGGCAAGGATAAGCTCTCGCGCTTTGCTGGGCCGACTATTGTCGCCGCCCAGGTCGTCAGCGTCAACGCCCAAGTCGAAGCAGAGCGTTTTTACTTCTTCCAGGCTGTAGTGCTCAAGGATGAACTTGTGCAGACGGGCGATATAACCGGCCATACCCTCTCCTTAAGGCCCGTAGCTAAGAGATATTCAGCCGTTCTCGACGGAAATCTCGTTTTTAGCAAAACTTCCGGACGGTGTGGCTCGAAATATTAAACTACCAGGTAATTAGACAGCAATCCCACCCGCCCCACTCCGGCCGAGCACTTAAGTCCTGGCAAGCATAGCGAAGGCAATAGACCTTCAGGGCCCCTCCGGTAAACTGGTGGCAAGCTGTTGCTATTATAGGCTAAATAGCCACTCTTGTCATTAAATTGTCACATTCAGGTAGCCGGCATTTCCGTTGATGCTGAAGAGGCGCTGACTTAGGCTGGTTTCAGCGTGGCCGGGTAGCGGGGGATGGATGGGGAGGGCAAACGGCCGTCTCGCGAAGGTTGCGGGAGACGGCCGTTTGGTTGGGCGGGGTGGCGCGGTCAGGAGACCGGCCACAGCAAGAGGGGCCAGGGCCCAGGGATCAACTAGGGAGCGCCACCACAGGTGGTGTAGCCCAGGAACTGGACGGTGATGCGGTCCTGGCCGGGCAGGTGGTAGGATAGCAGGCGGACCCTGGCGAAGGCGACGACGTGGTAGGTGGCGTTGGCGCCGGCGCCCTGGGTGACGTCCCAGACGGGGACGATGATCTCGCGCAGGATGAGGGCGTCGAGGGCGTCGCGGACGGGCTGGGCGTTGGAGAGGCCGGGTTTGCCTTCCACCCAATCGTCCAGGGAGACAAGGTGGTCGCCGGGGTCGTTGGGGTTGAGGTAGGTGTGGCTGTTGCCGGGCGGGACGAGGCTGGCGACCAGGGCGGAGACGCTGTTGTCGCCGGTCCAGGTCAGCCAGCCGAAGTTGCCCGGCCCTTCGCCGTTCAAGATGTCGGCCAGGACGTCGCCGGGGTTGGCGCCGGCCAGGAGGCCGGCCTGGAGGGCGATGGGGTACAGCTCGCAGGCGCCGGCGGCCGGGGTGACGGTGACGGTGACGGTGGCCGTGTCGCTGCCGCCCTGGCCATCCTCCACGGTGTAGGTGAAGGTGTCCAGGCCAATAAAACCAGGCTGGGGGGTGTAGGTGAGGGCGCCATCGGGGTTGGTGGCCACGGCGCCGCTCAAGGGCTGGGTGACGGCGGTGACGGCCAGGGGGTCGCCGTCCACGTCGCTGTCGTTGGCCAGGACGGGGATGGTGACGGCGGTGTCCTGGGTGGTGGCGGCGCTGTCGCCGGCGGCCAGGGGGTCGTCGTTGACGGGGTTGACGGTGACGGTTACGAGGGCGGTATCGGCGCCGCCATTGCCGTCGCTGATGGTGTAGGTGAAGCTATCCAGGCCGTAGTAGTTGGCGGTGGGGGTGTAGGTGATGGCGCCATCGGCGTTGACGACGGCCAGGCCGTGGGTGGGGGTGGTGACGGCGGTGACGGCCAGGGGGTCGCCGTCTACGTCTTTGTCGTTGGCCAGGACGTCAATGGTGACGGCTTTGTCTTCGTCGGTGGCGGCGCTGTCGTCTTCGGCGACGGGGTTGTCGTTCTGGCTGGTGACGAAGATGGCCACGGTGGCGGTGGCTGAGCCGCCGCTGCCGTCGTCTATGGTGTAGGTGAAGGTGTCGGGGCCAAAGTAGCTGTCCTCGGGGGTGTAGGTGACGGTACTGTCCAGGTTGACCCCGGCCGTGCCGTGCAAGGGCTGGGTGAGGCTGGCGACGAACAAGGAATCGCCGTCCACGTCGCTATCGTTGGCCAGGACCTCGATGGTGACGGCCTTGTCCTCTTCGGTGACGGCGGCGTCATCGGCAGCCACGGGGGGGTCGTTGACGGGGTTGACGATGACCCAGACGGTGGCGGTGTCCATGGCGCCGTGGCCGTCGGCGATGGTGTAGGTGAAGCGGTCGGGGGCGGCGGCGCTGGTGTAGTCGGCACCGGGGGTGTAGGTGAAGGTGTGATCGGGGTTGAGGACGACCAGGCCGTGAGTGGGGGTGGTGAAGCCGGTGACGGCCAGGGGGTCGCCGTCCACGTCGCTGTCGTTGGCTAATACGTTTATAGTGACAGCGGTGTCCTCATCGGTGGCGGCGCTATCGTCGGCGGCCAGCGGGTCGTCGTTGACCGGGTTGACGGCCAGGGTGACGGTGGCGGTGTCGGCGCCGCCCTGGCCGTCTTCGATGGTATAGAGGAAGCTGTCGGCGCCGTGGAAGTCGGCGGTGGGGGTGTAGGTGAGGGTGCCATCGGGGTTGGCAGCGACGAGACCATTGGCCGGGGTGGTGACGGCGGTAACGACGAGGGGGTCGCCGTCCAGGTCGCTGTCGTTGGCCAGGACGGGGATGGTGACCGGCAGGTCTTCGTTGGTGGCGGCGGTGTCGTTGGCGGCCAGGGGAGCGTCGTTGACGGGGGCAACGGTAATGGCGACGACGGCCATGTCCGTCCCGCCCTGGCCATCGTTGACGGTGTAGATAAAAGCGTCGCTGCCGTAGAAGTTGGCATCGGGGGTGTAGGTGAGGCTGCCATCGGGGTTGGCGACGACGAGGCCGTGGGTGGGGGTGGTGACGGCGGTGACGGCCAGGGCGTCGCCATCCACGTCGCCGTCGTTGGCCAGGACGTCTATGGTGACGGGCAGGTCTTCGTTGGTGGCGGCGGTGTCGTTGGCGGCCAGGGGCGGGTCGTTGACCGGGGTGACGGTGAGGGTGACCGTGGCGGTATCTGAGCCGCCCTGGCCGTCGCTAATGGTGTAGACGAAGCTGTCGCTGCCGTGGAAGTTGGCGGCCGGGGTGACGGTGAGGGTGTTATCGGGGTTGACGACAACCAGGCCGGCGGTGGGGGTGGTGACGGCGGTGACGGCCAGGGGGTCGCCATCCACGTCGCCGTCGTTGGCCAGGACGTCCAGGGTGACGGCGGTGTCTTCGGGGGTGGCGGCGCTGTCGGCGGCGGCGACGGGGTTGTCATTCTCGGCGGTGACGGTGACGGTGACGGCGGCGGTATCTGAGCCGCCCTGGCCGTCGGCGATGGTGTAGGTGAAGGTGTCGAGGCCGTTGTAGCTGGCGGCCGGGGTGTAGGTGATGGTGCCGCCGGGGTTGGTGGCGGCCGTGCCGTGGGCGGGGGTGGCGACGGCGGTGACGCTCAAGGGATCGCCGTCCAGGTCGCCGTCGTTGGCCAGGACGGGAATGGCGACGGCCGTGTCTTCGGCAACGGCGACGGCATCATCGGCGGCCTGGGGCGGATCGTTGACGGGGGTCACGGTGACGGTGACCAGGGCAGTGGCCATGCCGTCGTGCCCGTCGGCGGCGGTGTAGGTGAAGCTGTCCAGGCCGTGGAAGTTGGCGGCCGGGGTGTAGGTCACGGTGCCATCGGCGTTGGCGACGGCCGAGCCGTTGGCCGGGGCGGTGACGGCGGTGACGCTGAGGGCGTCGCCGTCCAGGTCGCCGTCGTTGGCCAGGACGTCCAGGGTGACGGCCGTGTCTTCAGGGGTGGTGGCGGCGTCGGGGGCGGCCTGCGGGGGGTCGTTGACGGGGGCGACGGTGACGGCCACCAGGGCCAGGTCTGCGCCGCCCTGGCCGTCGGCGACGGTGTAGGTGAAGCTGTCGGCGCCGGAGAAGTTGGCGGCGGGGGTGTAGGTGATGGTCCCGTCAGCGTTGGCGACGACCAGGCCGTGGGTGGGGGTGGTGACGGCGGTGATGGCCAGGGGGTCGCCGTCCACGTCGTGGTCGTTGGCCAGGACGGAGATGGCGACGGGGGTGTCTTCGTTGGTGGTGGCGGCGTCGTCGGCGGCGACGGGGGGGTCGTTGACGGGCGTGACCGTCACCAGGACGGTGGCGGTGGCCGCCTGGCCCTGGCCGTCGGTGATGGTATAGGTAAAGTTATCGGTGCCGCTGGCGCTGTCGGTGCTGTTGAAGTCGGCGTCGGGGGTGTAGGTGACGGCGCCATTGGGGTTGAGGACGGCCAGGCCGTTGCCGGGCTGGGTGAGGGCGACGACGGCCAGGGGGTCGCCGTCGGGGTCGCTGTCGTTGGCCAGGACGGGGATGGTGACGGCGGTGTCTTCGGGGGTGGTGACCGGGTCGTCAACGGCCAGGGGGGCGTGGTTGGCGAAGAGGGGGGTGGCGATGGTGGCGGTGTTGTTGGCGGGCGTGGGATCGGGGCCGTGAGCGCCGTCGTCGGCGACGGTGGCGGTGTTGGTGATGGCCTGGGCGCCGGCCGGCAAGGGGCTGTCGAGCTGGACGGCCAGCGTCCGGGTAGCCGTGTTCCCGGCGGCCAGGTCGAAGGCGGGCCAGGTGACCAGGCCACCGGCCAGGCTGGCGCCGTGGCTGGCAGAGACGAAGGTGGTATGGGCGGGCAGGGTGTCGGTGAGGACGACGCCGAGGGCTTGCAAGGTGCCGTGGTTGTGGACGGTCAGGACGTAGGTCAGGACGTCGCCGGCGAGTACCGTCACCTGGCCGTCGTCTTTGGCCAGGACGAGGTCAACGGCGTCGTTGATGGTCAGGCTACCGGCGTCGAAGCTGGGCAAGAGGTCAATGGCGGGGGCCGGCCGGTCAAGGCCGGAGTAAATGGCGCGCAGGTCTTGGGGGCCGAGGCTGATCCAGTCCGGCCCAGGCGTCCAGGTGATTTCAAAGACGCCGTCGCCGTCGGCATCGGTGTCGCCGCCGACGGCGACGCCGGCGACGCGGAAGTTGACGACGCCGCCATCCGGCCCGGCGACGCCGGCCTGGCTGACGGTATCAAGGACGGTCGCGGCCAGGCGGATGGGGGTGTTTATGGGCGCCACCAGGCCGTCGCCGGCGACAATGGTGGTATTGGTCGGATGGCCCTGGGTGGGGGGCGGCGAGGTCACGGCTTCGACCAGGGCCGTCCGGACCAGGGCGGGGGCGTTCTGGGAGCGGGCAATGACGCTGAAGGGCACGGACAGACTTTGCGGCAGGCCGGCCGGGGCGACGACGGTGAGGGTCAGGGTGGTCTGGCTGCCAATAGCCAGGGTGACGGCCGGGGCGCTGAGGCCGGCCTGCCAGCCGGGCAGGCCGCCGGTGACGGCAAGGTGGTAGGTGTCGATGGCGACGCCGGTGTTGCCGACGGTGACGGTATAGGTGGCGGTCTGGGAGACGGCCAGGCCGGGGGTGAGGACGCGGAAGGCGGGGGTGGCCTCTAAGACAAAGCTGAAGTCGCCGTAACAGGCCAGGGCAATGACCGGCCACATGGTGCTGACGAAGGGCTGGCCGGCCCCGGTGTAGCGCAGGGGCCAGGGGCCGTCGGAGACGCCAAAGGGGACGCGGCTATTGGGCTCGTGGCCGACCTGGTGGTGGATGAGCCAGTCAAGGCCTTGAACGACCTGGGGATGGGTGCGGCTGACGCCGGCGGCACAGAGGGCGTAGACCGATTGGCCGGTGGCAAAGGAGCTGGTCCAGGTGAAGCTGCTGTTTTCGGCCCAGCCGCCGTCGGCAAACTGGCCGGCCAGGACGGTGTCAATCAGGCCGGTGACCAGGGGATCGCTCCTGGGCAGGCCGGCTTCGACGAGGCCGATGAGCTTCAAGGCTTTGTCCTGGTTGGTGGAGACGGGGGCGGTGCGTAGCCAGTTCAGGGCGGCATCAATGGTGGCCTGGTATTGGGCGGCCGTGGTGGGGTCCACCCGCTGTCTAGCCTGGTTGAGGGCGAAGAGCATGTGGACGGTGGGCTCGATGTCGCCCTGGTTGGTGGGCGGGAAGTGCTGGTCAATGGGCCAGCGGCCGTTGGCCGCCTGGCGAGGCAGCATGGCGTTGACGCCCAGGAGCAGGTTGGCTGTCTTATCGGTGCTGACAAAGCGGTCGTACATGGCCAGGCCAAAGAGGGAATGACTGGAGTTAATGGTCTGGAAACTTCCCTGGCCCGGCGGATGGCCCCACAAGCCGTTGTTGGGGTTCTGGTAGGCGGGATTGGTGATAAAGTTGGCCAGCCAGCCGAGGCCGCTGCCGGCGCCGGTGTCAATGACCAGGCCGGTGGAGGCGCCCAGCGACAGGCCGTGCAACGAATCGCCCTGGACGTGGCAGGCGACGCAAGCCAGGGAGGTGGACTCGTTTTTGACGGCCGTGGCCAACCAGTTGGCCCCGGCCTGGCCGGCCTCCTGGCTGGTCAGCTTGTGGCTCTTGTCAATGAGCATGGCGGTGTGCAACGGCTGGCTGATATTGCCGACCAGGTCGCGGGCGCGGACGGAGAGCGGGGTGCTGCCGTGGGTGCTGAAGAGGAAGGGCTGGGCGAAGGTGAGCCAGGTGGAGCCCGAATTGGTGCTGTATTCGATGAGGGTCACGCCGGAACCACCGGGGTTCTCCTCGGCGCTGAGCCGGACGAGGACATCGCTGTTGAACCAGCCGTCTGCCAGGCGATCTACCTCGGCCCGGACCTGGACGTTGTAGATGGAGATGCAGCAGGTGCTGCCGTGGTTGTTGAGGGCGACGAGGCGGACGTAGCGGGCCTGGACGTCGGCAAAGAAGAAGTGCTGCAGTTGGCCGTTGCTCTGGGCGGTGCCGGTGTAAACGGTGGTGAAGGCGGCGTCGTCGCTGGTGGTGTTGGAGACCTGGACCAGGAAATCGCGCAGCGATTCGCTGCCGGAGACGGGCTGAATGGAGAGGCCGTGGACGGTGTGGGATTGGCCGCCGGCGAGGAGGAGCTTGACCCACTGGTTGGTGGTCTGGCCGGTGGCTGAACGCCAGAAGGTGCGGGTGGTCGGGTCGAGGAGCAGCTCGGCCCGGTGGCCGGCGTCGGCCTGGCTGGAGACGGCGACGATGCCGCCAGGCGGCGGGGCGCCGGCGGCGACGACCTGGAAGGTGGTGACGGAGATGCAGCAGCCTGAGCCGCGATTGTTGAGGGCGACGAGCTTGACGTAGCGGGCCTGGACCGGGCCGCCGGGGAAGAGGAACGGTTGCAGGTTGCCGTTGTCGGCGGCGGTGGCGGCCAGGACGCGGGTGAAGGACCAGGGGTCGGCCGTGGTGGTCGAGACCCAAACTTCGAAGTCTTTGACGCGCTGGTCAAAGCTGGAGTCGGCGCGGGGCTGGACGAGGACTTGGTCAATGGTCGGAAGCTGGTCGCCGGCCAGGCGGATGACGACGGACTGGTTGGTGGTCTGGCCATTGGCCGAAGCCCAGGTGGAGACGGTGGTGTCGAGGTCGAGCAGGTTTTCGGGGACGAAGCTGGTGCTGAAGCGGCTGGAGTAGGCGACGACGGTGGCCCCGGCGGCCAGGAGTGAGGGCGTGTTGGCGCTTTCGAGGAGGGCGGCGTTTTGACTGCCGACCAGCTCGACGACGGGCGTGGGGGCGGTGTGGTCGTCGTAGACGACGACCTGCATGGAGTCGCTGGCCGAAGCGCCCTGGGGATCGGTCACGGTCAGGGTGACGGTGTAGGCGCCGGCGGCAGGATAGCTGTAGTTGACGGTGGGGGTGGTCAGGAGGCGGCCGTCGCCCAGGTCCCAGGCGTAGGCCAGGTTGGCCAGGTCAATGGCGCTGGCGTCGTTGACGGTGCGGAAATTGCCGCCGCCGGGAATGAGGACCAGGTCGCCGGTGCGGCGGATGATGCTGGCCGGCCCGATGTCCACGGTCGGAGTGACGTTGCCGACGGGGACGATGAGGGTGAGGCTGCCGCTGACGAGCTGGGTGTCGGTGACGATGAGGGTGACGGGGAAGTCGCCGTCGTCGGGGAAGGTGGCGCTGGTGTTGGGCGTGGTTGGCCGGGTGGCGGTGTGGGTAAATTGCCACTGCCGGCCGACGATGGCGCCGCTGGCGGTGGAGGTATCGGCGAAGGCGGTGGCCTGGCCTTCGTTGGGCAGCGGCGGCGACCAGGTGAAGCTGGCGACCGGCCGGGGCAGGACGGTGTAGCTGCGGGCCGTGGTGGCCGGCAGGCCGTTGGCGTCGGTAATGACCAGGGTGACGGTGTACGTTCCGGGCGCGGCAAAGGTGTGGGAGGGATGCTGCTCGCCGGCGGTTGTGCCGTCGCCAAAGTCCCAGCGCCAGGCGACGACCTGGCTGTCCGGGCTGCCGGAGAGGTCGTCGAAGGGCACGGCCGGCCCGCCGAGCGCTGGCGTGTAAACCTGGAAGTCGTAGACGCGGGTGACAGAGGGATGGCCGTGGTTGTTGAGGATGTAAAGCTGGACGTATTTAGCGGGCACGGCCGGGAAGGTGATCCAGTGGTCCTGGCCGTCGCGGGGCAAGGCGCCGAAGAAAACGGGGACGAAATCGGCGTCGGCCAGGGAGCCGTTGGAAACGCGGACCTGGAACTCCTGGGGGGTGGCGTCGCCGTCCACGGCCCGGATTCTGACCCGGTCAATGAGGTGGGTGTTGCCGTCAAAGAGGGCGACTTTGATCCACTGGTTGGTGGTCTGGCCGGCGGCCGTTTCCCAGTAGGTGGTGGGGCTAAAATCAATGGCCTTCTCAGGGCCCAGGCTGCTGTTGCTGCTCTGGCTGGAGGCGGCGGCAACTGAGGCGCCGCCTTCCAGCAGGGAAACAACGCCGCCCTGCCGGTCGCGGGTCTGGGCGGTAAAGTGGTAGACCTCGGTGTAGCTGGCGTTGCCCCAGTTGTCGAGGAGCAGTAGTTGGACGTAGCGGGCCTGGACCGGAGCAAAGGGATAGGTATGAAGGACGCCGTCCTGGGGCAGCGTGCCGGTCAGGATGGTGGTGAAGTCGGTTTCGGCCGGACTGTTGGTCGAGACGCGGATGGCAAAGTGGCGCGGGCTGGCCGGGCCGGCCGGGCCCTGGAGGGTGACCTGGTCAATGACGTGGACGTTGCCGCCCAGCAGGGCGACGGTCAGCGACTGGTTGGCCGGCTGGCCGTTGGCGGTCCGCCAGCGGCTGGCCGGGTCGTGGTCAATGGCGTTTTCGGGCTGGTAGAGGGAGCTGCTGTTCCAGACGCTGGAAGCGCCAGCGATGCTGGCCCCATCGGCCAGTTGGGCGGCGTTCAGCCCCTTGGCCGGGGCAAAGTGGGCCACCGGCCCGGCGGGGATGACGTTCACGTCCAGGGCGGTGTTGTTGTCGCTGGTCTCTTCGGGGCCGTGGGCGCCATCGTCGGCGACGATGGCGGTGTTGGTGATGACCCCGGTGGCGGGCGGCAGGGGGCTATTCACGCGGACGGTGACGGTGCGGGTCAAGGCGGCGGCCGGGCCCAGGGCGGGAATTTCCCAGACGACGACGTGGCCGTTGGCATGGTAAGCGCCGCCGTCGCTGGCGGCCAGGAAGGTGGTGTGGGCCGGCAGGATGTCGCCAACCATGACGTTGGTCACGGTCAGGTTGCTGGCGTTGTTGATGGTGAGGGTGTAGGTCAGGGTCTCGCCCGGCCGGGCCACGGTCTGGCCGTCGCTCTTGGTGATGGCCAGGTCCACGCGGTTGACCTGGAAGGCGTCGCAGCCGGTGGCCCCGTCGTCGTCGGTGAGGCAAATCTCGACGGTGTAAACGCCGTCGGCGGCGTAGACGTGGCTGGCGGAGACAGTCCCTGAGCCGTTGAGTTCGCTGACCGTGCCGCTGACGACCGCGCCGTCGCCCCAGTTGATGGTGGCCGTGTGGCTGTCCAGTACACCGGGGTCGCTGAAGGTGGTCGCCGTCAGGCTGATCGTCTCGCCGGCGGTGGCGGTCAGGTCGGGACCGGCGGCGACGGTGGGGGCGACGTTGCGGACGTTGACGTCCGTTTCCTGGCAGTTGGTCCCGCCATCGTCGTCACTGAGGCACAACTGCATCGTATAGGCGGCGTCGCCGTCGGCGTAGGTGTGACCGCTGCTGACAACGCCGGCGCCGCTGGCTTCGGTAATCGTGCCGCTGACGACGGTGCCGTCGCCCCAGTCAATGGTGGCGGTGTGGGTGTCGAGGATGCCCGGATCGCTGAAGATGCTGTCGAGGGTCAGGGGGCTGCCTTCGTCAACGGTAATGGATTGGAAGTGGAAGTCGCGGAAGACGGCGTCGGCCTGGGAGTAGGTGTAGAAGCCGAAGCGGCCGGCGGCCAGGTAGGCAAAATCGCCGTCGAGGTCCAGCTCCAGGCTGCCATTGACGAAAACCTTGAGATTGGTGGCGCTCAATTCAAAGGCAAATTCGTAATCGGTGTTGTAATCCCAGCCGGCCGCGCCCAGGGTGGCGGCCCGGGCCAGCTCTTCGACGCCGTGGCCAGGGCCGTTGCAGGTGTGGTCCAGGTGGCCCCACATTTCGGAATCGGCCGGGCTGCCGAAGACGCGGGAGATGGCCAGGCCAGGCTGGGCCTCGGTGTAGCCGCCGCAGCCAAAGGCAAAGCCTTGCGGCTGGCCGCTCTTCCAGTCTACCAGCAGGTATTCGGCTTGGGGGTCGTTGAGGTCGCCGGGCTGGTAGCCCAGGACGAAGCCGACGTAGTCGTCGTCGAGGAAGGGGGCGGTGGTGGTCAGGTTCTCGGTGAAGACGTGGACGGTGCCTTCAATGCGGGTCTCGTAGGCGCTGAATTCGCCGTAGAAAACGCCCGGCCGGCTGTTGACCGTTTGGGTCACAGTCTGGCCGTCGGCGGCTATCTCCCAGCGGGGGGAGGGGTCGTAACAGGAGAGCAACTCGTCGTCTGTCCAGAGGCGGAAATCGGTCAGGAGGGTGTCGAGGATGAAGGGCACGCCGTTCTGGACGCCCAGGGCCAGGATGTCGCAGCCAACCCCGCCGTCGTCGTCGGCGACGCAGATTTCGACGTTGTAAGTGCCGTCGTCGGGGTAGGTGTGGGCGCCGAAGACGTCGCCGCCACCACTGGCGCCGGCGACCAGGGCCTCTTCCACCGTTCCATCGCCCCAGTTGACGGTGGCGGTGTGGGTGTCATTGGCGCCGGGGTCGGTGAAGGTGGCGATGACCTGGTTCAGGTCGTCGCCTTCGGTGACGGCCAGGCTGGTGTTGGCGGTGACGGCCGGAGCGGCGTTGTTGACGGCGACCGCGGCCGTGGCCGTATCGCTTTCGCCGCTGTTGTCGGTCACGCGCAGGTGGACGAGGAACTGGCCGTCGTCGGCCAGGGTGACGGTGGCCGTTACGCCGCTGGCGTCGTCGTACTGGCCGTCGCCGTCCAGGTCCCAGGCGTAGCCGGTGATGACGCCGTTCCGGTCGCTGCTGGCCGAGGCGTCGAGCAGGATGGGCTGGCCTTCGTCGCCGCTGTAGGGGCCACCGGGGTCGGCCCGGACGCTGAGGAGGGTGTCCACGTCGCCGGCCTGGTTGTTGGCCAGCCGCATATCAGGGCCATTGGCGCCGTCATCGGCCACGGTCACGGTGTTGGTAATGGCGATTACGGCCGGCGGCGGGGAGGCCTCGGCCTTGAGGGTCAGGGTGCGGGTCGCCACCTGGCCGGGGGTCAGGGCGCCAAGCAGCCAGGTGATCTGGCCGGCAGCGGCGTTGTAGTTGCCGCCGGCGCTGGCGTTGATAAAGGTGGTATAGGCGGGCAAGGTGTCGGTCAGGGTGACGCCGTTGACGGCCAGCGTCCCGGCGTTGGTCACGGTCAGGGTATAGGTGATGGCGTCGCCGGGTTGGACGGCCGGACGGCCGTCGGTCTTGGCCACGGCCAGGTCAACCAGGTTGACGAAGAAGGTATCGCAGCCGGTATCGCCGTCGTCGTCGGTCACGCAGAGTTCAACCAGGAAGACGGCCGTGGCGGTGTAGACGTGGGAGCCGCCGACAGTGCCGCCCTGGCTGACAAGGCCGCCGGCGACCGTGCCGTCGCCCCAGTCAATGGTGGCGGTATGGGTGTCGTTCACGCCCGGATCGGTGAAGGTGGCCGGGGCCAGTTGGACCGTTTCGCCGGCGGTGGCGGCGACGTCGGGACCGGCTTCGACGACAGGAGGCTCGTTGGCCACCAGCGCCTGCAGGGTGGCGCAGCTCTGGCCGCCGTCGTCGTCGGTGAGGCAAACTTCGACTGAGTAAGTGCCGTCGTCGGTGTAAGTATGGGTCCCCCGAATGGTATCGCCATCCAGGGCGCCGCCGGCAACTGTGCCGTCGCCCCAGTCAATGGTGGCGGTGTGGCTATCGGCCTGGCCGGGATCGCTGAAGGTGGCCAGGGCGTGGGTGGCCGGGCGGCCCTCGTCAAAGGCGGGATCGGGCGCGGCCTGGACGGCCGGCGGCAGGTTGGTGGTAGAGACGAAGGCGGTGTCGGTGTCTTGTTCGCCGTCGTCGTCAGTTACCTGGAGGCCGATGGTGAAGCTGCCGTTGTCGGGGAAGGTGACCGTAGTGGTGAGGCCACCGGCGTCGTCGTACTGGCCGTCGCCGTCGAGGTCCCAGGTGTAGCTGACAATGGTCCCGTCGCGGTCGGCCGAGCCGGAGGCGTCCAGGAGGATGGCCTGGCCCTCATCGCCGGTGTACGGGCCGCCGGCGTCGGCCTGGACGGTGGTCAGGGCGTCTACGTCGCTGGCGCTGTTGTTGGCCGGGGTCTGGTCGGGACCGTTGGCGCCGTCGTCGCTGACGGTGGCCAGGTTGGTGATCTCGGTGGCGCTAATGGGCAGACTCTGGTTGACCTGGACCACCAGGCTGCGCGTGGCTGCCTGGCCGGCCGCCAGGCTGAAGGCCGGCCAGGCGACGACGCCGTCGGCCACAGTCCCGCCGTTGCTGGCGCTGACGAAAGTGGTGTTGGCCGGCAGGGTATCGGTCAGTATCACGCCGCTGGCGCTGCCGGCAAAGGCGTTGAACACGGTCAGGGTGTAGGTCAGGGTATCGCCGGAGGAGACGAGGCTGCGGCCGTCGTCTTTGGTCAGGACCAGGCCCAGGACGGCCGTGTCGTAGGCGTAGCTGTGGGCGTTGTTGCCTTCGCGGCACTCGCTGTGCTGGCCCTGGCCGGCCCCGTCGTCGTCGGCGACGACGGTGATGACGCCGGAGCCCAGGCCGGGCATGGTCCATTCCAGGGAAACGTCCAGGTACTGGCCGGGCAGCAAGGGCTGCTCCAGGGGCAGTACGCCGATGAGCGTTCCTCCGGCGCCGGGGTTGCCGTCGTAAAAGGCAACGGGTGTTCCGGCGGGAACGACGGCCGCCCCGCCGTTGCCGATGCGGGCGCCGACGACGGCCAGGGGGAAGTTGTCGAGATTGACGGTAATCCGGGAGGCGGTCAGGTCGGGCGCGCCAAAGCGGGGCTGGCCGGCCGGGCCGACGTTGGCCCGGTAGGTGTTGTGGGTCAGCCAGCCGAAGGCCTCCTGGGTGGGAATGGCGCCGTCGTCGTTGACGTTGTCAATGTGGTAGGCGTGCTGGTTCCAGATGGGCCGGGCGGAGACCCAGTTGTCGTTGGCGTCGCCAAAGACACGCAGGCCAAAGGTGCGCTCGGCGTTGGGGATGTTGGGCACGCGCCGGGCGCGGTCGCTGGTGACCAGAATTTCGGCGTTGCCGTCGGCGTCCACGTCGGCCACGACGACCTCTTCGTTCATGGTCTCCGAGCTGAGGATGTGCTCGTAGAGGACGACGCCGTCGCTGCCCCGGTAAATGCGGAAGCGGCGCTCGTCGCGGTAGAGGACTTCGAAGTTGCCGTCGCCGTCGAGGTCGAAGACGGTCGAGCCGGTCATGTTAGAGCTGGCGTCCTGGGTGGTGGTTTGCCATTTGAGGCTGCCGTCGGTCTCATAGACGACGTAGCGGTCGGCGCCGGCCACGCCGATTTCCGGCTGGCCGTCGGCGTCGAAGTCGGCGATGGTCGGGGCGCCGCCGGCGTTTGCCGTGGTGCTGGGCAGGATGAACGGCCCCCAGATAAGCGTGCCATCGTGTTCGTGCAAGCGAATGCGGCCGCGGGCGACGACGACGATCTCCGGGTAGCCGTCGTCGTCGAAGTTGGCTACGGCCGGGTAGCCGTCGTCGTAGGGCACCTGCCAGTAAATGGAGCCGTCGGAGCGGTAGGCGGTGTTGCCGGTGACCAGCTCGGGGTTGCCGGCCATGTCCAGGTTGGCGACGATGGAAATCGCGCCGCTGTCGTTTTTGTCCTGGTTGCGGGCCGACTGGAAAGCCTGGCCGCCGCTGCCGGACCAGCGCAGGTGGCCATTGTTGTTGAAGACGTTGGCCCCGACGATGATTTCCGGCGTGCCGTCGCCGTCCAGGTCGGCAATGGTGGGATTGTCACGGTTGGTCGGCTGGCCCTGGGGGTGGGTGACGTAGTCGGCGGTGAACCACTTGCGAGCGCCGGTATGCTCGAAAGCGACCAGGCGGGTGGTCGGCACGCCGGAGGACAAGGGGTGGAGGTTGAAGACCAGGGAAGAGAGGATAATCTCCGGCTTGCCGTCGTTGTCTATGTCGCCGGCGGCCAGGCCGGGCATGGTATAGATAAAGTAACGATAGCTGGGATAGTAATAGAACTGGGGCACGTCGAAGATGGCTTCGCCGGTGTCGCCCTTGATAGCCCGCAACATCGTCGGGGCGCTAAAGAAGCTCAGGTCGGCGGTGATGAAAACGATGTCGGGCACGTCGCCGTCGTTGATCTGTCCATCGCCGTTGTCGTCGGTCAGGTTCACGACCAGGGGGGTGGAGAGCGTATCTTTGGATTCAGGCTCGACGACGCCGGGCTGGGGCCAGGAAAGTTCGACAATGGGACTGAAAACGCCAGGGGCCGGCACGTACAGGCAGGAGTTGGCCGTGTTGTTGAGGTTGTTGTTCTCGTTTAATTCGGCAATGATCTCATCGCTGTCGGCATAGGCATAGATGGGGTTATCGCGGAAGGAGACCGAGCCGGCAAGGGGCACGGTGAAGGTGACGGCCTGGCCGATGGCCAGGGTGCTGTTGTAGACGCCCTGGCCGAGCATGTTGTCGGCGCCGGGGGAGAAGGCGCCGTTGCCATTGCTGTCTTCGAATAAAGTGACGGTGAATGGTTCGGCCAGGGCGGCGTTGCCGGCGTTTTGCAATTGGACGGCCGCGTCACCGTTGGCGATCAAAGTCTGGGGGTCTATGGCGGCCGGGCCGGTGGCGACGGCCGGCACGGTAAGGTCAGGTTGGCGGACGACAGGGGTGGTCAGGCTGGCGGTGTTGCCGGCCGGGTTGCCGTCCGGGCCATTGGCGCCGTCGTCGGCGACAGTAGCGGTGTTGGTGACGGCGGCGACGGTGGTGGAGAGGGGCGGCAGCGGGTGGAGTTGCACGGTGATCGTCCGGCTGGCGCTCTGGCCGGCCGGCAGGGTAAAAGGCGGCCAGGTGACGAGGCCGGCGTTCTCCAGGCCGCTGTCGCTGGCGTTGAGGAAGGTCACTCCGGCCGGCAGCGTGTCGCTGACGACTACACCACTGGCCCCCTGCGTGCCGGTGTTGGTGATGGTCAGGGTGTAGACCAGGAGGTCGCCGGGAGTGACGGCGGCCGCACCGGCCTGCTTGGTGATTTGCAGGTCGGGGGAGGCGTCGGCGGTGGCCGAGGGGCTGACTGTGTTGTTGCCGGGGGTGGGGTCGAGGCCGGCGGCGCCGTCGTGGTTGACGGTGGTGGTGTTGGTGATGGCCGCGACGCCGGCCGGCAGCGGGGCTACGACCCGGACGACCAACTGGCGGGTTGTGGTCGCACCGCCGTTGAGGGTGACGGCCGGCCAGGTGACGGCGCTGCCGCCGGCCGCACCGCCGCCAGAGGCGGAGAGGAAGGTGACGTGGGGCGAGAGCTGGCTACGCAGGAGGACGCCGCCGGCCGTTTGCGCGCCGGCATTGCTGATGGTGAAGGTGTAGGTGAGGGTCTCGCCGGGCAGGACGGTGGCGGGCAGGCCAGCGGCCGCCAGGACCAGGTCAAGGCCAAAAGTCGTGGTCAGGGTGTGGGAAACGTACGTGCCGGTTTGCCAGACGGCGGCCGGGGCGGCCGCGGCACCACCGACTTTGAAGGTAATGAGCTGGCCCTGCTGGCCGCCTTCGACGGCGGTCGTTTCGGGAAGGTCGCCGGGCAGGTCAAGGCGGTAGACGGAACGGCCGTCTTCCAGGAAGGCCGGGGCTGTGGCGTACTGGACGCCGTTGATCCAGGCCGAGACGACCGTCCCGGCCGGGACGTTGTCCCCGCCCACCGTGACCGGGCCATAGAAGCTGGAAGCCAGGGGGGGTGGGATGGTCTGGGTGATCGTTTGCTGGGCCGGGCGGCTCTCAAAGCGGGTGCCCACGCTGAATTTGGCCATGATCTCGTTAGTGGGGAGCGGGCTGTTGGCCAGGAGATCGAGAGCGGCCAGGCGGGCCACCGGTTCGGCCGGCAGGCCACCTATTAACGGGGCCGAGGCAACGATGTAATTGGTCCGGGTAAGGGTATCGCTGCCGCCGGGGCCGGAGACGGTGAGGACGACGGAGTAAACGCCGGCGAGGGTGTAGATGTGGGCCGGGCTCTGGAGGGTGCTGGTCAGGCCGTCGCCAAAGTCCCAGAGCCAGCCGGTCACGTTGCCGGGCGAGGCGTCGGCGAAGGTAACGGTGAGGGGGACTGAGCCGGAGAGGGGGGCGGCCGTAAAGCTGGCCAGGAGCGTGAGCCAGGGATCAAAGAGGACGTTGTTGCTGACCTGGTTGCCCTGGCCGGCGGGATTAAGCGTGGGGTGGAACGGGCCGGAGGCGTGGCCCCACCAGTTGTGGCGGGCGTCAATGGTGACGCTGCCGGCGTTGAACAGGCCGTTAAAGCTGTTGTTTTCAATTCGATTGCCGGATAGGGGTGGCGGCGCAGCGCTGCCGCCGAAATAGAGGCCGTGCTCGTGGGAGTGTTCAATGGTGCAATGGGTGATGGCCACGTCGTTGTTGTCGGCTCGGACGTTGCCGAAGATGTGGGAGTAGCCCCGGTTGCCGCCATAGGCGACGACGCAGTGGTCGAGAACGTTGCCGCTGCTGGTGGCGGAGAAGTAGAGCTGGCCCCAGTTGCCAGGGGCGGGGGCGGTGGCGCTGCCGTCGTTGTTGGTGTCGCCGCCGTAGCGGTCATCCCATTGGGAGGTGAAGACGATGGGCTGATCGGCCGTGCCCTGGGCCAGGAGGCGGCCGTTGACGGCAACCTGGTGGAAGGGCTGGGTGGCTTTGAAGACGACGCCGGGCGACAGGTCCAGAACGGCCCCGTTGTTGACGGTTAGATCACTGTTCAGCCGCAGGGCAAACGCTGGCTGATCGTTCCAGTTAAGGGCCAGCGCGCCGCCAATGGCCCCCTGGATGCCGGCGCCGTTGACGGCGTTGCCGGAGGCGGTGTTGTGGCGCAAGGTAATCTGGCCGCTGCTGTTGACCAG
This sequence comes from Chloroflexota bacterium, assembly GCA_022616275.1. GTDB lineage: Bacteria > Chloroflexota > Anaerolineae > Promineifilales > Promineifilaceae. The sequence continues at coordinate 31,416 of JAKEFB010000147.1, forward strand.
GTCGAAGAAGACGGCGTGGCTGTTGTTCTGGAAGGTGTTGTTCTCCAGGAGAATGTCGGCCGCGGGGCCCAACTGGTTAAAGTCCAGGCCGGTGAAGGCGTTGTTGCGGAAGATGGTGTTGCTGATATGCAGGGACGAGTTGATGGCAAAAAGGCCGGCCTCGTGGGAGTGTTCGATGGTGCAGTTGGTCAGGGCGATGCTGCCGGTGTTAGCCCGGACGTTGCCGACGATGTCGCTATAACCCCGGTTGCCGCCATAGGCGACGACGCAGTAATCGAGGACGTTGCCGCTGCTGGTGGCAGAGAAGTAGAGCTGGCCCCAGTTGCCGGGGGCGGGGGCGGTGGCGCTGCCGTCGTTGTTGGTGTCGCCACTGTAGCGGTCGTCCCAGAGTGAGGTAAAGACGATAGGCTGGGCGGCCGTGCCGTCGGCCACCAGGCGGCCGTGGACCACGAGCTGTTGGAAGGGCTGGCTGCTCTTGAAGACGGTGTTGGGCGACAACGTCAGCGTGGCGCCGTTGTTGACGGTCAGGTCGCTGTAGAGGCGGAGGGCAAACCCGGTCTGGTCGTGCCAGTCCAGGGTGAGGTTGCCGGCAATGGTCCCTTGAACGCCGGCCCCATTGACGACGTTGTTGGTGACGACGTTGTCTGCCAGGGTAACCTGGCCGGAGGCGTTGACGAAATCCAGGAAGAGGGCCTGGTCGCCGTTGTTCAAGAAGGCGTTGTTGGCCAGGGAGACGTTACTATTTGTCCCCAGGTTATCAAAGCGCAGGCCGGCGTAGGCGTTGTTCTGGAAAACGGAGCCGGTAATTTGCAAGGGGGCGTTGCTGGTGTACAGGCCGTATTCGTGGGAATGCTCAATGGTGCAGTTGGTCAGGGTAATATTTTTGGTATCGGCCCGGAGGTTGCCGAAGATGTGGGAATAGCCCCGGTTGCCGCCATAGGCGACGACGCAATGGTCGAGGACGTTGCCACTGCTGCTGACGGCGAAGTAGACTTGGCCCCAGTTGCCGGGCGCACCGTTAGAAGGGCCGTCGTTGTTGGTGTCGCCGCCGTAGCGGTCGTCCCATTGGGAGGTGAAGACGATGGGCTGATCGGCCGTGCCCTGGGCCAGGAGGCGGCCGTTGACGGCGACCTGGTGGAAGGGTTGGGTGGCTTTAATGATCGTGTTTGGCGAGAGGTCGAGGGTGGCGGCGGTATTGACGGTCAAATCGCTGTTCAGCCGCAGGGCAAAATCTTCCTGTTCCGTCCAGTCGAGGGCCAGCACGCCGCCGACGGCCCCCTGGATGCCGGCGCCGTTGACGGCGTTGCCGGAGGCGGTGTTGTGGCGCAGGGTAATCTGGCCGCTGCTGTTGATCAGGTCGAAGAAGACGGCGTGGCTGTTGTTTTGGAAGGTGTTGTTTTCTAACAGAACATCGGCTCCGGCGCCCAACTGGTTGAAGTCCAGGCCGATGAAGGCGTTGTTGCGGAAGATGGTGTTGCTGATATGCAGGGACGAGTTGATAGCAAAAAGGCCGGCCTCATGGGAGCGTTCAATGGTGCAGTTGGTCAGGGAAATATTGGGGGTGTTGGCCCGGACGTTGCCGACGATGTCGCTGTAGCCCCGGTTGCCGCCGTAGGCGACGACACAGTGGTCGAGGACGTTGCCGCTGCTGTCGCCGTAGAATTGGATCTGGCCCCAGTTGCCGGGGGCGGGCGCAGTGGCGCTGCCGTCGTTGTTGGTGTCGCC